>CAUJJN010000031.1 GCA_963204905.1 Pseudomonadota bacterium
CCCTCCTGCGTCGGCTCGATCCAGATCTGGAAAATCCGGGTCGGCACCGGCTCGAGGTTGTATTCGGCGTGGCGGATGCCGGAGCCCGCACTCATCACCTGCACGTCGCCGGCCTCGGTGCGGCCCTTGTTGCCGAGCGAGTCCTGATGGGTGATCGCGCCTTCGCGGACGAAGGTAATGATCTCCATGTTGGCGTGCGGATGCGGCGGGAAGCCGGAATTCGGCGCGATCTCGTCGTCGTTCCAGACCCGCAGGCTGCCGTGGCTCATGCGCTTGGGGTCGTGATAGCTGGCGAACGAGAAATGGTGGTGGGCGTTGAGCCAGCCGTGGTCGGCGGCGCCGAGGCTGTCGAAGGGACGAAGTTCAATCATCGGATTTCTCCTTTCGAACGGGGGTTCGAACTGTGTTGGAGACTAGATAGGCCGATCCGATAGTGGTATAAATAGAAACTATCGAAACTCATTGTTTCAAAAAATGCGATGTCAAAACTCCCTGATTTCGAGGCGCTGGCGATCTTCGCCAAGGTGGTGGAACTGCGCTCCTTCGCGGCGGCGGCCACCGAGCTTGCGCTGTCGAAAGCGACCGTCTCCAAGGCGGTCGGCCGGCTTGAAGAGCGGATTGGCGCGCGGCTGTTCAATCGCACTTCGCGCCGGCTGGCGTTGACTGACGCCGGGCGGTCGCTGGCGGCGCGGGCCGCGCGACTGCTGGTCGATGGCGAGGCGGCCGAGAGCGAGGCGCTGGCGCAATCCGCCGCGCCGCGCGGCCTCGTGCGCATCGCCGCGCCGATGACGTTCGGGGTCCGGGTGGTCGCGCCGCTGTTGTCGGACTTTCTGGCGCGATATCCGGACGTATCGGTCGATCTGCATCTGGGCGATGCCATGGTTGATCTGATTGGTGAGGGCTTCGACGTCGGCGTACGGATCGCCAGTCTGCCGGATTCCTCGCTGGTGGCGCGGCGGGTCTGCCCGATGCCGCGCTACATCGTGGCCGCGCCCGACTATCTCGCGCGACATGGTCGTCCGACGCACCCGATGCATCTCGCGCAGCACCGCTGCTTCGCCTATGCCTACACGTCCACGCCGAATGTCTGGCGGTTCACCAACGCCGCTGGCGAGGAGGCCACGGTGCGGCCGTCAGGACAACTGCGGGTCAACAACGGCGAGGCCGTGCTGCCGGCGCTGATCGCGGGCCTTGGCATCGCAGACCTGCCGGATTTCATCGTCAGCGACGCCATCGCGGCCGGACAGGTCGAGGTGATCCTGAAGGATTGGAAACAGACCGAGGGTGCGGTGCATCTGGTGATGCCGCCGGGCGGACCGCGCCCGGCGCGGGTCGAGGTGCTGATCGATTTTCTCACCGATGGCCTTGTCGGAGCGCGGCCGCGATAGAAAGGCGTCTGCGGGTTTCATGTGCACGGTCGCATGGCTTATAGTGCGACCATGATCTGCAGACGCGAGGACCAGCCTTTCCCATGACACAGACAGTCGATTTCAACGCGCGGTTGCGCGTCCACGGCACGGAGACAGTATGAGTCTCGACGCGATGTTCGACAAGGCGGCGGCGAATGCCGCGCCGGTGATGTCGATCACCATCAGCCGCCCGGACGACTGGCACGTTCATCTGCGCGACGGCACGATGCTCAAGGCGGTGCTGCCGTTCACCGCCGCGCAATTCGCGCGTGGCATCATCATGCCGAACCTGGTGCCGCCGGTGACGACGGTCGAAGCCGCGTCCGCTTACCGTGATCGCATTCTCGCGGCGCGCCCGCTGGGCTCCGATTTCCAGCCCTTGATGACCTGCTACCTCACCGACATGACCTCGCCCGACGAGATCGAACGTGGCCACGCCGACGGTGTCTGGGTCGCGGCGAAGCTGTATCCGGCTGGTGCCACCACCAATGCGCATCACGGAGTCACGAATATTCCAGCGCTCGCGCCGGTGCTGGAGCGCATGGAAAAGATCGGTATGCCGGTGCTGATCCACGGCGAATCCACCGACCCGGACGTCGATATTTTCGATCGCGAGGCGGTGTTCATGGAACGCAGCCTGCTGCCGCTGCTCAAGCGCCACCCCGGCTTGAAGGTGGTGATCGAGCACGCCACCACGGCGGAGACGCTGGACATCGTCCGTGCTCACGCCGCGCGCGCGGCGGCGACCATCACGCCGCATCACCTCTTCATCAACCGCACCTCGATTTTTCAGGGCGGGTTGCAGCCGCATCTGTATTGCCTCCCGGTGGCCAAGCGCGAGCGGCATCGGCTGGCGCTACGCAAGGCGGCGACGTCCGGCGAAAGCTGCTTCTTCATTGGCACCGACACCGCGCCGCATCTGCGCACGCGCAAGGAAGCCGAATGCTGTTCGGCCGGCATCTTCGGCGGCGCGACCGCGCTCCAGACCTACGTGCAGGTGTTCGACGAGGAGAACGCGCTGGATCGTTTCGAGACATTTGCTTCGCTCAACGGCGCGCGCTTCTATGGCATGGAGCCCAATCGCGGCACGATCACGCTGGAGCGCCGTGAGAGCCGCGTGATGGCGGCGGTCGGTGTCGACGACAGTGAGGTCGTCGTGTTTCGCGGCGGCATCACCTTGCCATGGTCGCTCGTGACCGCTTGATTCCGCATGGGATAAACCCTGATCCACGGCGTGCGCAAACTGTCGCCGGCGCGAGGCAGGATTGACTTGACCTGACGCGGAATTGGTCTTTTGTTGGTGCCCCCGTTTGGATATGCCGCCGAACGGAGGCGTACAGCTATCGGCATCGAAGAAGTTGTGTTCGGACGCGCGCGGCGCGGGACCGACACATCGGGGGGATGAGCGTGTCGGAAGAAGACCAGGCCAATTTGCGTGCAGCCGCGCTGCGCTTTCACGAATTTCCCAAGCCGGGCAAGATCGAACTGACGCCGACCAAGCCGCTGTCGAACACGCGCGACCTGTCGCTGGCCTATTCGCCGGGCGTTGCAGCGCCATGCGAGGAAATCGCCGCCGATCCGGAGCAGGCCTATCGCTACACCGCGAAAGGCAATCTCGTCGCGGTGATCTCCAATGGTACTGCGGTGCTCGGGCTCGGCAACATCGGCGCGGCGGCAGCCAAGCCGGTGATGGAAGGCAAGGCGGTTCTCTTCAAGAAATTCGCCGGTATCGACGGCATCGATATCGAGATCTCTGAAAACGATCCAGTCAAGCTGATCGAAATCATCGCGCCGCTGGAGCCGAGTTTCGGCGGTATCAATCTGGAAGATATCAAAGCGCCGGATTGCTTCCTGGTCGAGGAAACGCTGCGCGAGCGCATGAAGATTCCGGTCTTCCACGACGATCAGCACGGCACCGCCATCATCGTTGCCGCCGCCGTGCTCAATGCGATGCAACTGGTCGGCAAGGATATCGGCAGCGTCAAGATCTGCACCTCGGGCGCGGGCGCGGCCGCCATCGCCTGCATGGACATGCTGATTGCGGTCGGCGCCAAGCGCGAGAACATCTTCATCGCCGACAGCAAGGGACTCGTCACCACCAAGCGCGGCAATTCGGTGGATCGCTGGCGCGGCGCGTTCGCGCAGGAGACCGACGCGACCGAACTCGCCGATGTGATGGCCGGCGCGGATATCTACGTCGGCCTGTCGCAGGCCGGCGCGCTGAAGCCGGAGATGATCCGCGACATGGCTGCCAATCCGGTCATTCTCGCGCTGTCCAACCCGGTGCCGGAGATCATGCCGGAAGTCGCCATCGCGGCGCGGCCGGATGCGCTGATCTGCACCGGGCGCTCCGACTATCCGAACCAGGTCAACAACGTCCTGTGCTTCCCCTTCATCTTCCGCGGCGCACTGGATTCCGGCGCAACGGTGATCAACGAGGACATGAAGCGCGCCGCCGCCTATGCCATCGCGCAACTGGCGCACGAGCCGGGGCTCGAAGCCACGGTGAATGGGACTCCGGCGACGTTTGGCCGCGACTATCTGATTCCATCGCCGTTCGATCAGCGCCTGATCCTGCGCATTGCGCCGGCGGTGGCGCAGGCTGCCATGACCAGCGGCGTGGCGCGCCGTCCGATCGCCGACATGGCGGCGTATCAGGATAGTCTCAGGCGTTTCGTGTTCCGTTCCGGCCTCGTCATGAAGCCGATGATCGAACAGACCTTGGGCAAGAACGTGCGGGTTGCGTTCGCCGATGGCGAGGACGAGCGCGTGCTGCGCGCCGCGCAGGTTCTGATCGAGGAAACCATCGCCCGTCCGATTCTGATCGGGCGGCCCACGGTGATCGAGCAGCGCTGTGAACGTCTCGGTCTGCCGTTGCGCGCCGGCGACATTGAAATCATCAACCCGGAGGACGATCCGCGCTATCGCGCCTACGTCTCGCTGTATCACTCGCTACAAGAACGCAACGGCGTCACGCTTGATGGCGCACGCACCGTCGTGCGCACCAACACCACGGCGATCGGCGCGCTGGCGATGCATCGCGGCGAGGCCGATGCGCTGCTGTGTGGGCTGGAAGGCGACTTCATGCGCCACGCCAACGAGTTGCAATCGATCCTTGGTCTCGCGGACGGCGTGTCGCATCTGTCGACGCTGTCGGTGTTGATCATGTCGCGCGGCACGTTCTTCCTCGCGGATACCTACGTCAACGCAGATCCCGACGCCGACGAACTGGTGAAGATCACCTTGCAGGCGCGCGATCATATGAGCCGCTTCCAGATCAAGGCCAAGGTCGCGCTGCTCAGCCACTCCGCGTTCGGTTCGCGCGACGTCGCCTCTGCCGTCAAGATGCGGGAGGTCTATCGCAAGCTGAAGGCGATCGCGCCGGATTTGCTGGTCGAGGGCGAGATGCCGGGCGATCTCGCGGTCAATCCGTTGTTGCGCAAGGATTACATTTCGAGCCCTGCGTTTCCCGATGAGGCCAATCTCCTGATCTTTCCGAACCTGGAAGCCGCCAACCTGTCGCTGACGCTGCTGACCGAACTCAACAAGGGATTGCCCATCGGCCCCATCCTGATGGGCACCGGCAAGGCGGCGCATGTTCTGGCCCCAACGGTGACCAGCCGCGGCATCATCAACATGGCCGCGATCGCTGCGGCCGAGGCGGTGAAGGGTTGAGGCGGGCGCGCCGGAAGATGAGGCGCATAGAAGCGTCTCCGTCATGGCCGGGCTTGTCCCGGCCATTCACGTCCGTTCTTCGCTGGTGTGCAGCTGAGACGTCGATGGCCGGGACATAGACGAGCATAGCGACGCCGTTCTTCGAACGGCTACGCCCGGCCATGACGACTGATAGGATTGATATCAATGACGCGGGCGGGGAATTATCCCGCACCTCTCACGCCCAGGGACGCGCCTCGTGCGCCTTGGCCTCGTAGCTCGTGATTGACGACTTCTTCACCATCGTCAGGCCGATGTCGTCGAGGCCGTTGATCAGGCAGTGCTTGCGGAAGGCGTCGATCTCGAACTTGACCTTGCCGCCGTCCGGACCGCGGATTTCCTGATTGGCGAGATCGACGGTCAGCGTCGAATTCGCGCCGCGCTCGGCGTCGTCGAACAGCTTGTCGAGATCTTCCTGCGAAACGCGGATCGGCAGAATCCCGTTCTTGAAGCAGTTATTGTAGAAGATGTCGCCGAACGAGGTCGAGATCACGCAGCGGATGCCGAAGTCAAGCAGTGCCCACGGCGCGTGCTCGCGGCTCGAACCGCAGCCGAAATTGTCGCCCGCCACCAGAATCCTGGCGTTCTTGTAGGCCGGCTTGTTGAGCACGAAATCCGGGTTGTCGCTGCCGTCGTCATTGTAGCGCTGTTCAGAGAACAGGCCCTTGCCGAGGCCGGTGCGCTTGATGGTCTTGAGGTACTGCTTCGGAATGATCATGTCGGTGTCGACATTGATGATCTTCAGCGGCGCCGCGACGCCTTCGAGCGTGGTGAATTTGTCCATGACCGTTCCCGGGGTTCCAGAAATGCGCCGGCGGGCGCAAAGAGTGTGGGTTTTTAGCCAAATATTACCGCCGGTCCAAGGGCCATTTGCGCAAGGCACGTACGCAAGGCCCGTAAGCAAGGCCCTTGCGCGGGGCTAATCCGCGACGCTGGCTTCGATAGTCTCCATGTCGTCGTCCGACAGCCCGAGATGATGACCGATCTCGTGAACCAGCACATGGCGGACGATGAATCCCAGCGTTTCGTCGTGCCCGGCCCAGTAATCGAGGATGGGGCGGCGATAGAGCCAGATCATGTTCGGCAGCGGCGCAATGTCCTCCTGGCTGCGGAACGGCCTCCCGACCCCCTGAAACAGGCCGAGAATATCGAATTCGCTATCGGCGTCGAGTTCATCCAGGACCTCGTCGGTGGCGAAGTCGTCGGCCTGGATCACCACGCCCGCGCATGCGTCGCGAAATACCTGCGGCAGCGTGGCGAGCTGTTCGTGCGCCATCGCCTCGAGTTCGGCGAGGGAGGGCGCTTTCGCCCCGCTCCAGTCGGTTGTGTCCTGGCCGGACCGCGGACTCTCGATGGGGTCGTCGGGCATGGGCATTCCGTTACGCAATCAGGTTTCGATCCAGCCGGTCCGTGACCGTCGCGGGCAATTGGTCGGGCGGGCATTGGCTGCAAGCGGGCAGCGAAGAACGAATCCAATCCGCTGGCGCTGCCCCACCCTAGCAAATATAAGCAGCGGGCGTCTCCGAGCCATGGTGGCGGATGCTGGCGGCGGGATGCCGGCGGGCGGTTGACGCCGTCGCGGCAATCGGGGACCGTATCGGCAACGATGCAACTGACGGGGCTTTCATGAAGCAAGTGGGGAAAGTTGTGCTGGGGGTGGCCATTGCCGCGGCCCTGGGCATCGGATTGGGTGGCGACGCGGCCCACGCCGCCGGGCGAATCGTCTCCCACGTCAGCGCCCCGGGGCAGAACGCCGCACGGATTGGCACCGATCTTTCGGCGCAAAGTCGCGCGCATCGCCGGTCGCCGACCCGCGTCCGGGTGCATCCGCGTTATCAACGGCTCGGGCCCAACGCGGTGCGCGATTGCACAGCGAGTTACGTTCAGGAATTTCGGCCGAGCGGCACTGTCATCGTGCCACGGATGCATTGCTTCTGGCGTCAGGGTTAGGCTTCGCGCGAGCGAGCCATCGCAATCCGCCGCGACGGCAAGGTTGAGACGTCCAGCGCCGAGCGGAACAAATCAGATCAGCGGACATTATTGTGCGGCGGCATCTGAATACTGCGCATTTCCCTGCGCATAATGTCGCAGGGGCATTCATTTTGCGTTCAGCTCGCAAAACCTAGCCTGCTTTCGGACATCGGCCAGAACCGATGCTGATCTTTCACATGACACCTGAGGGAGAACATTGATGTTCATCAAAAAAATTCTCGGTCTGCTTGCGGTCGGTGGACTGCTGGTGGTTGCGGCCCCGACGCCGCAAGCACAAGCGGCATCGCCGCTCACCCCGGGCGTCACCACGGCGATCCAGCAGGGTGCGGCCGGTGTGGTTACCGAAGTTCAGCATCGGCGCCATCACCGCCACTATCATCCGCGCCGCCACTATCATCACCGCCATTACTATGCGCCGCGCGTCTACGTGCCGCGTGTTTATGTGCCGCATCGCCACCATCACCACCATCGTCACTATCGCCGCTGGTGATCGATCGCCTCGATCGACCGAAACAGGCCCGCTTCCGCGGGCCTGTTTTTTTGTGGGTCAGCGAAGGAGGCGCTCGGAACCCGGGCTTAAGACAAATGAAAGTCGTGCGCGGTAGATTTGTGGGTCGGAAGTAAGTGATTTCCGATATCGAAGGCTTTTTTCTCCCAATTTCTTTTCAAGGGCCGCAGGAGCTCCTGCCATGGCATGGGGAAATCGCAAGAGTCCACGTGTGAATTTCGAGCGCGGCGTGACTGTTCGGATGATGGCGATCGACGGCACCTGGCAGCGGGATTGCGTCATGCAGGACGCGTCCGACAGCGGCGCGCGGCTGATCGTCGACGGATCGCTTGAAGGCCTCGATCTGAAGGAGTTCTTCCTGCTGTTGTCGTCGACCGGCCTGGTCTATCGGCGTTGCCGTCTGGTGCGAATACAGGCCAATCAGATCGGAATCGAGTTTATCAAGCCGGTTGCCGGCAAGGTGAAAAGCAACGGGGCGCAGTAAGACTGTTCGGAAGAACCGTTGGAAAAGCGGAATCCGGGTGGCCTGGCGCGCGAGATGGCGGCATGATGTCCCATGCTGCGCCGCAACGCACGACGTTGGCCCGACGCCGGAAATCCATCCAGGACAGCGCCCATGACCGCTCATTCCTTTGCCCTGTTCGACACCGCGATCGGCGTCTGCGGCATCGTCTGGGGCGCGCACGGCATTGTTGGCGTGCAGCTGCCGATGTCGAATGCCGAAAAAACCGGACTGCGCCTGCGTCAAAGGTACGGCAATCTCGTTGAAACTCCGCCGCCCGCGGACGTGCGGCACGCCATCGAGGGCATGGCCGAACTGCTCGACGGCAAGCCCAACGATCTCGCGGATATCGCGCTGGATTTGTCGGAGGTGCCGGAATTTCATCGGCAGGTCTATGCGATCGCCCGCACCATCGCGCCCGGCAAGACGCTGACTTACGGCGATATCGCCAAGCGTCTCGGCGGCGTCGAACTGTCGCGCGATGTCGGCCAGGCGCTCGGCCACAATCCATGTCCGATCGTGGTGCCGTGTCATCGCGTGCTGGCGGCCGGCGGCAAGCCGGGCGGCTTCTCCGCCAACGGCGGCGTGGCCACCAAGCTGAAGATGCTGGAGATCGAAGGCGCCTACGTCAATCACACGCCGTCGCTGTTCGATTAGAACTGGGCGGGTTGAAGCATCATTGCGAGCGAAGCAATCCAGAAGCCATGACGCAAGGCCTGGAGTGCTCGTCGCTCACGCTCCCCGGAATGGTGGCGGAAAGTGCGGTTACGCCTTCGGCGGCACCGACACCTTCACCGACGGCCGCTTGAGCATGGTCTTGTTGAAGGCCGCGAGTTTCGGGAACGCCTTGCGCCAGTCCTGATCCGGGAAACGGAAATCGGCATAGCCGAGCGCGCAGGCGAGGGTGATCTGGGTGATGTCGAGCGGTCGCGCCAGGACCTCGGGCGACGCGTTGAAACGCGCGAAACCCTGCCATGCGCGGTCCCATTGATCGTCGTACCAGACGTCCCAGGCTTTGCTTTTGGGCCGGAGCAGCCGCTCGTAACGGCAGAGCAGCATGGCGTCGAGAATGCCTTGCAGCAGCGAGTGCTCGGTCTTGACCTTCCAGCGATCCAGCCCGCCTGCCGGCATCAGCTTGCCGCCGGCGAGATCGTCGAGATATTCGCAGATCACCAGCGAGTCCGCGATGATCGTGCCGTCGTCGAGGATCAGCACCGGCAGCTTGCGCAGCGGGTTGACGTCGTGGGCGTACTGTTCGTTCGGCGTGCCCGGCGCGACTGCGGTGGGCACCAGTTCGATGCGGTCGATCAGCCCCAGTTCGATGGCGCAGATGCGCACCTTGCGCGCGAACGGCGACGCCGGGGAAAATGTCAGCTTCATCTGAAACGCCTTTGCCGTAAGGGAGGAAATGTCCGGGCCGCGTTGTGGAGTTGCGCGATGCGTTGCCGCGCAACTCCGGTGTTGTTCGCGTTCAGGCCGCGACGATCGTCTGCCGCTGCTCGCCGAGCTTGGCGATGCCGAGCGTGACGACGTCTCCGACATTGAGAAATTGAGGTTGCGGCTTCATGCCCATGCCGACGCCCGGAGGCGTGCCGGTGGTGATGACGTCGCCGGGCATCAAGGTCATCATGCCTGAGAGATAGGACACGATCTGCGCGACGTTGAAGATCATGGTCGCGGTCGAGCCGGTTTGTCGCCGCTGGCCGTTGACGTCGAGCCACATGTCGAGCTTCTGCACGTCGCCGACTTCGTCGGCGGTGACCAGCCACGGGCCGAGCGGCCCGAAGGTGTCGTGCGATTTGCCCTTGGTCCACTGTCCGCCGCGCTCGATCTGGAAGTTGCGTTCGGAGACGTCGTTGCACACCGCGTAGCCGGCAACGTGCTTCAGCGCATCGGCCTCGCTGACGTACTTCGCGCGCGTGCCGATCACCAACGCCAGTTCGACTTCCCAATCGAGCTTGGTCGAGCCGCGCGGCTTCTCGACGTCGTCATTGGGGCCGCACAGCGAGTTGTTGGCTTTCATGAACACGATCGGTTCGGTTGGGATCGGCAGGTTGGACTCGGCGGCATGGTCGGCGAAGTTGAGGCCGATGGCGATGAACTTCGGGCTGCCTCCGACCGGCGAGCCGAGGCGCGGCGAACCGCTGACGGCGGGAAGACCCGACGGGTCGAGTGCGGCGAGTTTCGCCAGCCCGGCGGGCGAGTAGGCGTTGCCGGCGAGATCGCCGATCTGGCTAGAGAGGTCGCGCAACTGGCCGGCGGCGTCGATCAAGCCGGGCTTCTCGCTGCCGATGGCGCCATATCTCACAAGTTTCATCGTGGTCTCCTGCGGTCTTGTTGGTTGGTATTTCGTCTGGATCCTGCTGGTAACTCTTGGAGCAACGCGCGGCCGAATTCAACCGCGCCGCGGAAAACGGCGCGTGGCGGGTCGTTACACCTCAAGGCGGAAGGCATTCCCATCGCGCTTGAGATGCCCCGCGGTGAAATGTCCACCGATCACCAGCGTCGGGGTGTCAGCGAAGCGTGAAAACAATTCGCGACGCGAGACGATCGAGCGTACCGGATCGGAATCGGCGGTCGACGACCAGTCGAGATGCGTCATCTGGCAGGGATTGTGGGCAACGTCGCCGGTCAGAAGGGCTTCCTGGCCTTCGGAACGGATCAAGATGCTCATGTGGCCGGGACTGTGGCCGGGGGTCGAGATCAACGACACCTCATCGGACAGTTGCGCGTCGCTGGCGACCAGATCGGCCCGCCCCGCCTCGGCGATCGGCTTGACCGAGTCATCGAACACCGCGCGATGCTCCGGACTATCGCTGTGCGCGGCCCAGTACTCGTATTCGGTTTTGCCGAACACATAGCGGGCCTTGGGGAAGGTCGGCTCCCATCGGCCGTCCTTCAGCCGCGTATTCCAGCCGACGTGATCGACATGCAGATGTGTGCACAGCACCATGTCGATGGTTTCCGGCGCGTAACCGGCGTCGGTCATGGTCTGCAGGAACGGAGTGTTGAGATTATTCCAGGTCGGGACGCCGCGGCCCTGTTTGTCGTTGCCGATGCAGGTGTCCACCACGATGCGCTGCGACGGGGTCTCCACCACCAGCGAATGGACGCTCATCCGCAGCCGCCCCTCGTCGTTGGCGAAGTGCGGCGCCATCCACGGTATCTGCTGGATTTTCTCAGGGGTCGCCTGGGGCAGGATGAATCGGGTGTGCCCCACGGTTTCCATCTCGACGATTTTCGTGATTTTGACCCGGCCGACGGTCCAGTTCATCCGGTAGTCCTCCGAAGTCTGATGGCAATGTATTCGATGGAAACGAGACACTGTCGTCGTCATGCGAGAGAGCGAAGCGACGAAGCAGTCCAGCTCTTTCTTCGCGGCGTCTGGATTGCTTCGCTTCGCTCGCGATGACGGCTGACAGAATTTCTACAAACCGCTGCGCGTAACAGTCGGCCTACATCGTGCCGGGGAAAGCGCCGCCGTCGAGCAGCAGGTTCTGTCCGGTGATGAAGCCGGATTTGGCGCCGCACAGGAATGCGCAGGCGAGGCCGAATTCCTCGGCGTCGCCGAAGCGGCCGGCGGGGTTTTCGCTGGCGCGCTGTTTCATGATCTCCTCGGTGGAGACGCCGGCGGCCTTGGCCTGACCCGCCGAGACGTTGCGGATGCGGTCGGTGTCGAACGGCCCCGGCAGCAGATTGTTGATGGTGACGTTGTGGCGCACCGTCTTGCGCGACAGGCCGGCGACGAACCCGGTAAGGCCGCTGCGCGCGCCATTGGACAGCGCCAGCACGTCGATTGGCGCCTTCACCGCCGCCGAGGTGATGTTGACGATGCGGCCGAACTTCCGGGCGATCATGCCGTCCACCGTGGCCTTGATCAGTTCGATCGGCGTCAGCATGTTGGCGTCGAGCGCCTTGATCCAGTCGTCGCGGGTGAAGGTGCGGAAATCACCCGGCGGCGGGCCGCCGGCGTTGTTGACCAGAATGTCGGGATCGGGACACGCCTTCAATGCGGCGGCGCGGCCTTCCGGCGTGGTGATGTCGCCGGCGACCTCGTTCACTTCGATTCCCGGATAAGCCTTGCGGATTTCGGCGGCGGTTCTGGCCAGCGCCTCCGCGCCGCGCGCGGTGAGGGTGAGGTTGACGCCTTCGGCGGCCAGCGCCATGGCGCAACCGCGTCCGAGGCCCTTGCTGGATGCGCAGACCAATGCGCGGCGGCCCTTGATTCCCAGATCCACGGTTTCACTCCCGTTTTCTTGATGGTTGTCGGGCCGGACCTTAGCCAAAGCGAGACGCCCTGATAAGCCCGCAATGCGTCCTGAAACGCATATCTGGCCCTTGCGGCGGCATGGGCATCAGAGGCGGTACTGGCGCTTGAGCCGGTCGATATAGGCGGTGACATCCGGCGGCAGCGACTTGATGCCCTGTGCCGCCGCCCATGACAGCATCGGGCGCAGCGACGACTGGCTCAGAAACGCCGGCTGGCGGCTCACCGGCATCAATTGATCGATGATCAGCACCATGGTGATGGCCACGAGAAACAGCCGCACCGCGCCCAGCAGCGCGCCGCCGAAGCGGTCGAGCAGGCCGACATCGACGCCGGCAACTTCATCCACCACCATGCGCAGCAGCTTGCCGAACACGATGCCGGCCAGGAGAAAGACGATAAAAAGCAGCGAAGGGCCTTCCAGCAGCGAGGTCTCCGCCGAGCGCAATTGCGGTGCGAGCAAGCCGGTGATCCAGACCGCGACCGGCATCGCGATCAGATAGCCCACGATGGTCGCCGCGCTCCGCAGCAGGCCGACATGGAAACCGCCCACAACCGCGATCAGCAATCCGGCATAGATCGCGATGTCGAAGATATTCATTTCGGGTTAGGGTTCTTGATGAGTTGGCGGCGACTGGCGCGTCATGGAATGAAATTCATCCGTCATTGCGAGGAGCGGAGCGACGAAGCAATCCAGTTCTTTCGTTGCGGCCTTCTGGATTGCTTCGCTTCGCTCGCAATGACGGTTGGTACCGAAGCCAGGCACAGTATGCGGCTGGCCTTCCTTATCCCGCCCGCATCTCGGTTTTGATCATGTCGGCGGCCTTCTCGCCGATCATGATGGTCGGCGCGTTGGTGTTGCCGCCGATCAGGGTTGGCATGATCGAGGCGTCGACAACGCGCAGGCCGTCGAGGCCGTGCACTTTCAGCGTCGGGTCCACCACCGCCATCGGGTCGTTCACACCCATCTTGCAGGTGCCGACCGGGTGATAGACGGTATCGACGCGCTGGCGCAGCACCTCGCGGATCGCGTCATCGTTGTCGATCCCGGTGGTGAAGACATCGGACGTCGTAATCGCCTTCAGCGCCGGCGCGTCGAGCAGTTGCTTTGTCACCTTGAAGCCCGCCACCATGGCGTCGAGATCGGCTTCATCGCCGAAGAAGTTCGGATCGATCGCCGGCGCGCGCATCGGGTCGGCATCATGCAGCCACACGCTGCCGCGGCTGTTCGGCCGCAGCAGGCAGACGTGGCAAGAGAAGCCGACGCGATTCCACGCCGGTTTGCGGCCGTGGTCATCGATCATGCCGGTGCAGAAGTGGAGCTGCACGTCCGGTACCTCGAGATCGGGTCGCGTTTTCAGGAAGCCGCCGCACTCGGCGACGTTCGAGGTCATCGGGCCGCGCCGCTCGCGGCGATATTGCATGATGCCCTTGAAAATGCGCTTGAGACCCGGGAACGACAGGCCGGCGAAGTGCGGCGCATCCGAGGTGAAGCCGAACACGAAGTCCGGATGGTCCTGCAAGTTCTTCCCGACGCCGGGGAGATGATGCGTCGACGCAATCCCGAGTTTCGCCAGCGCGGCCGCATCGCCAACGCCGGACAGCATCAGCAGTTGCGGCGTCTGGAACGCGCCGAGGCTGAGGATCACCTCGCGGCGCGCGCGCACCTCGAACGTGTCCTTGCCGCGCCGGTATTTGACGCCGACGGCGCGCTTGCCGTCGAAGATGATGCTGGTGGCGCGCGCCCCGGTTTCGACCTTGAGATTGGGCCGGCTTGTCATGAACGGATGGATATAGCCGCGCGCGGCGCTCCAGCGTTCGCCGTTTTTCTGCGTGGCCTGATAGACGCCGAGTCCTTCCTGCTCCGCGCCGTTGAAGTCGTCGCGGATGCGGAATTGCGCCTCACGCGCGGCTTGCAGGAAGATGTCGTGGACCGGATTGTCGGTCTGCAATTTCGATACGCTGAGCGGGCCGCCCTTGCCGTGATAGTCGTCCGCGAAGTCGGCGTTGTCTTCCGAGCGCTTGAAGTAGGGCAGCACGTCGGCATAGGACCAGCCGGCGTTGCCGAGTGCGGCCCAATGATCGTAGTCGGCCCGATGGCCGCGGATATAGACCATGGCGTTGATGGCGGAGGAGCCACCGAGAGCTTTGCCGCGGGGCTGATAGCCGATGCGGTTGTTAAGCCCGGCCTGCGGCACCGTGTCGAACGCCCAGTTGTTGACCTTGCCCGATACCATCAACACCAGCGCCCCAGGCGTGTTGACGACCCAGTTATCGCCCTTGCCGCCGGCTTCCAGCAGCGCCACGGAGATGCCGGGGTCTTCCGACAGGCGGCTCGCCACAGCGCAGCCGCCGGAGCCGCCTCCCACCACGACGTAATCGAATGTGTCGGTCACTTTTCGCTCCCTTGGAATTTTCCCGGAATTTCCTTGAATGGCCGTGAGCCCGGCGATGGGGCCGCCGTTTCGTTACGACAGGAATCGCAGCAATTTTTCCATACGCGCCATCTTCGCGCCATAGGGCGGATAGAGATCGGCGAAGCGATTGAACCGCGAGCGATAGAACACCGGCTTCAGCTTGCTGAAGGTGCGAAAGCCCCATTCGCCGTGATAGGCGCCGATCCCCGACGCGCCGACGCCGCCCATCGGCTGGTTGATCTGCGTAAAGTGAAACAGGCAATCGTTGACGGTGACGCCGCCCGACACCGTGCGCGCCAACACCTCGTCGCGCGCCGCGTCGTCGCTGCCGAACCAGTACAGCGCCAGCGGCCGGTCGCGTTCGTTGATGAAGTCGATCGCCTCCCTGGTCCCGGCGCAGTCCACGACCGGAAGGAGTGGGCCGAAGATTTCTTCCTGCATCACCTTCATCTCCGGCGTCGCGCCGAGAATGACGGTGGGCGGAAATTTGCGCACAGACTGCCAGGCCGGGTCGTTGGCGGCCGTCGGCTGAATGACCCGGCCGCCCTTCGCCGCGGCGTCGCTCACCAGCCCCTCGAGGCGGGCATAGTGCTGGCCGGAGACGATGGAGGTGTAATCTGGATTGCCGGGCGAGGTGCCGTACATTCGCCGCATGTTTGCCGCAAGTTTCCCGGCGAAGTTTTCGGCGGAGTTTTTCGCCACCAGCGCGTAGTCCGGCGCGATGCAGGTCTGTCCGGCGTTGAGCAATTTGCCGAAAGCAATGCGTTCCGCGGCCTGATCGAGATTTGCGGACGCGTCGATGATCGCCGGAGACTTGCCGCCGAGTTCAAGTGTGATCGGCGTCAG
>CAUJJN010000032.1 GCA_963204905.1 Pseudomonadota bacterium
CGGTCTCAAGGTCGGCGAGAAGCCGCTGTTGCGTGCCTACAGCGTGGCGAGCGCCAACTATGAAGAGAATCTCGAGTTCTTCTCGATCAAGGTGCAGGATGGGCCGCTGACCTCGCGCTTGCAGCATCTCAAGGAAGGCGATCAGATCATCGTCAGCCGCAAGGCGACTGGAACGCTGGTGATCGACAACCTGCACAGTGGCCGCAATCTTTATCTGATCGGCACCGGCACCGGCCTCGCGCCGTTCCTCAGCGTGATCAAGGACCCCGAAACCTACGAGCGTTTCGAGAAGGTCGTGCTGCTGCACGGATGCCGCCACGTCAAGGAACTGGCGTATGGCGAGATGATCACCGAGACGCTGCCGAAGCACGATTTCCTCGGCGAATATATCACCAGCCAATTGATCTATTATCCGACCGTGACGCGCGATCCGTTCCGCAATCGCGGCCGCATCACCGACCTGATTACGTCCGGCAAGCTGTTTGGCGACATCAATCTCCCGGAGATTGACGCCGAGCATGATCGTGTGATGATGTGCGGCAGTCCGGCGCTGCTGGTCGACACCCGCGCGCTGCTGCTGGATCGCGGCTTCGTCGAAGGCAATCACGGCGAGCCCGGACAGTTCGTTGTCGAGAAAGCGTTTGCCGAACGCTGACCTGACAGGGTTCTGAGCAAACAACAACTTCGAAACTCCGCCTCTGAGGCGGAGTTTTTATTTGTCGATACACCATACTGAATTCCGCCCGTGACGTTGAGATCGGTAACGTCATCATGCTTCGGCACTTCATCACGGTCCGGCGAGAGCAATCGTCTCAAGCTGGAAGTCGACCGCTTCCTGGAGACTGTGCGCGCCGCCTGACACGGGAGACAGAACACCGGGGCTTGGTGATGGTCCCGACAACAACGCCACACGAACGGCACGAGCATTTGCAAAAGCGAGCCCGTGCTTTTGCAAATGAGTCCCCGCCGCCGATCCGTTGAGGATCTGCGGAGGTCAGTTGATCCAGCCACGCCGTGCTGCCGGTCACTCACTCAAGTATTCGGTTCAACTCTTCCGAGCTGGAAATGCTGACGGGGATGTTCCGAGGCTTTGCCGGAACATGGCGCTGAACGCGCTTGTACTTTCATAGCCGATATCGAAAGCCACCGATGTAATGGGGACACCGGAGGCAATGCGGGTCACGGCCTCGATCAGTCGCGCCTGCTTTTTCCACACGCCGACGCTCATATTGGTCTCCGCCCGGAACTGTCGCGTGAACGTCCGGCGACTGAGGCCGGCGCGCGCGGCCCATTCGTCGATATCATCCCGGATTGCGGGATCGTGCAGAAAAGCCTCGCAGATCTTCCGCAGACGCGGGGATCGCGGCATCGGGATGTGCATCGGCCGGGCCGGCATTCGACAGATTTCATCAACAATGAGCGCCATCACACGGCCCTCGCGGTCGTGGAGGTTGTACTCGAGCGGAAGCGACATGGACTCCAAGATGAGCGCGCGCAGCAAAGCGGACACATCGAGCACGCGGCAGACCTTTGGCAGTGATTCGCTCGCATCGGGCGCGATATACAGCGTGCGGAACGACACCGCGCCGTGGCAGATCACCTGATGCATGATGCCGCCGGGAATCCAGATAGCCTGATTGGCTGGCGCCACCCACGTCCCATCGGGTGTTGCCACGCGAAGAACGCCAGTCGAGCCGTAGAGGAGCTGCGAGCGGCGATGGGAATGGTACGGGCCGCGATGCCCCGCCGAATATTCGTCGGCCATGGCGGCGACCGGCCGCGTCAAATCCTGATAATCAACGGCCCGGGTGCTTCGGGTCATTTGGCCCACCAGAAACATTCTTTGCCCTGTTACAGATAGCAGACGGCGAGCCGCCTGAATAGCGTCAGATCGTCCCTGAGCGGACCAGTGGACGCAGACAACTCGGTCAGGCGGCAATGTACATTCCTGCGCATTTCCAGGCGGTCGATCGCACTCTTACGTTCGATCTCATCGAAGAGATTCGCCTTGGCACAATGATCTCGTGCGGTGGCGGGCTCGATGCGAGCCATCTGCCGCTTCTGGTGCGGCGCGAACTGGGCCCGCTCGGCACGCTGGTCGGTCATTGCGCGCGCGCCAATGCACAGTGGTCGACGTGGGAGCAATCGCCCGAGGTGCTGGTTACCTTCGTCAGCCCGAACACGCATGTTTCGCCGAGTTGGTACGGCACCCGTCCGCGCGCGCCGACCTGGCTCTACGCCGCGGTGCATGTGCGGGGGCGGGTGTGCCTGAAGGCCGATCGCGACGCGATGCGCGAAATTGTCGAGGCCTACAGCAACGAGCTTGAACCTCCGGCGAGCGGTTGGAGTGTCGAGAGCATTCCTGACTATGTCGAAAAGCTGCTGCCCGGCATCGTCGGCTTCCATATCGAGATCACCGATATCAAGACGCAGTTGCGATTGGCGCAGCAGAACGGCGTGGAAGATCGCCTGAAAGTGCTGGACGCTCTGCGACGCGGCAACGCCACCCAGCGGCAAGTGGCTGAATTGATCACGCGACTGGCCTTCGATGAGGCCGGCAATCTCCTGCGGTGATGACCGCTTCCTTCGACCACGGCAATGAAAGAGCAGCCGATGCAAGAGTTGAAACAAGACTATGTCTATCGCCGGATGACGCAGCCTGTGCTGGATGCGCAATATAATATCCGTATTCAGATTCCAGACTTCCCCGAGCTCTTCGAAAGCTGGAAAGAACGGAGCGCGGCCGTGTGCGCCGCGCTTGGCAAGAACGCGCATATCGATCTGGCCTATGGTGATGCGCCGCTTCAGAAGCTCGACCTGTTTTTGTGCGGAGAGGCGGGCAAGCCACTGGTAGTGTTCATTCATGGCGGCTACTGGCGCGCGCAGGACAAGTCCGAATTCGGCTATGTCGCGGAGCCGTTCGTTGCCGATGGTATTAACGTCGCGGTGATCAACTATCGGCTGGCGCCGCACGTCACGATGGATGAACTCGTCGCCGATGTGCGCGAGTCGCTCGCGTGGCTTTATCGCAACGCGGCGACTTATAGCATCGATGCGAACCGCATCGCCGTCACCGGAAGTTCGGCCGGTGGCCATCTTACGGTGATGTCGATCATCACGGATTGGGCTGCGCGCGGTCTGCCACACGATCTGGTCAAGGGCGGCGTCGCGCTCAGCGGTCTCTATGATCTCGAGCCGATCCGTCTTTGCTATCTCAATCAGGAGATCGGCCTGGATATCGAGACAGCCGCGCGTAACAGCCCGATGCTGACGATGCCGGCATCGGCACCGATGCTTTACCTGTCCGTCGGCGGCATCGAGTCCGGCGAATTTCAGCGGCAGGAGCGTGATTTCGCCGAGGCCTGGCGGAAGGCCGGCCTGCGCTGCGAAGTGATCCGGCAAACGGATGGGCACCATTTCGACATGATCGAATTCCTGATCGATCGAAACGGGGCCCTCTATTCCAGTCTCAAACATATCATCAACATCTAAGGGGGAGAGATGATGCGTAATGCTCTTGGCGGCCAGTCGCTTGCGACCGTGGTCGGCGTCGCTTTGCTGACCTGTTCGATGTCCTGTCCTGTTCTGGCGCAGGACAAGACGGTGAAGATCGGCGTCCTGACGGATCAGTCCGGGCTCTATCAGGATCTCGGCGGCGCCGGATCGACGCTGGCGGCGGAAATGGCCGCGGAAGATTCCGGCTTGCGCGCGAAAGGCTGGAAGATCGAGGTGATCTCCGGCGATCACCAGAACAAGCCGGATATCGGCGTCAACCTGGCGCGGCAGTGGCTTGACGTCGACAAGGTCGATGTCGTCGCCGACATCAACAATTCGAGCGTTGCGTTGGCGGTCAACAACGTGGCGCGCGAGAAAAACGCAGTCCATCTCAATTCCGGTGCGGCCAGCACCGACCTCACCAATGCGCAGTGCTCGCCGAACACCGTGCACTGGACGTATGACACCTACATGCTGGCGCATTCGACCGGCAAGGCGCTGGTGAAGGCGGGAAGCGATAGCTGGTTCTTCCTCACCGCCGACTATGCCTTCGGCTCGGCGCTGGAGCGCGACGCCACCGCTATCATCAAGGAGTCCGGTGGCAAGGTGGTCGGCGGCGTCAAGCATCCGTTGAACACGTCGGACTTCTCGTCGTTCCTGCTGCAGGCGCAGGCTTCGAAAGCGAAGATCATCGGCCTCGCCAACGCCGGGGGCGACACCACCAACGCGATCAAGCAGGCTGCGGAGTTCGGTATCATCGCAGGCGGGCAAAAGCTTGCTGCGATGCTGCTGTTCATCACCGATGTGAAGTCGATCGGGCTTCAGACCGCCCAAGGCCTCAATCTTACTGAAACGTTCTATTGGGACCTCAACGACAAGACCCGCGCCTTCTCCGATCGCTTTGCCAAGCGGATGCGCAAGGGATCGCCGCCGACCATGACTCATGCCGGCGTCTACGGCGGCCTGCTGCACTACTTCAAGGCACTCGAAGCCATGGGCGGCAATCCGCATGACGGCGCCAAGGTAGTCGCGAAGATGAAGACCATGCCGACCGACGATCCACTTTTCGGACCGGGTGCGATCGAGGCTAACGGACGCGCCATTCATCCCGCCTATCTGTTCGAGGTGAAGAAGCCGTCGGAATCGAAGGGGCCTTGGGACCTTTACAAGCTGGTCGGCACCACGCCCGCCGATCAGGCCTTCCTGCCGATCGCTCAGAGCACCTGCGCGCTTTTGAAGAAGTAAGCTTGACGAGAGGGCGCGGCGAACGAAGAATCAAGGAACGTTCGCTGCGCCGTTCTCAAGATGATCGGCTTCGAGGTTGATTTTGAAATCGTGCTGATAGCGAAGGATCGTTTCCTTCATGATCGCGGCGGTCAGCGGCCCGCGACTGTCGCATGGGGTGATGGGCCTAGGGACGCTGGGTCTGGAGGCCGCGCGGCTTCTCGAAACGGCCGGCTATCAGGTATCGGGCTCGGTTCGTTCAGCACGCGAGGTTGAAGGTATTGATATCTTCGCGGGCAAGGATGCGGTGGAACGAGGTGCCGTCGCCCAGCTCGTCGAGGCGCGACACCGCGCGCTCGGGCTTTACCCGCGTTCTTGGTCCAGACCGATATTCTGGTATGCCTTCTGCCGCTCACGCCCGAGACCCGCGGCATTCTCAATAGGGAGAATCTCTCTAAACTGCCAAAGGGGGGTGCCCTGATCCTGTGCAGTCGTGGCGAACATCTGGTCGTCGACGATCTGGTGAGGCTGCTGCGAGAGCAACACCTGCGCGGTGCAATTCTCGATGTCTTCGAGCATGAGCCGTTGCCGGCGGGACATCCGCTCTGGCGCGCGCGCGGAGTATTGGTGCCCCCGTACATGGCGGGCCTTGCGATGCCGGCCGCCATAGCGAAGCAAACCGCCGAGAAAATCAGGCGTCTTGATAGCGGTGTAATGCTGCTCAACCGCGTCGACAATAGCATCGGCTACTAGCCGCGGAGGTGCTCGATCCCGGCTCGGTGTGAGCTGACATTGCGTCGGCGTCGCCGACAGGCGGGAGATGCCAGACCGGCATTCGTCCTTTAACGTCGGCATTGTCGGGACAGGCGTCGGTGAGGGCGGGCGAGATCAGGCCGCCCGAAGCCTCGATTCGATAGCGGTAGTGACGATCGCTTCGGAAGTCTATAATGCACCGATTGCCCCTTGCCGCTTTCAGGGAAGGGGAACATCGAACCCTTGATGGTCAGGTGCATGACGCGTGCTTTGCTGGAACGTCCCGCCATATCCGGAGGCCATGAACGGGTCGCGGCCAGTGGGATTTCGTTCGCGGGTGTCGCGGTGCGGCGCGCGGACCGTCTGGTTTTGTCGATTCCCACGCTGCATTTCGATGCTCGCCGTATCGGCGTGATCGGTGACAATGGCTCCGGCAAAAGCACCTTGCTGCGGCTGATCAACGGTCTGCTGTTGCCGAGCAGCGGGCAGGTGCTGGTGGCGGGGCTGGAGACGGCGCGTCATCGGAAGGAATTGCCGGCGCATGTCGGTTTCGTGTTTCAGAATCCGGACCATCAACTGATTTTCCCGACGGTGGGCGAAGAGATCGCGTTCGGACTGACCGAGCGCGGGATGCCGGCGCGTCAGGCGCGGCAGCAGGCGCTGGCGTTGCTGGAGCAACATGGCTGCACCGGGTGGGCCGATCGCAATGTCAATGAATTGTCCGGCGGCCAGAAGCAGCTTGTCTGCATTCTGGCCGTGCTCGCGACGGACCCATCGATTCTGCTGATGGATGAACCGTTCTCTAGCCTCGATCTTCCGACCCGTCTCACGCTGTCGCGCAAGATCATGAGCTTGCCGCAACAGATCATCATGGCGTCCCACGATCTCGAACTGCTTGCACGGTTCGATCGGGTGATCTGGCTCGACGCCGGCCAAATTCGCGCGGATGGTTCTGCCGCCGAGGTGCTGCGAGCCTATCGCACACACGCGGTGGTAGCGGCTGAAGCGGACCTTGTCACCGCATGATGATCGACGGCCTTGCGCCAAGCACCTGGTTGCATCGTGTGCCCGCGGGTTTCAAGCTCGCGGGACTTGCACTGTTGAGCCTGTTGTTGCTGCCGGTCGACGACTGGCGGATATTGGCGGGCGTGCTTGTGCTGGTTCTTGCGGTCTATGCTGGTTTCGGCCGAGCCGGCTTCGCGCGGCTACGCCTGTTGCGACCGCTGATTCCGCTGCTCGTCGTCGTCGGCGGCGTCCAGGTGCTTTCAAGCGGCTGGCACGCGGGCGCCGTGGTCGGCCTGCGGCTATTGGCGATGCTGTTGCTCGCCGACCTGGTGAGCATGACCACCACGATGACCGCGCTGATGGACGTACTGGCGCCGTTCTTCAACCTGCTACGTCCGCTCGGCGTCAATCCGCGCAAGATGGCGCTTGCGGTGGCGCTCGTGTTGCGCTTTGTCCCGGTTCTGCTGACGCGATGGCGCGCCCGCGAGGAGGCGTGGAGAGCGCGCACCCATCGACGCGTGCCATTGCGGCTGGTGGCGGTGTTCCTCGCCGATATTCTTCAACTGGCCGATCGGGTGGCGGAATCGCTCGATGCGAGAGGTTTCGATACCGCCGTCGTTGATCGTCAACGCAAACATTCCTAGGGAGACCAACGTGGAGTCACGAGGGATTGTCCGTATTGCCCTGATGGCGGCGGTGATCGGCGTGCTGGGAATGCTTCCCGGCGTCATGCTGCCGATCGCGATGGGCGTGCCGATCACGGCGCAGACGCTCGGTGTCATGCTGGCCGGGATCATCCTCGGGCCGCGTCATGGCGCGCTGGCGGTGCTGCTGTTCCTGTTCGTGGTGCTGCTCGGCGCGCCTCTGCTGTCGGGTGGCCGCGGCGGTCTCGGTGTGCTGTTCGGGCCCTCGGTCGGCTTCCTGCTTGGCTTCGTGCCTGCTGCTTTCGTGTCCGGGCTCGCGATGGCGCGACTGAAACGATTGCCCGTATTCGCTGCGGCTCTGGTCGCCGCCGTCGCTGGCGGCATCGTGGTGGAATATGCCTGCGGCGTAGCCGGCCTGATGCTGATGGCGCGCATGAGCCTGGTCCAGGCGCTTCTCGCCACGGCGATCTTCGTACCCGGCGATCTCCTGAAGGCGCTGGCGACGGCCTTCGTCGCGGAGGCCTCATATCGCGGTTATCCAGCCGCGATCGCGAGCAGGGCGTGAGCGACAACGCGACCATCACCGCAACGTTGTCGCGGCATGCCCACGCGCGGCCGGACCGTGTCGCCGTGATCTGCGACGGCCACGCGATAGCTTGGCGTGAGCTTGATCCTGCCGTGAATCGTCTCGCCGCACATCTTGCCAAAGTGGCGCCGGCGGGACGTGGCGTCGCGCTCCATCTACCGAACGGACCGGCGCTGGCATTGCTGTTTCTCGCGGTCGCGCGTGCGGGGCGGGAGGCGCAGATCCTCGATCCGAATTGGCCGATCGAGACGACCCGGCTGACGATCGGAGAATTGTCGCCGGGCCTCGTGATCAGTCACGATCCGGTATTGGCGGCCGATGGCGGCGCGCTGATCATGGCCGATCCGCACGGCCCGTTCGAGACGGTCGCGGAGGCGATCGGCGCAAGCGCCGCGTTCGAGGTGGTGCCGGAGCCGGATCCGTTGGCGCCGTTCTATGTCGGCTTCACCTCGGGTTCGACCGGTCTGCCGAAAGGGTATCGACGCCATCACTTGTCGTGGGTCGAGAGCTTTCGCGCCGGAGATCGCGAGTTCGATATCGGCGCTGACGACGTCGTGCTCGCGCCCGGCGCATTGACCCATTCGCTGTTTCTCTATGGGTTGGCGCACGGGCTCTATGTCGGCGCGACCGTCATCCTCTGCCGCCAGTTCCGCCCCAACCTGGCGTGCAAGCTGATCGCGGCGCACCGGGCGAGCGTGCTCTATGGCGTGCCGACACAGCTTGAAATGGTCGTCGAGGCCGCCGCGCGCGAGAATGCGCCGCCGTTTGCGTCGATGCGCTGGATTTTGTCCTCGGGCGCGAAATGGCAAGGCCGCGCGATGGCCGAGCTGCGTGCGCATTTTCCCGATGCGCGCTTTGCGGAATTCTATGGCGCCTCCGAACTCAGTTTCATCACCGTTGCGAAGGACGACGAGGACGTGCCGCCGGATTCGGTCGGGCGTGCATTTTCCGGCGTCGATCTTTCGATCCGGGATCATCTGGGGCGTCGATTGCCGCCGAACGAGGCGGGACAGGTGTTCGTCGCCAGCCCTTTCGTTTTCATCGATTATGCCTGTGGGAGCCCAGTTGCGCTGCTGCGGGATGGTGAGGCGATCTCCGTCGGCGACGTCGGCTTTCTCGATGAGCGGGGTTATCTGCATCTCGTCGGCCGCGCCAGCCGGATGATCATCACCTCGGGCAAGAACGTGCATCCCGAAGAGATCGAACGGGTGCTGGAGAGCCATCGCGCTGTGATGGCGGCGGCGGTGCTTGGCGTCCATGATGACCGCCGGGGCGAGCGCCTGGTGGCGCTGCTCAAGCTCGATCCGAAAATGTCCGTCACCTCGTCCGATCTGATCGACCATGCCCGCGATCATCTCCCGCTCTACAAGATCCCACGTCGTTTCGCGCTGCCGCCGCGATGGCCGCTGACGTCGTCCGGCAAGAACGATTTTCAGGCGCTGCATCGCATATGGGATAATGAAATGTGCGAGGTGCTGCCGTGAGCGCCGCTTATCTCGTTGCCGCGCGTCGCACCGCGGTCGCTCCGCGCAATGGTGCGTTCAAGGCGGTCGAAGCGAGTGAACTTGGCGCAGCGCCGATCCGTGCGGTGTTATCCGATGCGGGCATCGCATCAGATGCGATCGACGACGTGATTTTCGGCAATGCGCTGTATGCCGGCGGCAATCCGGCGCGGCTCGCGGCGTTGCGGGCCGGGTTGCCGGATCGCGTGCCGGCGCTGACCATCGACAGCCAGTGCTGTGGCGGGCTCGACGCGATCATGATGGCGACCGACCGGATCGCGAGTGGGGCCGATGCCGTCATCGCTGGCGGTGTCGAAAGTTTCAGCCGCGCACCGCTGCGGGCGCGACGGCCGCGCGATGCCGGCGAAGCGCCGCAGCCCTATGATAGGCCGCCGTTCGCGCCTTGGCCGGAGCGCGACCCCGACATGATCGCCGCCGCCGGGACGCTGGCGGAGACGTACAACATTTCGCGCGACCGGCAGGATGCCTTCGCGATCGCCAGCCATCGCAAGGCCGTCGCGAATCCTCCGGGAGATGGCGAGATCGCGCCATTGGCCGGATTGACGCGCGATGCCTTTCCCCGCGCATTGACCGAGTCGTTGTGTGCGCGTTTGCCGCCGATCGCGGGCGGCACGTCCTTCGGCGTGACGCGTGCCACGGTGGCGGTCGAAGCCGATGCCGCCGCCGCCGTGCTGGTGGTCTCTGAAATGATGTTGCGTCGCCTCAGCATAGCGCGGCCCTTGCGCGTTGTGGCAGCCACTCGATGCGGTGGTGATCCCGCGATGCCGGGCATCGCGCCGATCGCCGCTGCGCGGAAGCTGCTTGCGGATCGGGGAATCGCCGCCGATACCATCGCGGTTGCCGAAATCATGGAAGCCTTTGCGGCGCAGGCTATAGCTTGTGTTGAAGGAATCGGCGTTGCGGAAACCGCGCTTAATCGCGGCGGCGGCGGATTGGCGCGCGGTCATCCGATCGGCGCGTCGGGCGCGATCCTTGCGGTGCGGCTGTGGCACGAAATGCAGAGAGAGGTGACGGGAGCGCTTGGACTGGCGGCGATTGCAGCGGCCGGGGGACTCGGAAGTGCGATGCTCGTCAGGACATGACAGAAAGCGCGACGACATGAGCGAGCCAGAGCCCGAGAATGCATCGTCGATTGCCGCTGCACCACTGCATGTTGCGAACGCGATCGAGCTTGCGCCAATGGTCGGACGAGACGTCGCTCCGGGACGATGGATTGCGGTGACGCAGGACGAGATCGATCGCTTCGTCGCGCTGACGGGCGATCGGAACTGGATTCACACCGATGTCGCGCGCGCGACGCGCGAATTGCCGGAAACGAAGACGATTGTGCCCGGCCAGTTGCTGTTGGCGCTTATCCCGAAGCTGCTTCAGGAATTGTATACGGTGACGGGTGGCGCGCAGGGCCGGGTGGCGGCCATCCGCGCGGTCCGTTTTCGGCGCGCGGTTCATCCGGGTGATATGTTTCGTCTTCGCGCGCGTCTTACGTTGGTCAGGCAGCATCCCCGCTTTGTTCAGGTGGACGCCTCATGTGATCTTGAATCGACTGCAGCGCAAACCATTCTGACCTCGCAGCGCACGGACATCTTTACGATTCAAGCGATCTAGCGCGAGCGTGGGATGCGTTGGACGGCGAGCTAGCGCGAAGCAATGAAGTTGCGCCAGCCACCGAATTCGGAGATGTCGCGCGCGCCGACGACGCCCTCGGCCTCGACGATGAAACCTTTCGGCGTGGTGCCGTCGGCGAGCGACGTGGTGCCGATGCCGAGCGGCGCGGGCACACCGGCCATGAAGCGGCCAAGCGCATCCGGCGTCAGGGCCCAGACTTCGGTGGCGATCGCGAAGCCGGTGCCCGCGGCGACGCGCATCAGGCCGGGACGGAAGGGCGGGCCGCCGGCAAGGGCGAACAGCCGGTAGTCGGCGGTGGTTGGCCCCGCGCGCAGGAAGCGCGCGCCACGGTTGGTCAGCTCCGGATTGAGCGGCATGCCGGACAGATGCGCGCCGACCACGGCGAGTTCGATCTCGCCGGGCGCGGTGGTTGTCAGTTGCTGCTCGTCCGGCGGTAATGCCATGCTCGTCGCGCCGATGGTGACGCCGGCCATCGCGTGCAGATGTGCTCCGATCCCGGCGAGCAGGCCATCCTGTCCGCGTGGCGCGATCAGTGTCACCCCGGAAGGAAAGCCGTCGCCGCGAAAGCGTGACGGCACCGCGAGCGCGCAGAGGTCGAGCAGGTTGACGAAGTTGGTATAGGTGCCAAGTTCGCTGTTGGGCCCGATCGGATCGGAATTCAGGTCGGCGACGGTCCGCGGGCGCGGGAATGTCGGCACCACCAGCACATCGATATTCTTCCACAGCGCTTCCGCGGCTCGGCGCAAATCGGCGAGTTGATAGAGTCCGTCGAACGTATCGACCGCGCTGTATTTTGTCGCCGCTGAGATGATCTTCAGCGTCGTCGGATGCAATTCTTCAGGCGTACTCTCGATCAGGCCGCGCACCGCGTGATAGCGCTCGGCCACCCATGGGCCGCTGTAGAGCAGATCAGCTGCCGCAAACAGCGAAGACATGTCGATAGATGCGGTCGCGTCTTTGCCGGTTGTGCGCGCAAGATCTTGCAGCGCCATGTCGAATGCTGCTTCCGACAGCGTATCGCCGCCAAACCTGCGGCTCGCTGCGTCGGGAACGCCGATCCGCAGTCCCGGCGGCACCGCGCCGGGACGCGCGGCGACCGGAAGAGGTCGCGAGAAGCTGTCGGCGGCATCGAATGCCTGCATGATACGGTAGACGGTGTCGGCATCCGCGACCGAGCCGGCGAATATCGAGAGCGTATCCAGCGTCCGGCACGCCGGAACGACGCCGCGTGCCGACACGCTGCCCAATGACGGCTTGAGCCCAACGATGTTGTTGAGCGCCGCCGGCACGCGGCCGGAGCCCGCGGTGTCGGTGCCGATGGCGAAGGTGACGAGGCCGTGAGCGACGGCGACCGCCGAGCCGCTGCTGGAGCCGCCGGGCACGTAAGCTGGATCGCAGGCGTTTCGCGGCACCGGAAACGGCGTGCGAACGCCGACCAGACCGGTGGCGAACTGGTCGAGATTGGTCTTCCCGATCATCACCGCGCCGGCGTCGATCAGACGTTGCACGGCGAACGCGGTTTCGGCGGGCGTATAGGTGAAGGCCGGGCAGGCGGCTGTGGTCGGTACACCTGCAATATCGACGTTGTCCTTCACCGCGAAGGGGATGCCCCATAGCGGTTTTGTCTTCGGATCGAACGGGCCAAGCGTTTCCACCGATTTCAGAACGTCCTGTTCTGAAATCAGCGTGATGAAAATGCCGGGATCGTCGACGGCAGCGATGCGGGCGTAGAGCGCGGCGATGACCTCGGCGAGGGTGGTGCCGCCTGCATAAAGATCATGCAGGGCGACGCGGGTTGGAAAAGCAGGCAGCGTCATGGGGCGGGACTCAGGCGGGCTCGATGACCAACAGGCGGTCGCCGGTGGTGACGGGGCGTCCAGGGCGACAGTACAGTGTTCGCACCGTGCCGGCGAGCGGAGCGATGACGCTCAGCTCCGTCTTCATGGCTTCGAGGATGACAATAGGTGCACCAGCCTCGATCGACTGTCCCTCTTCTACCAACACCTTCCAGACGTTGCCGTGAATATCCGACGAGACTAGGTGGCCGTCGATATCGGCGTCTTGCTCGGCGATGTCTTCTTCCACTTGTGTGATGACGCTGTCGTCCGCCTGCCAGCGCGACACCTCGGCCCGGAAGGCGTCTTGCTGGCGCGCGCGGAAATCCGCGATGGAGTCCGCCTCGCGCGCGAGGAAGGTGAGATAGGTGCCGAGATCAAAAATTTCCTCGTCGATCCGGATCGATGCATGGCCTTCGCGGAAATCCTGACGCAGCCGCGTCAATTCGGCCTCGCTCACCGGATAGAACCGAACCTGATCGAAGAAGCGCAACAGCCAGGGTTCGCCCGGCGCGAACACCGGATTCTTGAGGAACTTGTTCCAGATCGGAAGCGTGCGGCCAACGAGTTGATAGCCGCCGGGGCTATCCATGCCGTAGATGCACATGTAGACGCCGCCGATGCCGACCGTTCCTTCGGCGGTGAAGGTGCGCGCGGGATTGTATTTCGACGTCAACAGGCGATGACGCGGATCGACCGGTACCGCACAAGGCGCGCCGAGATAGACGTCGCCGAGGCCCAGCACCATGTAGCTTGCTTCAAAGATGATGTTACTTACGTCATCGCGACTGGCGAGGCCGTTGATGCGCTGAATGAAGTCGACGTTGTTCGGCAGCCATGGCGCGTCGCCGCGCACGGTTTCCCGATAGCGCGTCACCGCATCCAGCGTGGCGGAATCCTCGAATGCCATAGGCAGATGCAGCACACGGGTCGGCACCTTCATGCTTTCGACCGGCGGTAGCCGCTCCTCGGCGTCGAGCAGCGCGTCGAGCAGCGCGCGCTGGTGGATCATCCGGCTGTCATAGTTGATCTGGAGCGAGCGAACGCCGGGCGAGAGTTCCAGGATGCCAGCAACGGGACTAGCTCGCAGTTCCTCCATCAGCGCGTGGACGCGGAAGCGGTAGCGCAGGTCGAGTTCGTTGGGTCCGTATTCCAGCAGAATGTAGCGGTCGCCCGCCTGACGGTAGGCGACTGCTGGCCGATCGCCCTTCGCCGGCAGCGCGGCGAGCACCGTCGCGGAGACGGTATCGGTCGGCGTCAGCAGCGGCTTGACGATGGAAGGGGCGGCGACCACCGGCGCAAGATCGGCGATAGCCAGATCCTGCGCCTTTTCGCGCGCCTGGGCTTCATCGAAGGTGATCGGTCGAAAGCGGATACGGTCGCCGGGTTTGGCCTGACCGACCTTCCAGAGTTCGGATTTGGCGATGGTGACGGGACAGACGAAGCCGCCGAGGCTGGGGCCGTCGCGTGTCAGGATCACCGGCATATCGCCGGTGAAATTGACCGAGCCGATGGCGTATTCGCAATCGTGAACATTCGAAGGATGCAGGCCGGCTTCGCCGCCGTCGCTGCGCGTCCAGGTCGGCTTCGGTCCAAGCAGGCGAATGCCGAGCCGGTTCGAGTTATAGTGCACTTCCCACGCGGTCGCGAAGAAGGTTTCGATTGCCTCGGTCGTGAAGAAATCCGGTGCGCCGTGCGGTCCGTAGAGCACCGCGACGTCCCACGTATCGGAGTAGGAGGGGATCAAAGCGACGGGTGCGGCGCCGCTGTCCGGCGAGTTCGCCGCGCGGACGCCGAGCGGCAGCAGATCGCCGGTGCGCAGGGTGCGCCCGGCATGGCCACCGAACTGGCCGAGCACGAAGGTCGAGCGGCTGCCGAGATACAGCGGCACGTCGAGGCCGCCCTGTACAGCGATATAGGTGCGGCAGCCGGACGTCGCGCGGCCGACCGCGAGCGTCTGGCCGGCGCGGACCTCGATCGGCGCCCACCAGACGACGGGCTGACCGTCGAGCGTTGCCTCCGCGTGGGCTCCGGTCAGCGCGATGACGGTGTCGGTGTGGAATTTCAGCGTCGGTCCTGCCAGCGTGCATTCGATTCCCGCAACGGATTCCTCGTTGCCGATGATGCGGTTGGCGAGGCGGAACGCGTAATCGTCCATCGGCCCGGATGGTGGTACGCCGATGTCCCAGTGCCCGACACGGCCGGGATAATCCTGAATGGTGGTGTAGGTACCCGGCAGCATCACTTCCACCGCGTTAGGCCGGAACGTGAACCGCGACAGCGCCCGGGTGGATACCTTGCCGGCGGCGAAGTCATCCCAGGCGACGATCTGGCGGAGATAGTCCAGGTTGGTGGCGATGCCGGACAAGCGCGTCGCGGCGAGCGCCGCTCGCATTCGCGCGATAGCATCGGCGCGGTCGCTGCCATGGACAATCAGCTTGGCCAGCATTGGATCGTAATAGGATGACACCTCGGTGCCGGTCGCGACCCAGCCGTCCACGCGCGCGTCGTCCGGAAATATCACCTCGGTGAGCACGCCCGGGGACGGCTGGAAATCGTGCGCGGGGTCCTCGGCATAAAGGCGCACTTCGATGGACGCGCCTTTCGGTGTCGGCAGCTTTGTGAGGTCCGGCGCATCGCCGGCGGCGGTGCGCAGCATCCACTCCACCAGATCGATGCCGAGTACGCTTTCGGTGACGGGATGTTCGACCTGGAGCCGCGTGTTGACTTCGAGAAAGTAGAAGGCGTCGCGTGCACGATCGTAGATGAACTCGACGGTACCGGCGGATCGATAGCCGATGGCATTGCCAAGTTGCTCGGCGGCCGCCAGCATCCGCGCGCGGGTGGTGGCGGGAAAATCCGGTGCCGGCGTTTCCTCCACGACTTTCTGGTTGCGGCGCTGCAGTGAGCAATCGCGTTCGCCGAGTGCGGCGACCCTGCCGCGTCCGTCGCCGAAGATCTGAACTTCGACATGGCGTGCGTCGTCGATGCAGCGTTCAAGAAACACTCCGGCGTCCTTGAAAAAATTCTGCGCGAGCCGCTGCACGCTTTCGAAAGCGCTGGTCAATTCGTCTGGAGTTCCGCAGCGGGTGAGACCGATGCCGCCGCCGCCCGCGGTGGACTTCAGCATCACCGGATAGCCGAGCTTTTCGGCTGCCGCGATCGCCTCCTCAAGACCGGCGAGAAGGCCGGTGCCGGGCACCAACGGGACACCGGCGCTTTCGGCGATTTCGCGGGAGGCATGTTTAAGGCCGAAGCGACGGATCTGATCCGGTGTCGGGCCAACGAAAGCGATGCCAGCGGCCTCGCACTGTTCGGCGAAATCCGCATTCTCCGCGAGAAAGCCATAGCCGGGAATGATGGCGTCGGCGCCGTTCGCCTGCGCGGCACCGATGATGAGATCGCCGCGCAGATAAGTCTCCGCGGCGGACGTGCCTGGCAAATGCACCGCGACATCGGCGAGTGCGACATGCGGGCTCCCCCGGTCGGGGTCGGAATAGACGACAATGCTGCGAAGGCCCATCCGGCGCAGCGTATGCAGGATGCGAACGGCAATCTCGCCACGATTGGCGATCAGGACGGTGTTGAGGCGGGACATGCGAAGGCGCTCTCCAGCAGCGTAACGAAGCCGTGCAACGCTGCCGGTACGCAACGTCATCGCGACGAACTGGAATGAGCAAGCTTCGGGCCAACTGCGTGATGATGGTCTGAAAGGGCGTAAAGCCCGGAAGATTCAATGCATCTTCGGTGGTGGGGGACGCGCCGGACGTAGTACCCGGCAATCATTCTAGCGACGATGCCTATCGATTGAGCGACGTGCGCGCGATATGAGCAGGACGAAACGACATTCCGTCACAAGGCCATCTGGCGACCGATTTCCGATGGATCGAGCGCGGCGCGGTCGCATGCGAACTTGACCATGCCGCGATCCATCACGATGAAATCGTCCCCGAGTTCGCAGGCAAAATCGAGATACTGCTCCACCAGGACGATCGCGATATCGCCGCGCATCCGCAGATATGTGATGGCGCGGCCGATATCCTTGATAATCGAGGGCTGAATCCCTTCGGTCGGTTCGTCCAGCAGCAATACCTTCGGCCGCATGACCAGCGCGCGACCGATGGCGAGTTGCTGTTGTTGTCCGCCGGAAAGATCGCCGCCGCGCCGCCCCAGCATCGATTGCAGCACAGGGAAGAGTGAAAACACGTCGTCCGGGATGTTCCGTTCGCGTCGCGGCAGCGGAGCGAAACCAGTCCGCAGGTTTTCTTCAACGGTGAGCAGTGGGAAAATCTCGCGGCCCTGCGGGACCAGTGATATGCCATGGCGCGCACGTTCATACGGCTTCAAGGACGACATATCTCTGCTATCGAACGTGATGCGGCCGCCGGAAATCGGCTGCTGGCCGACCAGAGCCCGCAACAGGCTGGTCTTGCCGACACCATTGCGGCCGAGCACGCAGGTGACCTTGCCGGGTGTCGCGGTCAGCGAAACGCCACGCAGCACCGTGGCTGCGCCGTAGGAAAGCATAATGTTGTCGATGGCGAGCATGGGTCAGCGTCCCAGGTAGACTTCGATGACGCGTTCGTTCGCGGAAACCTGATCGATCGAGCCTTCCGCCAGCACAGCCCCCTCGTGCAGGCAGGTAACCTTGACGCCGAGCTCGCGCACGAATGTCATGTCATGTTCGACCACCATCACGGTCTTGTCGCGATTAATTTCCTTGAGGAGCTCAGCGGTCTGATGCGTCTCCACGTCGGTCATGCCAGCGACAGGCTCGTCAACCAACAGCAGTTTCGGGTCCTGCGCCAGCAACATGCCGATTTCCAGCCACTGCTTCTGGCCATGCGACAGGCTTCCGGCTATCGCATTGCGCCAATCCTCGAGCCGGATGGTTTCGAGGATCTGTTCGATGCGCTCCGTGCTGGACCGCTGTTGCCGCCAGAACAAAGTCGCTCCGACGCGCCGGTCGTCTCGCAGCGCAAGCAGCAGGTTGTCGTCGACGCTCTGGTTTTCGAACACCGTCGGCTTCTGGAATTTACGGCCGATGCCGAGTTCGGCGATCTCGGATTCGTTCAGTCGGGTCAGGTCGGTACGGCCGTCAAACAGCACGTCGCCCTCGTCGGGCCGTGTCTTTCCGGTGATGATATCCATCATCGTGGTTTTGCCCGCGCCGTTGGGGCCGATGATGGCGCGCATCTCGCCCGGCGCGATGGTGAGCGAGAGATTGTTGATGGCATGAAAGCCGTCGAACGACACGTGTACGCCGTCGAGGTAAAGCAGCGCGGAAGTCCTGCGGCTGTCGGAGGCGATCATGGCTTACTCCGCCATATGAGGCTTAACGGTGGTGTCGGCGAAATGAGCCGTATCGTCCGCGCCGGTTGACGAAGGCTCGCTTTCTCCCCGATGCGTATTCCGATTATCCCACCAGGTGTAGAACGTGCCGAGGAGTCCCTTCGGCAGCAACAGCGTGACCGTCACGAACAATGCGCCGAGCAGGAACAGCCAGTAAGGGGCGAGCGCGCCGGAGGTGAAGATCGTTTTGGCGTAGTTCACCGCGAAGGCCCCGAGCGCCGCGCCGATCAATGTGCCGCGACCGCCGACCGCCACCCAGATCACTGCCTCAATGGAGTTGCCAGGCGCGAATTCGCTAGGATTGATAATTCCAACCTGCGGCACGTAGAGCGCACCGGCCACTCCGGCGAGGCACGCCGATAGCGTGAAGACGAACAGTTTGTAGGATTCGACGCAGTAGCCAAGGAAGCGGGTGCGCGATTCAGCATCGCGGATGGCCAGCAGAATCTTGCCGAGCTTGGAATTGACAACGGCACGACAGATTAAGAAGCTGAGCGCCAGCGCGAGGCAACTGACCGTGAACAGCGCCGCCCGTGTGCCGTCGGCCTGCACGCTGAAGCCGAGAATGTCCTTGAAGTCGGTGAGGCCGTTGTTGCCGCCGAAACCTAAGTCATTACGGAAGAAGGCGAGCAGAAGCGCATAGGTCATCGCCTGGGTGATGATGGAAAAGTAGACGCCGGTGACACGCGAGCGGAATGCCAGCCAGCCGAACCCGAAGGCAAGCAAGCCCGGCACCACAATCACCATCAGCGCCGCGAACCAGAACATGTCGAAGCCGTACCAATACCAGGGCAGCGTTTTCCAGTTCAGGAACACCATGAAGTCGGGCAGAACCGGATCGGCATAAACGCCGCGCGAACCGATCTGGCGCATCAGATACATGCCCATCGCGTAGCCGCCGAGAGCGAAGAACGCGCCATGACCGAGCGAGAGAATGCCGCAATAGCCCCATACCAGATCGATCGACAGCGCCAGAATGGCGTAGCAGGTGTATTTGCCGAACAGCGACACCAGATAGGTCGGGACATGCAGCGGCGATGTCTCCGGCGTCAGCAGGTTGAGCAGCGGCAGCAGAATGCCAGCCGTCGCGACGATGATAAGAAAGACGGTGGCGCTGCGTTCGAGTCGTTGGGTGAGGGGAAACACCGTCATGTTTCCACCGCCCGCCCCTTCAGCGCGAACAAGCCGCGCGGCCGCTTCTGGATGAACAGGATAATGATCACAAGGATTGCGATCTTGCCGAGGACAGCGCCGGCGAACGGTTCGAGGAATTTGTTGGCGATGCCAAGCGTGAAGGCGCCGACCAACGTGCCCCACAAATTGCCGACGCCGCCGAAAACCACCACCATGAAGGAATCGATGATGTAGCTCTGGCCGAGATTCGGGCTCACATTGTCGATCTGCGACAGCGCAACGCCGGCGATGCCGGCGATGCCGGAGCCGAGGCCAAAGGTGAGCGCGTCGATGCGCGACGTGGCGATGCCCATCGATGCCGCCATGCGGCGGTTCTGCGTCACCGCCCGCATCTCGAGGCCAAGGCGCGTGAACCGCAGGACGGCAAGCAGCACTGCGAATACCGTCAGCGCAAAGCAGAGAATCCAAAGCCGGTTATAGGTAACGCTGATCTGGCCGACATCGAACGCGCCGCTCATCCAGGACGGATTGCCGACCTCGCGGTTGTTCGGGCCGAAAGCGGTGCGCACCGCCTGTTGCAGGATCAGCGACAGGCCCCAGGTGGCGAGCAACGTCTCCAGCGGCCGCCCGTAAAGAAAGCGGATCACGCTGCGTTCGATTAGAATTCCGATCATCGCCGCGATCAGGAAGGCAAGCGGCAGTGCGATCAACAGTGAATAGTCGAACATGCCCGGATAAGAGGTGCGGATGACGTCCTGGACGACGAAGGTAGTGTAGGCGCCGATCATGACCATTTCGCCGTGGGCCATGTTGATCACGCCCATCACCCCGAAGGTGATGGCGAGGCCAATTGCCGCCAGCAGCAGGACGGAGCCGAGCGAGAGGCCGTACCAGGCGTCCTGCACCATCGACCACAGCGCGAGGCGGTTTTTTATGGTGGCGATGGCGCTCGCCGCGCTGTCCGTCACAGCGCGCGGCGCGTCACCGGGAAGACTTGAAAGGATTGCCAGCGCATCCTGGTCGCCGCGTGCCTTGATAGTGGCGACGGCGGCGAGCTTGTCGGCTTCGCTGGCGTCCGGCTTCAGCAGCAGGATCGCCGCGCGCGCCGTTTCCAGCGCGGACCTCGCTGTAGAGTTGGTTTCATTCCGCAACGCGGCCTCGATCATCGGCATCGCTGCGGGATCGCGGCTTTTAAGGACAGCCTGCGCGGCGGCGATACGCATTTTCGGATCGGGCGAGAGGAGCGTCAGGCTGCCGAGTGCAGCTTCGACGCGACGGCGCAACCGGTTGTTGAGGCGGACGGCGGTGGCGGTGGGCGGCAGCGTTGCGATTTCGCCGGTCGCTGCATCGACGATTGTTCCATCGTCGTTCTTGATGGATACCGTCTTGCTCGCTTCATCGGCATAGAGTCTGCCGTCCTGCAAGGCCTTGACGACGATGAAAGCACGCGGATGGCCGCTGGCTTCGAGCTGGGCGACAGCTTCGGCGGAATCGGAGAAGCTGCCGGCTGTGAACAACGCGATGGCATCTTCGAACGGACCGGCGCTAGCCGGCGTGACGATAGTGAGCGCGACGGCTGCGGCGAACACTGCGGCGAGCCACCGGGGCGCGCGCAACGTCACGCGCGAAAGACGCCGCGAGAATGAAATAAAACGAGGGGACACGGTGCGAGACCTTGAAGCGGGGTGGGAAGGGCGGCGGTCCGTTGTGCGCCGCCGCCCTCCATTTTCAGCGGGGCGAACTCAGGATGACTGACCGCCGCACTTCTTGGTGACCTTGTTGTAGTTGCCGCACTTCAGCGTCACCCAATCGGCTTCGAGATCTTTCGAGCCGGGCAGATAGTCGGACCATGCATCGCCCGGCACCAGCGTTGCTTTCTTCGGATCGTCTGGCGACACGACGTTGAACTGGCCATCCGCCTGGATTTCGCCGATCAGCACCGGCTTGGTGATGTGGTGGTTCGGCAGCATTTCCGACACGCCGCCGGTGAGGTTGGCCTGTTTGATGCCGGGCAGCGCCGCGATCACCTTGTCCGGATCGAACGACTTGGCCTTCTCCACCGCCTTCACCCACATGTTGAAGCCGATATAGTGGGCCTCCATCGGGTCGTTGGTGGTGCGCTTCGGGTTCTTGGTGAAGGTGTGCCATGCCTTGATGAAGGCATCGTTCTCCGGCGTCTTCACCGACTCGAAGTAATTCCAGGCGGCAAGGTGGCCGACCAGTGGCTTGGTATCGATACCGGCGAGTTCTTCTTCGCCGACCGAGAATGCGACCACCGGAATGTCGGTCGCCTTGATGCCCTGGTTGCCCAGCTCCTTGTAGAACGGCACGTTGGCGTCGCCGTTGATGGTGGACACCACCGCGGTCTTCTTCCCGGCCGAGCCGAAGGTCTTGATTTTAGACACCTCGGTCTGCCAGTCGGAGAATCCGAACGGTGTATAGTTCACCAGAATGTCTTCATCGGAAACGCCTTTCGACTTCAGATACGCTTCAAGAATCTTGTTGGTCGTGCGCGGGTAGACATAGTCGGTGCCCTCCAGCACCCAGCGCTTCACCTTCTCTTCCTTCATCAGATAGTCGACGGCGGGGATGGCCTGCTGGTTCGGCGCGGCGCCTGTGTAGAACACATTGCGTTCGCTTTCCTCGCCTTCGTACTGGACCGGATAAAACAGGATCGAATCCAGCTCCTTGAATACCGGTAGCACGGATTTGCGCGACACCGATGTCCAGCAGCCGAACACGACGCTGACCTTGTCCTTGGTGATGAGTTCGCGGGCTTTCTCCGCGAACAGCGGCCAGTTCGAGGCCGGGTCGACGACGACGGCCTCAAGCTTCTTGCCGAGGACGCCGCCCTTCTTGTTTTGCTCGTCGATGAGCATGAGCATGGCATCTTTCAGCGTGGTTTCGCTGATGGCCATGGTGCCCGACAGCGAATGCAGGATGCCGATCTTGATGGTGTCATCCGCGGCGTGCGCGGTACCGAATGTCGAAAGGCCGAGAAACAAACCGGAAGCCGCGGCGAGCCATGCACGCCGACTCAACGATGCTGATAACAGTGACTTTGTGGAAAATGTCATGAACTTCTCCCTCACCCGTGGACGACACGACAGAAACCCTGGCGGTCTAAGCTTGGGCAATGCGAGAAGCGTGCCAGTGATTTAGCGCGTTCTAATTCGTTGAGAGATCGACGAAAATCGTGTTCATGCCAATTATTTGCGCACCCGCTGTCCATGGAGTGTTGAGCAAATTGTAGGCTTCACTCTGGACGCTATCGTCTAATCTTTAGGCAGGACGATTGATTTCTGGCTGATGCTGTCCATCCCGGATCTGATGGTGGTGTACCGCTTCATGGGAGCGGCGAGGGACGACGATATCTGCGGTTGTTGATCCCCGGGTCGTGACCGTCCGATCGGTTAGACCACATGCAGCGCCCAGCGCTTGTGATAGCGAGATGGGTGTTGGGTAGACGAGCCCCGCCAACCCGAACGAGATATGCTATTCCGCATCCGCAGGAAGGCCTGCCTTGACCATCAAGGCTACGATCTGGTCGGAACGCGCGTTATAGCGGGGGCTTTGGTTCTTCCGAGGCAAGACGACATTCTTGCCCGTGCTGTTCGGCCTCAGCCGTAGCCCAGCAGCCATGTGTTGACGGGCTTCCTCATGGCGTCCAAGTGCCTCGAGCGCTGCCGCCATGATCATATCCGTTCGGCCGCTCGCGGGCGTGATGGCAAGCGAGCGCTGGAGCCATGGCAACGCCCGTTCATACTGTTCCATGAATACGAGCGTCACGCCGGCGCCGAGGAGCCAGGTCCAGCGCGATACCTGAGGGCTATCGACCGCATCGGCCCGTTCAAATGTGGCGAGAGAATCGTCGAGCCGCCCCAACCGTTGCTGTGCCATGCCGATTTGAAACATGGCGAGGCCATCCCATGGATTGAAGCGCAAAGCATTTTCACAGGCCACCAGCGCTTCGGGAAATTCGTTGATCGTCTGCAAGAGTCGGCAATAAGCTTGCAGCACCGGAATATAGTTTGGTTCTTTTTTTACAGCGTCGGTCAGGAGAGCCTTGGCGCGCTGCTCGATCGCATCGTTTTCAGAACTCGGATACCAAACCATCGCGACCCCGCGCATCAGGTGCGCGGATAGGGCCGCGGAGATATCGACATCGTCGGGTTTGTCTGCGTGTGCTTTCCGAAGCATATTCTCCGCATCGGCGAAGCGCTCGCGATTGGTTCGATTGATAAACGCCGCCGCCTGTTCGACAATGATCTTCGATTCAGGTCTGTTCAAGCGCGCGTGCGTCAGCGCATTGAGCTGCTGTGCAAGAGGATTGCCGATGCCGCCGGTGAGGCGACTTTGCTGGAGCTGCTGGCTGATGCCGGAGGCCGGCACACTGTAGTTGCCTGCCCATCGCACCTGGTCGGTGCGACTTTCGATCAACCGTGCCTGTACTTCCCACTTGCCGTCACCGCGGTGCAATTCACCTCGCACGATGAAGTCCGGCTTGGTGGATGATGTCACGGATGCCAGCGCTACGCCCGTGCCACCCTTTCGTGCAAGCACACGGAGATTACCGATCTTGGACAGACCGTCGGTCAGTCTGTCGGTGACATCGGCAGCCATCGTTGCCGTCGCCATGTCCGGCGCCCGCGTTTCGACCGGTAAGACTGCGATCGTCAGAATCTCGGGGGTTGTAAGCCGCCGCATCAGAACAGGAGCCGCGAAGGCGATGCCAATCGCAAAGCAGATGACCACGACAGCGGCGAAGAACGGGCGTTGCACTCTATTCAACCAGCGCATGCGGGGCGCATGTGCGGGCGCGGAGGCGGAAGGATCGGGCAACTTCTCGGGCGGTACGGTTGCTACCGGAGAGACGGCGGCGCCATCCTTGATGTCGGACACGACTTCAGTTTCGAAAAGATAGCCGCGGCCGGACACCGATTTGACGATCTGCCGATTTTTGTCGCCAAGCGCCCCGCGTATCTCGCGAATGCATTGAAACAGGCTGTCGTCGCCGACATGTACGTTCGGCCAGATCGACGTCATCAGTTCCTGCTTGGTCAGGAGGCGGTTCGCGTTGGTTGCGAACAAGTGCAGCAAAGCGAAGGTCTTTGGCCGCAGCTTGAGCGCGGCTCCGTCCGCCGTTCGTAATTCGGCCCGGTCGAGATCAAGCTCAAACCCGGCAAACCGAAGCACAGTCTTCCCCCCAAACAGGTCGTTGAAAGACAGCGTAAGTATCAGATATCTGTTGGGAAGTCATCCGACGCCTGAGGTGCGCCATCGATGCCACCGGCGGAGGAGGGAGGCGATATGAGGGGGCTCAAGATCAATGGAAGCACTTAGGCCACTGACGTTCAAGCGCGGCGGCTGTCCGCTTCCCCTTTGGTCGGCCTCGACGGAGTCTGCTCGGGCTCATATTCGCCCGAAGGCCCGCGGCCGGTATGACGGCTTCCAGAGGTTGCCGCAAGCGTCTCGCGTAGCGCATATGCCGAGCAGGCCGTCGGCGGATTTAATTGCTCAGTGAGCATACTATATTGTACGATGCCAGCGTCCCGATTATGGTTTTTGACAGCGGCGATTTGCCAGCGAAGGATGAATATGTGCGCCGGTTTTCGAGGGGCCTATCGCCTGCCGGCCATTTTTTTGCTCGTTGTTTTGTCTGTTGGAGCGGCTTTTATCGGGGCGCCCGTTGCGAATGCCGGAGGGTCCCCGTCTCCCGTTTGGGACTTCGAACTTGGGGTGATCGCGGACCACTTGTTTGACCGCGATGGCCGGTTGTCCATCGACGATGTGGCGTCGCCGTCGTTGGCCGCGCCTTTCGTTCCCGCCAATGGACGGCCGGCTAACTATGGTCCTCCGCCCAGCACGAGCGCGGTGCTCTGGCTACGTATCGCCGTGCCGGCGTTGCCGTCGACCGGAGAGAACGACTGGATTCTGTCGCTCAAGGAAGTGAGGATACAGACGCTGGAGTTGTTCGTTCCGGATGGCGCCGGATGGCGAAGACTGGCGTGGGACAGCGTCGCCAGCGCCGGCTCCCCGTCGGTTTCGATCCGCTATCCGGTTATCTCCGTCGCGCAGAAGGAAATTTCCGGAAAAACCGTCTATCTGCGGATAAGCAGCAGATCGTCACTGCGCGCCACGGTGAGGCTGCAGGGCGACCTCGCGTTTGCAAGCAGCTACGGCACCGATAACTTCTTGTTCGGGATTTCGTCGGGAATTTTGACGATGCTGGTGCTTTACCTGCTGGCGAACGGCGTTGCCACATCGGACCGGACCATTCTGCTTCTGTCGGCTTTCGCGGCAACGTATCTGATCTACATCCTGTCTCATCAGGCTTTCCTCGAAACGCACATCGTTCCGGGGTCGCTGTTCGCATCGCGAATCTTGTCGATCCTGTCCAGCAATCTGATTTTCGGCTGGTGGTTGCTGTTCTGCGATTCCTATCTGCGAGTAGGTGAACATCGGCGGTTGCTTTCAAAAGCGGTCCGCATCGTTGCCGGGTTCTGCATCCTGTTCGCGATGGCAGCGGCGGTTGGGGTATTCGTGGATGCGCGGATTCTTCGACGCCTGACGCCGGTTGTTGGCATATCGGCGCTGGTGCTGGGTGTAATCGTTGCCCTGACGATGGTGCGGTATGAGTCTCGCCGCGTTTTGCTGTTCCTGTTGTGCTGGTCGCTCGGATTGGCTGCCGGTGTGCTGCGGATGGCACATGACATCATTCCCGCGCTGGGCGCCAACCCCTACGCACTCAACGCAACATATCTCGCGACGTGTCTCTGTTTCGTCATTTTCGGAATCGTCACCTCGATCGAAATCCAGCAACGTGAACGAGGCTTGAGGATTGCTTTGGAAGCCACCACGGACCGCTTGCGGGATTTTGCGCGAAGCGCGTCCGACAGCTTTTGGGAAAGTGACGGTTGCGGTCAGGTAACCTTCGCAACGGGGCCTGCGGCGGCCCTCTCGGGGCTGCGATCCGGTGTGCTGTTGAACGATGTTCTTCTGGCCGGCGGCATCGACTCGCCGGGCAATGCAGGAAAGGAGGCGGGCGGTCCGCAACCGCTGCGTCATCTTCTATCGCTTCGGGGGAGTGTCGACGGTGAGACGAACTATATCGAATTGCGTGGCGCTCCACGGATGGATACCGATGGCGTGTTTCTCGGCTATCGCGGCGTCGCTTCGGACACCACGGCGGATGTGATCGAGCGGCGACGGCAGGTGCAGCAGCAAAGGCTCGCTGCGGTCGGGCAACTCGCAGGCGGAGTGGCGCACGAGATCAACAATCTGTTGCATCCGATCATCAATCTGACCAAGCGGGCCGCAGAGCAACTCGACCGTTCCGATGAAAAACGACACTGGCTGGATGTCGTGGTGGATTCCGGGCGCCGCGCCGCCGAGATTGTCGCGGCGCTTCTGACCAGCGTGAGAATAAAAGACGAGTTGGTGGCTACTGCGCCGCTCGTTGAGGGCATTCGACGGGCGCTTGATACGGTTCGAAGCGTGGTTCCGCAGGGCGTAACTCTCGAATGGCGCGACAGTGAGATAGCGGGACCGGTGCTGTCTGTGCACGAGGTTTTTCAGGTGGTTGCCAACCTGGTCGCCAACGCGGTGTTTGCCACCAAGGGCGGTGGACGCATCGCGGTGGAGATCGGCCGGCCGCGCGGCCCGGCGTTCGAACGGTTCGCGGTTTGCCTGGCGGTGTTCGATGACGGGGAAGGCATGAGCGAAGACGTCTTGCGCCGGGCGCTCGATCCGTTTTTCACGACGCGCCATGGCAGCGGAGGTACGGGCCTTGGTCTTTATGTCGTTCATGAGGTGGTGCGCAAATGGGGCGCGCTGCTCGATATTCAATCGACGCCCGGCAAGGGCACGCGAGTTGCGATCTATTTCGCAGAATGAGGGCGCCAATGAACATTCTGGTCGTTGACGATGTTGAGGCGATGCGTGAGTCGCTTGGAGCGGCCTTGTCCGCGGACGACCACGAGGTATCGTTCGCCAAGGATGGAAACGAGGCGCTTGAGCGCCTGTTGAGCGAGACATTTGATGCGGTGGTCACCGACCTCTGGATGCCGGGTCTTGACGGTTTGGGCCTTATCAAGAATTCGTGAGGCGCAGCCTGATCTGCGGGTGTTCGCCATCACCGGTGGTGGTCCGAGAATGACCCTGGAGGCGGCGACATCGATCGCGGAGGTATGGGGCGCGGAGAAAGTTTTTCTCAAGCCGTTCGATGAAAGCGTGCTGCTCGACGCGCTGCGCAATCATCGGGAGGTCAGGGCGGAAGGCGCCGGGTGAGGAGCCGAGTATCCGTGAAGGTGTAACTCCCCACCTCCTGGCCGGTCGAAGGCAGCGCGGTCAGCGTTTGAACCCGACCGAAGGATGATCGGGTCGCGTGACATCAGCCGTTCTGATGGTCGTCTTCGCGCTGCGCCTGTACCGCGGCAATGATTGTCTCGCAGGCGATGGCGAGACTTTCCACCTGATGCGGCGGCATCACTTCGATCGCGTGCGCCACCACCAGCAGCGGATCGGCCGCGAGCAGGGCGCGTCCCATTTTGGTGACTTCGACGCTTTCCGAGCGGCCGCGTCCGGCCGACCCCGCCTTCTGCAACAGGCCTTTCTCGATCAGCGTGCGAACTGTGCGCGATACGGGGCCGAAGGCCAGCCCCTGAAAGCGGGCGAGGCCGACCGCGGTGTTATGCGGCGGAACGGCGTCGCGAAAATATCTCAGCGCACTCCACTGCGCCGGAAACAATCCGCCATTGTGGCCGATCGAGTGCATCGCCCGGGCAACCTGTTCGAGAAGGCGAGCCACAGGCGCTGCCGCCGGCCGTTTGGGTTTATCTGCGACCATTTCGGATTGCCTACTGCGGGAGGGGGCGACCGTCCAGTTCAACCGGCGCCGTATGCACAGTGGATGACGCCCGGGACGGTTTCGTCGATCGAAGAAAAGGCTTGAATAGCTCAGTGAGCTATTATAGGCTTTGGCTCATTCAATCAAAGGAGGCATTGGATGAAGCATATTGTTTTGACCGCCATTATTGCGGGATGCGTGGGTCTGGTGGCGGGCCCGGCGAGTGCCCAGAACCGTGCGCCGCTGAAGCCGGTGACGACCTTGACCAACAAGCCGGCCGTCGGCGGCGCCAAGCTGACCCCGAACGTGAGGCCCGGTGTTTCGGCCAATATCAAGCCCAACGTGGGTGGCGGTCGCCTGATTGCCAATGACGGCGCCGGAGTCCTCGCCGGTGGCGCCGGTAATTTCCGCGGGCGTTGAAGCTATCGGCCGGGGCTCCTGCTCTTGGTGTCCCGGCTGGCGCGGTTTTCCGTGCCTGCTTGCGGGCGAAGCCATTTCAGAAACGCCTTCACGCCGCGAGATAGTTATTAAAGACTCAGTGAGCCATAAAATAGGGCGCGTTCGGTGAAATATCTTCCATTATGGGCCTGTGCGTTCTGTGCCTCGGCCGCCTTGCATATTCCTGCATATGCCGCTGACGCCGTCGTCAAGGCGGCTCAGGCGTCTGCGGTTCAGTCGGCGTGGACCTCCGTTTTCGATATCGAGACCCGCTATATTTCCTGGGAAGGCACGCGTGGATCGCCGACCGGGTACACCGCCGGATCACCGGGGCGCGGTTCGCAGTTCTATTCGCCGTTCGCCCTCCAGGTTACAGGACAGCCCAATACCGACATCAAAGTCGAGTTCACCGCGCGGGGCGGTTGGGTGGATGCGCGCCAGTCGTCCGCCGGCGGATTGACAGGATCGTTGCAGACGACGACCGACACGACGCTGTCCGGCACCGTCACGTATCTCGCGCTTCCCGGTGTCCAGCCGTTCTTCTCCCTGAATACCAATCTGCCGACGGGCAACCGCGTTCTTGGTCCCTCCCAGGTCGCGGCGCGAATGGACCCCGATCTTGTCGAGGTTGCGGGCTACGGTGAGGGATTCAATATCGGCCCCACCTTCGGCGCCAATGTGGGACTCGGCGAGAACACGCTGATGACCCTGAGCATGGGCTATACCCATCGTGGCCAGTTTGACCGTGATAGCGTGATCGGCGTTGGCTTTCCGGAGAGCCGGATGCAGCCGGGCGATGCGACATCGTTCAACGCTCAGTTGACGCACCAGGCCGGATCCTGGACGTTGGTGGGGGGCGCAACCTACATCTGGAATGGCGCGTCGCGCCTTGACGGCGTCTTCATGACTCAACCGGGCGCGTTGTTCAGCCTCAACGGCTCTGCTGCCTATGCGTGGAATGCCCAGCATCGCTCGACTCTGGCTGCCTCATGGTCGACGCAACAGGTGAACCTGACGTTCGATCCGAACCTCCCCGGAAACGTGCTCGAACCGTTGAATTCCAACAGCGATACGGCGCGCCTCGCCTTCGATCATGGCTATCAGATCAATGATACGTGGACCTTGAGCGGAAACGCGAGTTGGTTCCGACGTAATGCCAATGCGTATCGTGCAACCGACGGCGCATTCACGCCCGCCAAGACGAAATGGTCGGTCGGGGGATCGCTAAAGGCGCAGGTCGCCCGAAATGTCAGCGTCACGCTGAAGGGCGAGCGTTTCTGGGTCCATGAACACGACAAGCCCGACGTCATCATTCCGGGATTTGGCGCGATCCCCGATACCGGGATTCCCAGGTTGAATTACACAGGCTGGATCATCGCGCTCGGCGGCACCGTCGCATTCTGAAAGAGGTCATCGATGTTTTCCGCTGCTCTTCGTCCCGTTCTGCTGGTGCTCGCCCTGGGCGCAAGCGTCGATTGCGCCGCCGCCCAGAAACTTCATTGCCCGGAGGGTTACACGAAGCTGGATCGCTGCGTTAATCCAGAGCTCGCGGCCACGGCGCGCAAGCAATCGATTATGCGAACGCAATCGCGCCTGTCGCAAACGGCGTTGCCGGTCCTTCCCAATGCCGATCCGGCATTCCGCGATCCGACGCTCACGCAATTCCTGCGCCGGGAGATCAGCGTAACGCATCCGTAATCGTCGGGCGTTCGAAAGACGGTCGCCGCGGCTGTTCGCGTCCCCGGTTCGCAAGTTCGTGCTGCGTCAGTGAGTCGTCTCGCGCCGTCTGGCCGAGAATGCCGCATCTGTCGCAGCCGCGCCAGCGGTTGGCGGCCGCTGCTTCCGTGAATTCCTGTCCCGATATGCGGCCATGCGGAGATAGGTTGATTGCCTTGGCTGGTTCATTTCCGAGGCGGCAAATTCGTTATGGGGTTCTATCCATAACCCAAGTTATCCTGGCGGTCCCGAAACACCGCCGCACCGCCTGCATTCACAACCAAATGGACATCACCAAGTGGACACCGTCGGCGAGGATATGAATCCTTGTCGGGGAAGTGGTATGGTTGACATCGGGCCTTCGCGGCATTTAATTGGTCAATCAACTAATTAATCATTTAACTAAAGCCAGATACCGGACCGGAGTGGAGAGATGTGCTCGATGCCGGCCAGCCAGAAATATCTGAAGCCCAATCGATCGTGCGGGTCCGATGTCATTCGGGCGGCGAACCGCATGCGCGAGCGGTGCGGCTGGCCGCAACGATGGAATGTCGCGCTCCGGGCGGTCCGAACCCGGCCTTGCTCCGCTCCCGTCCAGCAATAACCTGCAACACGAAGGAAAACGCATGTCTGACGCATACATCATCGACGCCGTTCGTACCCCGCGCGGCATCGGCAAGCCGGGCAAGGGCGCGCTGTCGCACCTGCATCCGCAGAACCTCGCCTCGACCGTGTTGAAGGCGATCAAGGACCGCAACCATCTCGACACCGCGACGGTGGATGACATCATCTGGTCGACCTCGACGCAGGAAGGCAAGCAGGGCGGCGATCTCGGCCGTATGTCGGCGCTTGCCGCCGGCTACGACATCAAGGCGAGCGGCACCACGCTCGACCGTTTCTGCGGCGGCGGCATTACCTCGGTGAACCTCGCCGCAGCGTCAGTGATGTCGGGCATGGAGGATTGCGTCATCGCCGGCGGCACCGAGATGATGAGCTATCAGCAGGCGCTGGCCGCCGAACGCGCGGCGGCCAAGATGGCGCCGCGCCTGATGGGCTCGGGCAACGAGCAGCTCGATGAAATTCACCCGCAGTCGCATCAGGGCGTCTGCGGTGACGCCATCGCCGCCAAGGAAGGCATCAGCCGTGAAGCCGTGGATACGCTGGCGCTGGTCAGCCAGCAGCGCGCCCAGAAGGCCATCGATGAAGGCCGTTTCGCCAAGTCGGTGATCCCGGTGCTCAATCCGGATGGCAGCGTCGCGCTCGATCGCGAGGAATTCCCGCGCCCGGAAACCACCGCCGAGGGTCTCGCGTCGCTGAAGCCGAGCTTCGAGCAACTCGCCGACTACGATATTGGCGGTGGCGTCACTTTCAAGAAGCAGATCCAGCGGCGCTATCCGGACCTGGAATGGAAGGGCGTGCATCACGCCGGCAACAGCTCCGGCGTTGTCGACGGCGCGGCCGCCTTGCTCATCACCTCCAAGGAGTACGCCGAGAAGCACGGCCTCAAGCCACGCGCCCGCATCGTCGCCTATGCCAATCAGGGTGACGATCCGACGCTGATGCTCAATGCGCCGGTGCCGGCAGCGAAGAAGGTGCTGGCGAAGGCTGGCCTCACCGCCAAGGACATCGACGTCTGGGAGATCAACGAGGCTTTCGCCGTGGTCGCCGAGAAGTTCATTCGCGATCTCAATCTCGATCGCGCGAAGGTCAATATCAACGGCGGCGCGATCGCGCTCGGCCACCCGATCGGCGCGACCGGCTCGATCCTGATCGGCACCGCGCTCGACGAGCTCGAACGCAGCGGCGGACGCTACGGCCTTGTCACCATGTGCGCCGCCGGCGGCATGGCTCCTGCCATCATCATCGAACGCATCTGAACGCAAAGGGATTTGACATCATGAAGCTTGATTCTTCGGTCGCTGCCGTCGTCACCGGCGGCGCCTCGGGGCTTGGCGCGGCCACCGCGCGGGCGCTTGCGGCCTACGGCGTGAAGGTCGCACTGTTCGATTTCAACGAGGAGAAGGGCGAAGCCGTCGCCAAGGAAATCGGCGGCGTGTTCTGTAAAGTCGACGTCACCTCGGACGAGCAGGTCGATGCCGGTTTCGCTAAGGCACGCGCGGCGCACGGCCAGGAGCGCATCCTGATCAACTGCGCCGGCACCGGCAACGCGGTGAAGACCGCCGGGCGCGACAAGAAGACCGGCGAAGCCACGCACTTCCCGGTTGATGCCTTCAATCGCATCATCCAGATCAATCTGGTCGGCACCTTCCGCTGCATCGCCAAATCGGCGAAGGGCATGCTGTCGCTGGAGCCGCTGGAACACGGAGAGCGGGGTGCCATCGTCAACACCGCGTCCGTCGCGGCG
>CAUJJN010000033.1 GCA_963204905.1 Pseudomonadota bacterium
GACACCAAGAAGCCGTTCGAAGGCGTCGTCACCAACATCGAACGCCGCTTCCGCGAAACCGAAAGCGAATGGGCGCGCGAGGAACTCGGCAAGTATTTTTCCGATGTGCCATGCGAGGCCTGCCACGGCTATCGGCTGAAACCGGAAGCGCTGTGCGTCAAGGTCGGCGGCAAGCATATCGGCGAGATCGCGGAGCTATCGGTGAAAGGTGCCGGCGAATGGTTCGCCTCGGTGCCCGATGCGCTGAACAAGCAGCAGAACGAAATCGCCGGCCGCGTGCTCAAGGAAATTCGCGAGCGGCTGTCGTTCCTGCTCGACGTCGGCCTGAATTATCTGACGCTCGCGCGCTCATCCGGCACGTTGTCTGGCGGCGAGAGTCAGCGCATCCGCCTCGCCTCGCAGATCGGATCGGGGCTCACAGGGGTGCTCTACGTGCTGGACGAGCCGTCCATCGGACTGCATCAGCGCGACAACGCGCGGCTGCTCGACACGCTGAAGCGGCTGCGCGATCTCGGCAACACCGTGATCGTGGTGGAGCACGACGAGGACGCCATCCGCCTCGCCGATCATGTCGTCGACGTCGGCCCCGGCGCCGGCGTGCATGGCGGCCACATCGTCGCCAAGGGCACGCCCGACGAGGTCATGGCCAATCCGAAATCGCTCACCGGGCAATATCTCACCGGCGAGCGTTTCGTTGCGATCCCGGAGCGGCGGCCGCCGAACCAGCGTCGCACGCTGAAGGTCATCAACGCGCGCGGCAACAACCTGAAGAACGTCTCGGCGGAAATTCCGCTCGGCCTGTTCACCTGCGTCACCGGCGTCTCCGGCGGCGGCAAGTCGACGCTGCTGATCGACACGCTCTATCGCTCCATCGCGCGAAAACTCAACAACGCCAGCGAAGGCGCGGCCCCTCACGACCGTATCGAAGGGCTGGAGCACATCGACAAGATCATCGACATCGACCAGTCGCCGATCGGCCGCACCCCGCGCAGCAACCCCGCGACCTACACCGGCGCGTTCACGCCGATCCGCGAGTGGTTCGCCGGCCTGCCGGAAGCCAAGGCGCGGGGTTATGAACCCGGGCGTTTTTCTTTCAACGTCAAGGGCGGCCGCTGCGAGGCGTGCCAGGGCGACGGCGTCATCAAGATCGAGATGCACTTCCTGCCCGACGTCTACGTCACCTGCGACGTCTGCAAGGGCAAGCGTTACAACCGCGAAACGCTCGAAGTGCTGTTCAAGGGCAAGTCGATCGCGGACGTGCTCGACATGACGGTGGAAGAGGCCGCCGATTTTTTCAAAGCCGTGCCGCGCGTGCGCGAGACATTCAAGACGCTACATCGCGTCGGCCTCGATTACATCAAGGTCGGACAGCAGGCGACAACGCTGTCGGGCGGCGAAGCGCAGCGCGTCAAGCTGGCGAAGGAACTCTCGAAGCGCGCGACGGGACGCACACTCTACATCCTCGACGAGCCGACCACCGGCCTGCACTTCCACGACGTCGCGAAACTCTTGGAGGTGCTGCACGAGTTGGTGGCACAGGGCAACACCGTGGTCGTCATCGAGCACAACCTCGAAGTGATCAAGACCGCCGACTGGGTGATCGATCTGGGGCCAGAGGGCGGCGACGGCGGCGGCGAAATCGTCGCCTGGGGTCCACCGGAAGACATCGCGAAGGCTCCCCGCAGCCACACTGGAAAGTTTCTCAAGCCAGTGCTGGAAAAGGCGGGTGGGAAACGAAAATCGCGGACCGAGGCGGCGGAGTAAAAGAGCGCAACCAGCGAAATCGTCCAATACCACGACCGTCATGGCTGGGCTTGTCCCGGCCATCCTCGTTTGAGGAATGCGACAACAAGCGTAACGTGGATGGCCGGGACAAGTAGGGCCCTGACGAACACTGAAACCCGACTGCCCCTCGCGCGACGCAAATCTGCGATCCTCCCCACCCTCTCCCTCGGCTTGCGACGGTGGCGAGGATCGCTACCATGCGTACAGGAGATCGACATGCTCTCACGACGACACCTGATCGTAACCGGCGGCGCATTTGCGCTCCCCGTCGCGTTGCCTCTGCTTCAGGTCCAAGCCGCGCCGGCGATTGCATCCGGCGATCCAGTCGCGATCGTCAATGCCATCTATACTCGCGCGGTAAAGACAAAGAATGGCGGCGACTTCCACGGAAAATCCGCGCGCGCCAAATATCTCTCGACCGCGTTCGCTACGCTTTGGGACAAGGCCGAAGCGAAGGCGCCCGAAGGCGAGCCCGGCCCGGTGGAATTCGACCCGGTGTCGAATTCGCAAGATCCTGATATCAAATCCTTCACGACCAGCAGTGAAAAGCAGAGCGACGATAGCGCCACTGTTGCCGCGAAAATCGTCGGTCGTCGTGGCAAACGCGACAAAGCCGCCGACAGCATCATCCGCTACGATTTCGTGCGCGAGAATGGCGCTTGGCGGATCGACGACATTCGCGGCGCGGTCGATGGCGAAGAGTGGTCGATCCGCGCCATCCTCAACGATTCCCTCAAACCTCAGTCCGGACAACGCTGACCATGACCGACGACGTTCGCAATAACACCGACGAAAACCGCTACGAACTCACTGTCGAGGGCCATCTCGCCGCGACCTACTATCGGATCGCCGACGGCGTGATCACTTTCGTCCATACCGAAGTGCCAGACGCGCTGGCCGGGCGCGGCGTCGGCTCGAAACTGGTCAAGGGGGCGCTGGATCAGGTTCGCGCCGCCGGGCTGAAAGTGGTGCCGCAGTGCCCCTTTGTGCGAGCCTACATTGAGAAACATCCGGACTATGCCGACCTGCTGAAATAGCGATATCCCCTCTGATAGCCTTTACCAGGACAGATCATGCCAGATCCGAGCCGTCGCGTTCGCGACAACACCGCGCTGAACCGTTATGAACTGGACATCGACGGGGCGATGGCATTTGCAAACTATCGCCGCACCGCGACCACCGATATCATCACACACACCGAAACGCCGCGTGCATTGCGTGGGCGTGGCGTCGCATCCGAACTGATCAAGGGCGCGCTTGAACTGATCCGCGCCGACGGTCGAAAGGTGGTCGCGGGTTGCAGCTTCGTTGTGGATTACCTTGAGCGGCACCCGGAAGAAGCGGACATTGCCAAAGACCCCTGATGTGTCAGTTGCATGCGCCGCTCAATTTTGAAGGTCACTTTTCGGGCCATGATGGCTTCAAACGAAAAGGCCCGCATCGCTGCGGGCCTTTTGCTGCATGACGGTGAAGAACGATCAGTCCTTCAGGTCGTCCGGAACCTTGCCGCCGTTGGCTGCAAGCTTCGCCATCACCTGCTTGTGCAGCCAGATGTTCATCGACGCGGAGTCGTTGGTGTCACCGGTGTAACCGAGTTCCTTGGCGAGATCCTTGCGCGCGCTCAGGCTGGAATCGATATCAAGCGCCTTCATCAGGTCGACGATCGACCGGCGCCAATCCAGCTTCTCGCCCTTGGCGGAGACCGCCTTGTCGAGAATTGGAGCAACATCGACCGTCGGCGCGGCCGCGGCACCGGGCGAAGCGGGCGCCGCACCAGCCGATCCGGCAGGGGCCGTCGTTCCTGGTGTCGCGGCGTCGGCCTTGGTGCCGAAGATCGCGCCCATGATCTTTCCAAAAATGCTCATCTCATTGTGCTCCTGATGGCTGGTCGAACGGAATGAACCGACAAGGCGAATACAGGCCCCAGAACTGGAACCCGGATCGCGCGTGACCTTACCGGGTCACTCTATAATTGCCAATGTCGGGAACTTGTTCCAAACCTGCTGCGGCATCATTTGCGTGACAACGCGGGAATATGTCGCAAGCCGGTCGCCATCGAATTCGCGCTCGCGCGGCAACTTGATACCATCAAGCAGAACTGGGCCATCTCCTGATTTTGAACGCGTTACCCGCGACAGGCTGTTCGCGCGGCGCTACATTGCCTTACCGGTCGCGGCAAGATCACATCATTGCTTTCGCGGATCTGGTCGGGTCGTGATCCAATCGCGGCAACACACGCCGTTGCGAGACGGTCGGTGTTGTCCCTGCGACAAGGGAGACGACCATGGCAACCTCCATCTACAGCAATACGTCGCCGCTTCCCCGCGACAATGCCGCCTCGGCACCAATCATGCCGGCCGTGCGAAAGATCGGCTTGTCCGACCTGCACGAGGCGCTCCGCCTCGGCTGGGACGATTTCAAGGCGGTGCCAAGCCACGCCATCATGCTGTGTGCTATCTATCCGGTGCTCGGCCTGATGCTGGCGCGTGCGGTTCTCGGCTATTCGGTGCTTCCCCTTTTATTTCCGCTGGCGGCCGGCTTTGCCTTGTTAGGACCGTTCGCGGCGATCGGTCTCTATGAACTGAGCCGCCACCGCGAATTGGGCGAAGCGCCGTCGGCATGGCAGGCAACTTCGGTGCTGCGCTCGCCGTCGTTTGGGTCAATGCTGGCGCTGGGCATCCTGCTCCTCACATTGTTCGTGGTCTGGGTCGGGACCGCACAAGCGATCTACGTCTGGGCCTTCGGCTATGAGCCGGCCGCCGACATTCCCGGCTTTGCCTCGCGTGTGCTGACGACACCGGAAGGCTGGCGCCTGATCATCGTCGGCTGCGGCGTCGGCTTTCTGTTCGCGCTGGTGGCGCTCTGCCTCAGTGTCGTGTCGTTCCCCATGATGTTGGACCGACACGCGACCGCTGCGGACGCCATGCTGACTTCAATGCGGGTTATGGCCGCGAATCCGATCACCATGGCAGCATGGGGCCTCATCGTCGCAGCATTGCTGGTGCTCGGCTCCATTCCATTCTTCCTGGGGCTTGCTGTGGTGATTCCCCTGCTCGGCCACGCCACCTGGCATCTCTATCGCAAGGTGCTGGAGCCGAATCCGAACCCGCAATCGGCTGTTTTGCCGCCGCAACGCGAGCATCGGTCGGCAGCGGACTTTCCAGCCGCACTGTTTCCCTGGCAACACAAGAAGCGCTGACACGATCGACTCAAGAAACAGCAATACCGGGCGGCGCCCTTGCCGAGTGCGACCGCCGGCAGCCGCGAGTCGACTCAGGTTGTGCCCGAGCGGTTATCGATATCGATATCGATATCGTTCGGGCGCCAATCTTTAAAATGAATGTATATTCACTTTATAACATCATTATGCAAATTGCGCATATATCAGGCACCGGAATGCACTGTTTTACGGCCTGCAACGTCTCTGAGCAGGAAAGCATTCAAACCAAGTGTCAAGTGACGAAAGCCTGCCAACTGTGACCATAAGCCATCCAGGTAGCGAAATAGTTAGAATTATTGCATTCCTAAAGCATTCGGAACCGTCAACGCAGCGGACCTCCGATTGCACGGAACTTCACCAACTTGCGCGATATGTTTAATCATTCCTTGCTTAAGCTATGCGATATCGTATTAGCTGCATCGCAACATTTACTCTGTTGCATCGCACGGAGAAGTTTATATTCGACTTAACGGTTCACCGTTTCCATCAAGGTATGAACCGAGAATACAGGAGACTACCATGCTGCTTTCCATCATTCGCATGATCCACTCGTTCCGCGAGTATCATCGGAATCTGGCTGAGCTGTCGCAGCTGACCGATCGTGAGCTCGCTGACATCGGTCTCGACCGCTCGGACATTCCGCGCGTCGCTTCGGGCTCCTACAACGGATGACCCGGCCGCACTGGTCGACGGAAAGGTAACGCCCGCTCTATAGCGGGCGTTGTCGT
>CAUJJN010000034.1 GCA_963204905.1 Pseudomonadota bacterium
TCGATGGCGAGCTCGGCCCGCACAATCGCGTCGAGCGTTGTTATCTGTCCGGCCATTGTCTTGTCCCTTCTGCTATCTCGTGATGCCTTTGGTCTGGTTGAGTGCCCGCATCTGGCGCTCGGCGATGATGTCCTGGGCCTTGTCGGCGCGAACGGCATTCTGCAGCACCTTGAGGCGGGGCTGCATGGCCTCGAAGACCTTGCGCTGCGCCGCCGGCACCCGATCGATGACGTTTGCCTGCGCACGTCCAATCGCGTTCGGCCCGAACCTCTTGTCGAGCGCATTGCTGACGGCTGCGAACTCCGCTCTCACCTTTGCATCCAGAGAACGGACGAGCCGGGTTATGTCCTTGGGAGACTTCTCGGCTGTGGCCGTCACGCGGGCCAGCTCGGATACCGCCCGTGGTGACAGTCCGGGCACCGGTACGCTCATTCGCTCCCGATCTGCGGCAATGGCCGCCTTCTCGGCGTCGAACGCGCCCTGCCAGGCCTTGCCCGTTGCAACGACGCTGGCGGCTGCGCTCGCCACGGCTTCGACCGCAGCCTTGCGTTCCCGCCCGGTGGCCATGAGCCGATCCACAACGCGGTCGGAACCGCGCAGTGCGCCATAAGCCGCGGGGTCGTTCGCGACGGCACGCGCGATGCGCTCGGGCTCGACGCCCTTGACGACCAGAGCCTCAATCGTCGCAAGGGCCGCCGCAGGATCGCGCCAGACGCGCTGCGCGGCCTCAGCAAGTGCTGCGCGCTGTTGCCTATAGCGGGGAACCTCCAGCGCACGCTTTTTGGCTTCATCATCGACAGTTGCCGCGAACTCGGTGACCGCCGCGAGCATCGGCAAGGCGGGTGGCCTGGACATCTCTGGAGCCGTGGCCGGATCGTAGGCCGCCGGCGCTATGACCCGCGATGGATCGTGCCGCTCGGCCAGATATTGCAGTTCGTTAAAACGGCGCACGGCCGCAAACAGCGTCGTCAACTCTTGCCGTTTTGCCTCTGGCATTCCTTCGGGCATGCGCGCGACCATCTGCTTTTCGGCATACTGGTCGGCCTTTTCGGTAAAGGCGCTCCAGCCGAAGCGGGCGGTCAGCGCTTCGCCGAGGGCCTTCATCTCCTGCACCAGCGAGCGCTCTGACGCTGCATAGGTAAAGGCCGTCTTGTAGGCGCCTTCGCCGCCCTTCTCGCGAACCGCCTCGACTTCATTGAGCCGCGCCACCGCATGCGGGGACAGTGCCGGGACCGAAAGCGCCATGGCGGCGCGGCGCGCATGCTCACGGTTCTCAAAATTGGCCCGGTCATGCTTGAAGTTTTCGGCGTGACTGCGCGCCAGGGGGCCGAGCTCTGCGACAGCGGCGACGGCCTCAGCCCGTTCCTTCCGCGCTATCTGGCCGTCGACCAGGCTGTCGCTGCCACGCATGGCCCCAAGCATCGAGGGACTGCGAGCAAGCTTTTCACCGAGCTGCCGTGGCTCGACTTCAAAGGCCGACGCCTCCGCGTTCAGACGATCGAGGGCAGCGGCAGGATTGCGATAGATACGCTCGAGCACGGGGAGCAGAATCGCCTCGCGCTCTTTCCACCGTGTCGACGCAAGATGCTCGATCCGCGCGTCTTCGTCCAGCGAGCGGATAAAACTCGCCTGTGGCGCGAGCAGATATCGCGTCTGTTCGGCAGCCGCCCCAATCTGCGCGGGCGCAATTCCAGATACACCGACATATGCCGGATCCACCGTTTGCGTCCGAACCGCCCGATCGTCGTAGGAGACGCTGCGCTCCTTCTCGATCGCAAAGCCGAGTGCGACGCTGGCGCGCTCCCAAAGCCGCGCCACGCGATCACGTTGTGCACCAATCCACGACAGGCGCCGCTCCATCCCCTGCTCCATTCCGGCAGCAAGCTCGATGGCATGATCCATGTTGCGGCGGCGGGCGAAGTCGACAATCTGTGCCTGGTAGCCCGCTTCGGATTCGTAATCGAGCGTCGTCGTCTTGGCGCCGGAGCGGGACAGGCGCTCGACCAATGACTTAAACAGTTCCGGACGATGACTTTCCTGCGCGAGACGTTCTTGGCGTACATCCGCGGTCTCGGCCCGCTCTGCGGTCCAGACATTGCGTTCGACCTCACGCTCCTCGAAGGTCTTTTTGCCGGTTTCGGGATCCACGACCGGTATCTTCACCGTGACGTGCTCAACTCCGTCCTTGCGCAAGGTGACGGTGTCGCCGATCTCGACGCTGCCTTTCTCAATAGCCTTCGGAAGGCTGACACCCCAGACGCGATGGACCACGCCGTCGTCGGTTTTGACGTCGGCATATGGGCTCTCTTTTGCATCTTCGTCGTTTGGACGGAATTTCGCTTCGCCGGTTTCGACCAGTTGACCGGTGACGCCGGCGGCGTGATCGACGCGCTGCGCCCTGCCCCATTTCTCGCGCGGCGCAAAATCCTCGTGCGCCATATAGAGATCGGCCCGATCGCGATGTCGCGACATCGCAACATAGGCGAGATGCTGATCCATCATGCCGGTGGCCAGAACCAACGTCCTGTCCACGGTCGCGCCTTGAGATTTGTGCACGGTGGCCGCATAGCCGTGGTCGACATTGCGATAGGTGTCCTGGCCGAAGGTTACCTCCCGCCCCGCATCAAGCTTTACCGTGAGCAGCGTCTCGCCCCGCTCGTTCGTCGTGCGAACGACGGTTCCGAGCATGCCGTTCTTCACTTGCTGAACAGCGAGATGCTCGGCGCGCTTCTCAAAGAAGCGGGCGTTTTCGAGGAAGATCAGTCGGTCGCCAATCGCGAACTGCCGCGCGCCCCGCTCGGTCTGGTACGCGCGGTCTTCGCCAAGCGCTTCCTGACGACGCATCACGGTGCGGATCGCATGATTGAGCTTTCCGACATCATCATTGGTTTGCGCCAGAACCAGCAGTTCCGAACCGGTGAGAACGCGGCTTTCCGATTCCGCCTTCTTCCGGTAATCCGCCCGCGCCTGCCCCCAATCCTCGACGATCCGCTCGATCACCGCATCGCGGGTTTCAAGCTGGACGATGCGGTCATGTTGCGCATAAGCGTCGAGCGCCTCCTCGACCTTCCCGCGCGCGAACAGGCGGGAGGCACCGCGCGCCCACTGCTCGCGCTGGCGACGAACACCGGTCAATTCGGCAAAGCCGATGCGCTCGACAATCGCCCGGAACGCCGCGCCCGCCTGGATCGGCTGGAGCTGCATCGGATCCCCGACCAGCACCGCTTTTGCTCCAGCGTCCTCGACAATCTTCAAGACACGCGCCAACTGTTCCGACGACACCATGCCGGCCTCGTCGATAACCAGCACATCGCCCTTTTGCAGCGTGTCCCGACCGTCCGCCCAGCCCAGTTCCCATGAGGCGAGCGTGCGTGATTTGATCCCGGAACTCTCTTCAAGACCCTCGGCGGCCTTACCGGCAAGGGCCGCTCCGACGACGCGACGGTCGTCCGCCTCCCAGGCAATGCGCGCCGCATCGAGCAAGGTGGATTTGCCCGCACCGGCCAACCCTACGACGGCGGATATAGCGCTATCGCCGGTGACGTGCCGGACGGCGTCGACCTGTTCGGCGTCGAGCCTGAACGGCTTCTCCGGATCGCGGCTCTCCACCAGGCGAATGGCGTTACCGACTTTTTCGGACGTCACCGTGAAGCCCGATCGACGCGACAGCTCCCGCGCCGACTGCGCCATATCGTATTCGGTGCGCAGCATGGCGCGTGTGGTGAACACGGCGACGTCGGCAACCTTTCCTGTGTCCGAATCAATCTGCTGCGGCTTCAGCGTCACCAGATCCGACGACGCCATCAGTTGCGCATGGATATTGGCGAAGACCGCCGGATCGTCGACATAGCGATGCAGTGCTTTGGCGATTTCCCGCTCGTCGAATGTCGAACGTTCCCGGCTGAGCTGCTTCAGCAAAAGGCCGGGTTCATCGGCAAGGCGGTCGGCCATTTCCTGCCGCTTCGCCAGGGCGGCTGGTGCGAAGTACATCTCCCTGCCCTTTCGGGCCAAGGCCGCTTTTGCCGGACCGAGATGGCTTTGGGCGATGCCGTCGAGGCCCTGCTCGGCATAGCTGCGCCCATCCAGGCGGATATCGTGACCGGCAAGCGCAAGATGCTTGTTGGCCGTTTCCGCCCAGCCGATTTTCCACGCCTTCATCGTGTCCTTGTCACCAGCCCACAGCCGATAGACGATCTTGCCCTTCGGCCGATCCGGGGTGACGACACGCAGTGGCTTGCCGTCATCGCCGAGAACCGCGACCTTCTTGTTGCCAAAACCATCATCGGTCAGAGGCCGCAAGGTGGTCATCAGGTGGATATGCGGATTGCCGTCCTTGTCGTGATAGACCCAGTCGGCGACCATGCCCTTTGATGTCAGATGGTCGCGGACGAATTCGCGCACCAGGGCAATGTTCTCCGCCTTCGACAGCTCCTCCGGCAGCGCGAAGATCATCTCGCGGGCAAGCTGCGCGTCCACCCGCTTCTCAAAGGTATCGACGGCATTCCACAACACCTCGCTGGCGCCGGCGATCGTCCTCCCATCGATCATGGTGCGGAGCCATGCCGGCGTCTGATCCGGCAGCGCCAGCTCTTCATGCACGAGCTCGGCCTTGCCGCCCTCATACCGGAAGCTCATCCCCGTCTGCTCTTCGTCCATCCTCGTACGATGGCGATAGGCCGCGGCCGAGACGACACTGCGTCCCGCTCCCCGGCTGATCACCTGTGCCCGTACGAACATGATCGCCATGCGATCAGACCCTCTCCCAAGCATGTCGCGTTCCGCGACGTATATTGCGCCCTCGAACAGATCGGGCCGCAGGACCGATGCCGCTTCTCGGGATGCGCCCTTGCGGGCGCAGACCAAAAGTGAGCCTCACGGCTCGCCGCAAACTAGCATCTTTTACTATGCGTTTCTACACGGTATAATCGCCGTGCAAAGGAAGGCTTCCGGAAAGGATAAGGTAGAAAATGCGCGCTAAATCATCGATTTCAGAGATTGACGCCCAGATAGATAAACTACGCGAAAAACGCCGTGGAATCCTCGCCAAGGCCAATGAGCGCTTCGCGCGCGCGGCGGCCAAGGCAGGACTGGCCGAGATGGATATTCCCGACAATGAGCTCGACGCTGTCTTCGAGGAGATCGCCGCGCGATTTCGCAAAAGCGCCAAGGGGCCTTCAGGCGCATCTGCTTAAGCGCCTCGATCGGCGGATTGTGGCCCTGGAACGAAAGCGGCGGCAGACGATGACAGAGGATCGCAAGAAAGACGCGCGCGAGAAGATCACGCTCGGCGGATTGGTGGTGAAGGCCGGGCTGCGACAGGCCGACCGGGCGTTCCTGCTCGGTGTCCTGTTGGAAGCCGCGACCGTACGCGTCGGATCGCCCGAGCATCATCGGCTGAAAGCAAAAGGCGGCATGGCGTTCCAACGCGACCGCATGAAGGACGCCGAAGCGGCGGATGCGGGATCGCCCGTCTCCGACGATTCCGAGAAGGCAAACGGCGACTAAGCGCCAGCAAGAGGAAGCCGGTCATGGCGGGAAAGACGAAACTGAAGCCGGCGCTGTTATGGGCAATCGTGCCTGCCGTCGTGACAGCGATGACCCTGGCGATCACATCGTACAGATGGCAGGCAATGGCGGGCGGGTTCTCGCCTGCCAATGCCTATTGGTTCTTACGCTCAGCACCCGTTCCCAATCTGCTCTTCGGTCCGATCGCGGGATTGATCACTGTCTTCGCGCTGCCGATGCACCGCCGCCGGCCGGTGGCGATGGTCAGCCTGATCTGCTTTCTCGGGGTCGCCGGCTTTTACGCTTTGCGCGAATATGCGCGGCTGTCCCCATCCGTCGAGAGCGGCTCGGTGACCTGGGACGAGGTGCTGTCCTATCTCGACTTCTTCGCCGTCATTGCTGCGGCCGTCGGTTTCGTCATCGTCGCGATATCGGCGCGGATATCGGTCGTCGTGTCCGATCCGGTGAAGCGCGCCAAGCGCGGAACCTTCGGTGATGCCGATTGGCTCACCATGTCGGCCGCCGCAAAGCTGTTTCCGCCAGACGGCGAGATCGTCGTCGGCGAACGTTACCGCGTCGACAAGGAAACGATCCGCGACGTGCCGTTCGATCCGGCCGACCGCGAGACATGGGGAAGCGGCGGCACCGCGCCGCTGCTCACCTATAAGCAGGATTTCGATTCCACCCATATGCTGTTCTTTGCGGGCTCAGGCGGATTCAAGACCACCAGCAACGTGGTGCCGACGGCGCTGCGCTATACCGGGCCATTGATCTGCCTCGACCCGTCGACCGAAGTCGCACCTATGGTCGTCGAGCACCGGACGCAATCGCTCGGGCGAGAGTGCATGGTCCTCGACCCGACAAATCCAGTGACGGGGTTCAACGTTCTCGACTGGATCGAAACGTCAAAACACAAGGAGGAGGATATTGTCGCGGTAGCCCACATGCTGCTGTCGGAAAGCGCGCGGTTCGAATCCTCGACCGGCAGCTATTTCCAGAACCAGGCGCACAATCTTCTGACCGGATTGCTCGCCCATGTGGTGCTCTCTCCGGAATATGCCGGTCGGCGGAACCTGCGCAGTTTGCGCCAGATCGTCTCCGAGCCGGAACCGTCCGTGCTCGCCATGCTGCGCGACATTCAGGAGACATCGGCGTCCGCCTTCATCCGCGAAACGCTCGGCGTCTTCACCAACATGACCGAGCAGACATTCTCCGGCGTGTACTCCACGGCATCAAAGGATACGCAGTGGCTGTCGCTCGACGATTATGCCGCGCTTGTCTGCGGCCGATCGTTCAAATCGAGCGATCTCGTCGCCGGAAAGAGGGACGTGTTCCTGAACATCCCTGCCGCCATCCTGCGCTCCTATCCGGGCATTGGCCGGGTGATCATCGGTTCCCTGATCAATGCCATGACACAGGCCGACGGCGCGTTTCAGCGCCGGGCCCTGTTCATGCTCGATGAAGTCGATTTGCTTGGCTATATGCGCGTTCTCGAAGAGGCGCGCGATCGCGGTCGAAAATACGGCATCACGCTGATGCTCATGTACCAGTCGGTCGGCCAGCTCGAACGGCATTTTGGCAAGGATGGCGCGACGTCATGGATCGATGGATGCGCCTTCGCCTCCTATGCCGCGATCAAGGCGCTGGAGACCGCGCGGAACGTTTCGGCGCAATGCGGCGAGATGACCGTCGAGGTCGAGGGCAAATCCCGCAATGTCGGGTGGAGTAATTCCAACAGCGGGTCGCGGCGCTCGGAAAGCCTCAACCTGCAACGCCGCCCTCTGATCATGCCGCACGAAATCACGCAGCAGATGCGCAAGGACGAGCAGATCATCATCGTACAGGGCCACGACCCGATCCGCTGCGGGCGGGCGATCTACTTCCGGAGAAAGGACATGGATGCGCAGGCCAGTCCGAACCGTTTCGTCAAGTCCGCCGTTTAGCGGAAGGGCGGTACCGGTCGAACGGATCTTCCGCGCCGGGCGGCGCGAACCAGTCGAGGAACAGATTGTAGCCGACCGCAAAGACGAACATGCCGAGCGCGGAGGAAAGGAAAAACCACCACGGCATGGGCGCAGCATTCGGATTGACGAAGACACCGATCGATACGAGCAACATGACGATGCCGGCGACGAACAGAAAGCCGGTGAAGGCGCGGAACGCGCAGGCGACGAAATAGAGCAGATGCCAGGTGGTGTAGAAACCGGCGCGGCCAATGGCCTCGAGCACGTTGAAGGGCAATGCGACGAGGAAGGGCATCGGGCGCAACGTTGGCCGCGCGTCGGCAGGGGCAGCGTTGGGGGCGTCGTGATTGCCGTTTGTGGGAGATCGCATCCGTTGTCCTTTCGCGGTGAGCGTCATTGTAGCTGAAATTGGAAGAATGAGAATCGGCGGAGTTCAATTGACGGAAGAAGAACAGCAAAGAACCGCAGGCCGGCGAAACCGCGGGAGCAAACGGAAACAGAATAAGTGAAGAGGAGACCAGTCTGATGATGACCGCAGGAACCGGAAGACCATGAGCCGGCATATCCGCATGGGCGGGCTTGATGTCGACATCGCTGATGCCGCGTTCGACGATCGGTTGGCGGATGCCTATTCGCGTCGTGAACATCCGCTTTGCCGCTGCCAGGCGGACGGCGTGCAGATGTACATCGCGCGGTTTGAAGACCGCCATATCCTGAAACGGATGCCGGGCACCGGGGCGCAGCACGCGCCCGACTGCGAGTCCTACGAGCCGCCATCCGACCTCTCGGGCCTGAGCGCGGTCGAGGGCGAGGCAATCGTCGAGAATGTGCAGGACGGCACAACGGCCCTGAAGCTCGGGTTCAGCCTGTCCAAGCTCGGCGGACGGACCGCGCCTGCAATCGGGGACAGCGCTGATCCGGGCGACGTCAGGACCGACGGGGCGCGATTGTCGTTAAAGGCGATGCTGCATTTCCTGTGGGACCGGGCGCAGTTCAATCGCTGGCGGCCGGCGATGGCCGGCCGCCGCAATTGGGCGGTGGTGCGCAAGTTCGTCGTCGAGGCGGCGTCGAGCTCGAGCGCCAAGGGCAAGCCGCTTTCCGACGCACTCTATATTCCGGAGATGTTCGATCCGGAGCGCGCCGACGCAATCGTTCAGCGCCGCCAGGCATTTCTGAGCAGAGCCGTTCAGTCACAGGGCAACCGCCGTTCGCTCGCGATCCTGATCGGAGAGTTGAAGGAGATACAACCGTCTCGGTCCGGATCGCGTGTGATCGTCAAACACGCCCCCCGGTATCCGTTCATGCTGGCCGACGACGTCACCCGCCGCATGAACAAGGTCTTTTCTCGCGAACTCGCGCTTTGGGAGGCAAGCCCGGAATCGCATCTCATCGCAGCGGCAACGTTCGGGGTCGGGGTATCCGGCATCGCAGCCATCGAGGCGATCGCGCTGATGATGGTCAGCGAACGGTGGATTCCATTCGAGAGCCAATACGAAGGCATGCTGCTTGACGCGCTCACGAAGCACGGCTCCATATCCGTGAAGGGGTTGCGTTACAATTTGCCGCCGGCACAGCCGATGGCGAGCGTCGTGCTGACCCGTGAAGGCGGCCAGCCCATCGCGATGTACATCGTTCCCGATGACGCGGATGGCGCCTATCGCGAGACGCTCGATCTGCTTGTCTCGGAGAGTGAAATGGACTCCTGGATATGGGACATCGCGGAAGGACCAGTGCCTGATCTTCCTCGGTAAGCGGTGCTTCGAAAGCCATCATTTGTGGACGGTCCCGTGGCCGCGAGAGGATCGTCACGCGACTGCGCGGAGACCGCTTGCGGCTCCGGGAGCACCGCTCTTGCGGTGCGAGTAGAGCCGTCCCCGAAGGGGCTCGCCCAACTTCCCTGTGCGCATCGTTGAAGCATCGACCGGAAAGGGAATCTTCCACTTTCCTGATACGCCCTGATATGGACGTACGGCCCATAGTCAGGACGCGACGTTGATCGAGGAATGGCCTAATCGTCGATGGCAGGGCCACGGCAGAGCCGCTGCGCTGACCCATCACCGGAATGAATCGGCCGTGGGCAACCGATTCATAGAAGTCGTTGGACCTTGAAATCGTAAAGCGCGATTCTGTCCCTATGATCGCGCAACCCTACCAGCTTTACGTCGAGCGGATGGATCCCACGAAGAACATGGCCCGGTTCTATGCCATGTCGATCGAGGCGACGCTGTTCGGAGACGTCTGCCTGACCCGCAGATGGGGACGCATCGGCGCGCGTGGGCAGATCATGCAACATCATTTCAACAAAGAGGAAGACGCGGTGCAGCTCTTTCTGGAGCTGCTGCGCAGCAAACGCACGCGCGGTTACGGTCCACGAACGGGCCGCCGGCCGCATGATCGCCGGGCTCGGCGAACCTCATAGGCCGGTCGATCCGGCTTATGAGGTTAGGTGTCAGGGCGAAAGCCCCCTAGAAAGGAGGCTCGGCGCTCATCAGCGCCTCCTGCTCGGCCCAGATGGCTTCACGCTCGGCCAGCGCCCTGGCAAGCTCCTCTTCGATCCAGCGACGCTCGTCCCGGCAGATCGCATTTCTGGCCTCGGCCCGAAGCTCCTCGATGTGTTGATCGATCGACATGTTCATCTCCTTGATGTTGGTGAAAGATGACACCGGCGGTCATGGTGGGCCGGAGGGGTCAAGGAGCGCGGCACGCGACCGGCGGAGCCGGCGAGTGGGGGAGCCGAAATGCGTCAGCATTTTGGGGGTACCACGAAGTCCTTGGGGCCTTCGGAACGCCATGGCATCCTCGGACGATCTGAGCAGACCTTCCCCAACCGGATGGCAGCAAAAAGCCGGGGCCAGGCTCGATGCCTGGTTCCGGCTTCTCTATAGCTGAGAGGAACCCCGCCTGTGCGGCGGGGTCCTCTGGCGGGATGCTCAGTCCCGGTTCGGGCGGGACCAGATCAGCTGCAGGCCTTCCTCGCCTTCCACCTCGATCAGGGTGGCGTAGATCGGAGCGGGGAAGCTCGGGTCGTCCAGCTTTACCGAGAGGTAGTCGCGGCCCTCTGCGGAGACCTTCTGCCAGGCGGCGCCGAGTTCGACATTGCCGGAGAAGATGCGGAAGTGCGGTCCCTTGTCGGAGGGGTTTTCGATGCGGACCAGCTTGGCCTTGACGTTGAGGTTGAGGGTCTTGATCGAGCCGCTGAAGCCGTTGCCCGTGGAAGCGAAGGTGCCGATGGTAGCCATGTGTCTCATTCCTTTGTTGCTCGGGCCGCGCCCATCGCGACCTCGATGACGGTCGGTGGACCGGAGGCGATCGACTGGCACCCGCAGGGCTGGAACAAAG
>CAUJJN010000035.1 GCA_963204905.1 Pseudomonadota bacterium
CAGCCTGTGGCATCTGCGCTATCCGCTCGAAGGCAAGACCTTCAATCCGGAAGATCCGTCGACCTTCATCGTGGTCGCGACGACGCGGCCGGAGACGATGCTGGGCGACAGCGCGGTGGCGGTGCATCCCGACGACGAGCGTTATCGCCATCTGGTCGGCAAGCACGTCGTCCTGCCGCTGGTCGGCCGCCGCATTCCGATCGTTGCCGACGAGTACAGCGATCCTGAAAAGGGTTCGGGCGCCGTCAAGATCACGCCGGCGCACGACTTCAACGACTTCGAGGTCGGCAAGCGTCACGATCTGCCGCAGATCAACGTGCTCGATATCGAGGGTCGCATCGCGCTGACAGACAACGAAGCCTACTGGCACGGGTTGCCGCTAAACTCCTCGCCGCACGCAGCGACCTTGCATGGCATGGATCGCTTCGCCGCGCGCAAGCAGGTCGTCGCCTGGCTTGAGGAGAGCGGCATTCTGGAGAAGATCGAGCCGAACGTGCACATGGTGCCGCACGGCGACCGCTCAGGTGTGGTGATCGAGCCGTATCTGACCGACCAGTGGTACGTCGACGCCAAGACGCTGGCCGCGCCGGCGATCGCGGCCGTGCGCAGCGGCGCGACCGAGTTCGTGCCGAAGAACTGGGAGAAGACCTACTTCGAGTGGATGGAGAACATCCAGCCGTGGTGCATCTCGCGACAATTGTGGTGGGGCCATCAGATCCCGGCGTGGTACGGACCGGACGGCAAGGTGTTCGTCGCCGAGACCGAGGAAGAGGCGGTCGGCAACGCGCTCGGTTATTATGTCGAGCAGGAAGTCATCACCGCCGAGCAGGGCCACGACATGGCGGTGGACCCGGCCCTGCGTGAGGGCTTCATCACCCGCGATGAAGACGTGCTCGACACCTGGTTCTCGTCGGCGCTGTGGCCGTTCTCGACGCTCGGCTGGCCGGACGACACCAAGGACGTCGAACGCTATTATCCGACCAACGTGCTGGTGACCGGCTTCGACATCATCTTCTTCTGGGTTGCCCGGATGATGATGATGGGCCTGCACTTCATGAAGGATGTGCCGTTCCCGACCGTCTACATCCACGCGCTCGTCCGCGACGAGAAGGGCGCCAAGATGTCGAAGTCGAAAGGCAACGTCATCGATCCGCTCAATCTGATCGATCAATACGGCGCCGACGCGCTGCGCTTCACGCTGGCCGCGATGGCAGCGCAGGGCCGCGACATCAAGCTCGCCACCAGCCGCGTCGAGGGCTATCGCAACTTCGCGACCAAGCTGTGGAACGCCTGCCGCTTCGCCGAGATGAACCAGTGCGTGCTGCCCGAAGGTTTCGATCCGACGCAGGCAAAGGAGACGCTCAACCGCTGGATCGCGCACGAGACGCTGGTGGCGGCGCGCGAGGCGACGCAGGCGATCGAAAGCTATCGCTTCAACGACGCCGCCGGCGCGATCTATCGTTTCGTCTGGAACGTGTTCTGCGATTGGTATCTCGAACTCGCCAAGCCCGTGATGATGGGCGCGGATGGTCCCGCGAAGGACGAGACCCGCGCCATGGTGGCGTGGGCGCGCGACGAGATCCTCAAGCTGCTGCATCCGTTCATGCCGTTCATCACCGAGGAATTGTGGGCGGTGACGGCGGCGCGGAAGCAACTCCTTGTCCTCACCGAATGGCCGTTGCGGCCGCAGACCACCGTGGTGATCCCGACCTCGGGCGTGCCGGGTGATACCGCCGGCGTGGCGCTGGTGATGCCGACCGAAATGGAGGCGTTTTCCGATCCGGCGGCGGAAGCGGAAATCGGCTGGGTGGTGGATCTCATCACGGCGATCCGCTCCGCGCGCGCAGAGATGAACATTCCGCCGGCAACGCTGATGCCGCTGATGCTCGCCAATGCATCGCGCGAGACCAAAGCGCGCGCCGAACGCTGGAGCGACGTCATCAAGCGGCTGGCGCGGCTGGCGGACATCACGTTCGTCGATCGCGCGCCCGACGGCGCCATGCAGCTTCTGGTGCGCGGCGAGGTTGCCGCGCTCCCGCTCAAGGGCGTGATCGATCTCGCGGCGGAGAAGGCGCGGCTGGCCAAGGAAATGGCCAAGGCCGAGGCGGATATCAAGCGGGTCGACGCCAAGCTCGGCAACGAGAAGTTCGTCGCCAACGCCCCGGAAGACGTCGTCGAGGAAGAACGCGAAAAGCGCGAGGATGCCATGGCCCGCAAAACGAAGATCGCCGAGGCGCTCGATCGGTTGAAGGCCGCGGAGTGACGACTCAGGACACGACGCAGCGGACCTCGTCGGCGATGCCGCTGTTGCTGCTGTGGCTGGCCGGAAACGCGTCGCGGCTGACCATCCTCGCCATCCCGCCGATCCTGGCGCTGATTATTGTCGACCTCAAGCTCACGGGCACTGAGGTCGGCGTTCTCAATGCGATTCCGCCGGCGCTGTTCGCGCTCGCCGCGATCCCGGGTTCGCTCCTGATCGCGCGGGTCGGCGCAACCAATGCGCTGGTGGTCGGATTGGTGGTGACCGCCATCGGTTCGGCGCTGCGGGGCATGGCGTTCGACACCATGGTGCTGTTCGGCGCCACCATCATCATGAGCGCCGGCGTCGCGGTGATGCAACCGGCGCTGCCGCCGCTGGTGCGCCAATGGGTCCCGCACCGGATCGGCTTCGCCACCGCGCTGTATACCAACGGCCTTCTGGTCGGCGAAATTCTTCCGGTCGTCTTTGTCGGCGCGCTGCTGGCGATGCTGGCGGGAAGCTGGCGCGGCACTCTGGTGTTCTGGTCGATCTGGCCGGCGCTGATCGCGCTGATGATCATTCTGGTGCAGCCGCGCGGCGAGGGCCATGCCGCGGCACGGCATCGGCACTGGATGCCGAATTGGCGCGATCCGCTGTTGTGGAAGATCGCTCTCGCGATGAGCGCCAACAACCAGGCTTATTTCTGCACCAACGCCTTCCTGCCGGGTTTCCTGCTGCAACAGGGCCAGACCGATTACATCGGCCCGGCGCTGTCCGCGCTCAATGCCGGTCAATTGCCGGCGTCGTTCATCCTGCTGCTCGCGGCGGGGCGGCTTGAACGCAAGAGGTGGCCGCTGGTCGCCGCCGGTCTCTTCAGTCTGCTCGGCGTCACCATCATCGTGTTTTCGACGTCGGTGTGGACCGTCGTGTTCGGCGCGGCGGTGATCGGATTCAGTTGCGCCTGGGGACTGACCTTGCTGCTCAGCCTGCCGGCGTTGCTGTTCGCGCCAGACGATGTGCCGCGTGTCTCCGCCGGCATGTTCACCGTGGGCTACGGCGTCGCGGTGCTGATTTCAATCGTCGGCGGCGGGCTGTGGGACATCACCGGGCAGGCCGCCTTTGCCTTCCTGCCGATCGCGGTGGCGATCATGCCGCTGGTGGTGTCTCCGCTGTTGACCGACTTCAAACAGCGCCGCAGCTAGTATCGTCATTGCGCGGCGCCAGGCGGCGAAGCCACCCAGCTCGTTCGTGCGGCTTTCCGGATTGCTTCGCTTAGCTCGCAGCGACAGGGAAACGCGTCAGACGAATCGCTTGCTGACGAAGCGCGAGCCTTTCAGCCCGTAGCGCCACGGCAGCTCCGCCGCCTTGGTGATGCCGATGCGAACGCCGGTCGCGATCTCCGGGGTGAACGTCCGCGCGTGGATCGCGAATGGCGGTGCGGTCAGCGCCAGCCCGTTCTGCGCGTCGGTGATGGCCAGCGCGCTGGCGAGCTTGCCCGGCCCCGAGCACAGCGTCCGCTCGTCCTCAAGGCCACGGCGGCGGCGCATCGCGGCGAGGCCCTGGGTCGGCTGCAACGCCCGGATCAGCACCGCGGCGGCCGAGCCTTCCTTCTCGCAGACGAAATTGATGCACCAGTGGATGCCGTAAGACCGGTAGACATAGGCAAAGCCGGGCGGCCCGAACATCACCATGGTTCGCGGCGTCGGCCCGCGATAGGAGTGCGCCGCCGGCTCGGTCTGGTGATAGGCCTCGACCTCGACGATCATACCGCCGACGCCGTTGACCAGCATCGTCGCGCCGATCAGGTCCGGCGCGACCTCGTGCACGCTGCGCGCGAAGAATTTTTGCGTCAGCGGACGCCCGAGCTTCGCCGGGACAATCGACGTGGCGGATTCACCGGGGCGGGAGGCAGAGGGGCGGGGCGGCATCGGACGGCTTATGGGGCGATAGAGCTGTTCCACCGGCTTAGGCCGATGCGGCCGGGGATGCAACGACGGAGCGGGTTGCGGCAACTGCCGGGGGGGACTACCTAAGACGGGCGGCCGGGAACGGGTTCCTCTTGGCGCGTTCGAACGGAAAAACCATGGTTGTCGTCGTCGATACCGTTTCCACCACGCAGATTCGCCCCCGGCATCCGGAGAAGGCGCACCGGCCGGATGCGCTGTCGCCGTCGAAACCGGACTGGATCCGGGTGCGCGCGCCGAATACGCGCGGTTATGCCGACACCCGCAATATCGTCCGTGAGAACGGGCTCGTCACCGTCTGCGAGGAAGCGGGCTGCCCCAATATCGGCGAGTGCTGGGACAAGAAGCACGCCACCTTCATGATCATGGGCGACACCTGCACCCGCGCCTGTGCCTTCTGCAACGTCAAGACCGGGATGCCCGGTGCGCTCGATGCGTCGGAACCGGAGCATGTGGCGGAAGCGACCGCCAAGCTCGGCCTCGCCCATATCGTCGTCACCTCGGTCGATCGCGACGATCTTCCCGACGGCGGCGCGGAGCACTTCGCCAAAACCATCCGCGCCATCCGCGCGCATTGCCCCACCACGACCATCGAAATCCTGACGCCGGATTTTTTGCGCAAGGAAGGCGCGCTCGAAGTCGTCGTCGCCGCTAAGCCCGACGTCTTCAACCACAATCTGGAGACGGTGCCCTCGCGTTATCTCACGGTGCGGCCGGGCGCGCGCTACTTCCATTCGATCCGGCTGTTGCAGCGGGTGAAGGAACTCGATCCGACGATGTTCACCAAGTCCGGGATCATGGTCGGTCTCGGCGAGGAGCGTCACGAAGTCCTGCAGGTGATGGACGACCTGCGTTCCGCCGAGGTCGATTTCCTCACCATCGGCCAGTATCTGCAACCCACCCGCAAGCATCATGCGGTGAAGCGCTACGTCACCCCCGACGAGTTCAAGGGCTACGAGACGGTGGCTTACACCAAGGGCTTCCTGATGGTGTCGGCAAGCCCGTTGACGCGCTCCTCGCATCACGCCGGCGACGACTTCGCCAAGCTGCGGGCCGCGCGTGCCGCCAGGTTCGGCTGAGTTCGAGAGAATGCCGCAATTCGCCAACAAGCGCCGCGTTCGCCACAGCGCGTCCGAGATGTTCGATCTCGTCGCCGATGTCGAACGCTATCCTGAATTCGTTCCGCTGTGCAGCGCGCTGAAGGTGCGCCAGCGCACGCAGAAGCCTGACGGCACGGAAGTCATCGTTGCGGACATGACGGTGTCCTTCAAGTTGGTGCGCGAGAGTTTCACCAGTCGCGTCACGCTCGATCGTCCCAACCTGAAAATCCTTGTCGAGTACCTGCAAGGCCCGTTCCGCTCGCTCGAAAACCGCTGGACCTTCGAGGCGAAGGGCGAGGGCGTCTGCGACGTCGGCTTCTTCATCTCCTACGAGTTCAAGAGCCGGATGCTGGCGATGCTGATGGGCAGCATGTTCGACGCCGCGTTCCAGAGGTTCGCTATCGCCTTCGAGGCTAGAGCCGACAAAGTCTACGGCCGCCCCGGCGCGCTCGCCGGCTCGACGAGCTGAGCGCGGCAACCTCTCCGTCATGGCGAGCGAAGCGAAGCAATCCAGAAGGCCACGAAGCAAGGACTGGATTGCTTCGTCGCTCACGCTTCTCGCAATGACGAGATAACTTATTTCCCCTTGCGCTTCGGGACGCGGCGCTTCACCGCGACGCGGCGCGGCGCACGCGCCACGCGCGGCACGGCCCGCACGGCAGGCTCACGCTTCTTCGGTGCCGGCGCCTTGGGACCGCGTGCCATCTCGGTCAACATGCGCAGCGCCTCGATCACCGAGCGTTCGCGCACGACGCTGCGGCCGAGCGCGCCGAAGCGGCATTCGCGATGCAGGATGCGGCCGTCGCGCGCGGCGACCGCGAAATGCACCAGCCCCACGGGCTTGTTCGGCGTTGCGCCTCCGGGTCCCGCGATGCCGGTGATCGAGACCGCGAGATCGACGCCGGCGCGCTCCAGCGCGCCGATCGCCATCGCCTGCGCGGTTTCCTTGCTGACCGCGCCGAAGGTGTCGAGCGTCGAGGTCTTGACGCCGAGCATCGCGCGCTTGGCGTCGTTGGAATAGGTGACGAAGCCGCGATCGATCACGTCGGACGAGCCGGGAATGTCAGTGAGCGCGCCCGCCACCAATCCGCCGGTGCAGGACTCGGCGGTGGCGACGGTGAGTTTACGCATACGGCAGAGATCGAGCAGCGAGCGGGCGAGGGCACGTGCATCGCTGCCGCGCATGTCATGCGCTCCGTTTGTCGGCGGCCTCGCCGTCGTCTTCCCACGGCAGGCGGATCGTTGCGGATGCGGTGGCGGCGATGCCTTCCTCGCGACCGGTGAAGCCGAGCCGTTCGCTGGTGGTCGCCTTCACCGCCACGCGCGAGAGCGGCAGGCCCGTGATTTCAGCGATCCGTTCGCGCATGGTGTCGCGCAGCGGGCCGATCTTCGGCCGCTCGCAGATCATGGTGA
>CAUJJN010000036.1 GCA_963204905.1 Pseudomonadota bacterium
CCAAGAAGCCGCAGCATCCGCGGCCCGGCGTTCTTTGCCAAGGCGGTGATGCAGAAACTGATGCGCAACAGCGGTTGGGTGAAGCGGGAGCGCAAGGCGCGGCGGCCGATCGACTTCCGTCTCGACAGCGCCGAGCCCGGCAAGATCGTCGATCTTCCCAAGGCCGCGTAACGCGGCGGCGACGCGAGGCGAGCGTGACGGTGATCACCACCCATAGTCCGAGGTCGGCGCGCCGCACCGCGCGCGCGGCGCGCTTCACGGTCGACGTGTTGCGGGACTGGCGCGAGGCAGTGCCTCGCTGGGACTGGTCTCGCCCCGCCAGCGCGGACACTACGTTTCAAGACCCATGCTGGCTACGCGCGTGGTACCAGGCCTTCGCGGATGCCGATGTCGAGCCGCTGATCGCGCTGGTCTCGGACGCCACGACGGGCGAGCGCCTTGCGCTGTTGCCGCTGATCCGGCGGCGGCAACATGGCATCCGCATCATCGAATTCGCCGATCTTGATCTGACCGACTACAACGCTCCGCTGCTGACCCCGGCGGCGCGCGATCCCGCGCTCGCCAAACCGATGTGGCAGGCGTTGCGCAAGACATTGCGCCGCGCCCATGGCGGCGCCGATCTGATCCGGCTGCGCAAGATGCCATTGTCGATCGACGGCGTTTCCAACCCGCTGGCGGCGCTCGAGGGGGCGAAGCCATGCGTGCTGAACGGCAATCTGCTGGTTGTCGGCGATGATTTCGAGGCGCATCGCTTCGCGCGCGAGCGAACATTCCGCAAGGAGCTTGAACGAAGCTGGCGGGTGTTCACGCGAGACCCGTCGGCCGCGTTTCGCATCGTCACCGAAACGGACGACGCCTTGCGCGTGCTCGGAGCCATCGAACAGCAGCAGGGCGCGCGCATGCACGACCTTGGCATGCGCTTCGTTCTGAACGATGAAATTCAGGCGGCTTTCTATCGCAACCTGGTGCGCGAGGGCATCGCTCGCGGCTACGTCGCGATCGGGACATTGACTGCCGGTGACGAAATCGTCGCCGCGCTGCTCGGCGTGCGCTGCGGCCGCCGCTACACCATGATCCGCATCAGCAACGGCGGCGCCAAGTGGTCGAACTGCTCGCCGGGCCGGCTGATCATCGAGCGCACCATGGCGGCATTGCATCAGGACGGCGTACGCGAATTCGATTTCAGCATCGGCAACTACGCCTACAAGCGCCGCTTCGGACCTGAACATGTTCCGCTTGCCGACTTCAGCGCGGCGCTGAGCTGGCGGGGCGTTCCACTCGCGTTGCGCGACGCCGCCGCGGCCTGGCTGCATCAGCACCCGAAGCTCCACGACCGGGTTCGCCATCTGCTCCACCGGTCCACGTCGCGCGAAGAACCGGCCTGATCCGCGAAACGCGGATCGGTCGTTAACCTCGACAGTCCAATCATCCGTGCTGCGACATCGTTGCAGCTTATAACCATCCCTCACCTCCCTCTATCGTAAGCCACGACATCACGGCGTGCGCCCTGCTCTTCTGCAGCGGCTTCCAAAACCCGTGACGATCCGGGAGGAATTTTCGTTTCCAGCCTCGTCCGGGATCGTCACCTGCAATGGGTCGATGCGGCGATATGGTGGACTTGATCGTTACTTCGAAAACCGGATCGCGCGAGCGGCAAGACGTCCATTCCCGCGTTCGAATCGAACTCCACGCGAACTGGCCTGACGCCGCCACCAAATGGGACTGGTCCGACTGCTCGGAAAACCACGCGCCGTTTCAGCATCCTGACTGGCTGGCGAGCTGGTATGCCGCGTTCGCACCAACAGCGATGGAGCCGTTGATCGCCATCGCCTACGACAATGAAGGCGACGCCCCGATCGCGCTCCTGCCCTTGATCCGGCATCGGCGGCACGGCGTGCGCATCGTTGAATTCGCCGATTGCGATCTGACCGACAACAACGCACCGCTGCTCGCGGCCCCGGCGTGCGATCCCGCGCTCGCCGCCGCCGTCTGGCCGGCGTTGCGCAAAGCATTGCGCCGGGCGACCGGCGGCGTCGACGTCATTCGGTTGAGAAAGATGCCGCGCGTCATCGGGGGCGCCAACAATCCGCTCACACTGTTGCCGGCCGCCCGACAGTCCTCGCTCAACAGCAATCTCGTGATTACCGGTGAGGATTTCGACGCGCACCGTTTCACGCTCGGTCGCAACGAGCGTTCCCAACTCCGGCGCAAATGGCGCGGCTTCTCAGCGGATCCATCAAACCTGTTCCGCCTCGTCACGGGCCGCGACGAGGCGTTGCATCTCCTCGACATCATCGACCAACAGCAGCGGTCGCGCATGAATGCCCTGGGCAAGAGATTCGTGCTCAACGAAGGCGCTAATGGCGCGTTCTACCGCAATCTGGTCCGCAACGGCATCGCGCAGGGCCTTGTCACGATCACGGTGTTGTCCGCCAGCGACGAGATCGTCGCGGGAACATTCGGCGTGCGAAGCGGCCGGCGCTGGACCCTGATCCGCAGCAGCTTGGGCAGCGAACGCTGGCTGAAATACTCCCCCGGCGTCCTGCTGATCGACCAGACCATGGCCGCGCTTCACGCCGACGGCGTTCGCGAGTTCGACTTTTCGATCGGGGAATATGACTACAAAAGACGGCTGGGCGCTTTCCATGTTCCCTTGTTCGACCTGACCTCGGCACTGACCCTGCGCGGCGTTCCCCATACCGTGCGTGACCGGGCCGCCTACCGATTGCGCCAGCATCCGCGGCTTCGAAACCGGGTACGACGCCTGCTCGGCAAGCCCGTCGCGCGCGAAGAAGATGTCTGAGTTTCCGGTCGTTTCCGCTGCACTGCAACGAAGCCGCGCGACGCGTCGCTTTCCGCAAATTTGCGCAGCGGGTGTGCACCCTCCAGCCGAAGGTTGAAGACCGGCGGCCGTGACTCAATTGGCCTGGTTTGTTAAAGCCGATTTGATGGAGAAGTTGCGCCCCCCGCGCGGCTTCCATAATTGATCGACCGAAACAAATTTGCTGGGAGGCAACAAATGGCATCTCGAATCGAGAAGTTGGGCGTGTGGTCGGCGGCGGTTGCGACATGCAGCTTGCTGGCGGCGGTTCCCGCGCTCGCACAAGGCGTCAAGATCGGCATTCTGAACGACCAGTCCGGCGTCTATGCCGATTACGGCGGCAAGACGTCGATCGAGGCCGCCAAGATGGCGGTCGAGGACTTCGGCGGTGAAGTGCTGGGCCAAAAGATCGAGGTGGTCTCGGCCGACCATCAGAACAAGCCGGACCTCGCCGTCAGCATCGCGCGCAAATGGTACGACACCGACGGCGTCGACATGATCACCGAACTGACGACCTCTTCGGTCGCGCTGGCGGTGCAGGAAGTCACCAAGGAAAAGAAGAAGATCGACATCGTCGTCGGCGCGGCGTCATCCGCCGTCACCGGCGCCAACTGCTCGCCTTACGGATTCCACTGGGCCTTCGACACCCACGCGCTCGCGGTCGGCACCGGCGGCGCGATGGTGAAGGCCGGCGGCGACAGCTGGTTCTTCCTCACGGTGGACTACGCCTTCGGTCACGCGCTGGAGAAAGACACCAGCGAAATCGTCACGACTTCGGGCGGCAAGGTGCTCGGCACGGTGCGGACTCCGCTCAACACCTCCGACTACTCCTCCTTCCTGTTGCAGGCGCAAAGCTCCAAGGCCAAGGTGGTGGGCCTCGCCAATGCCGGCGCGGACACCATCAACTCCATCAAGCAGGCGGCGGAGTTCGGCATCGTCGCCGGCGGCCAGAAGCTCGCGGCGCTTCTGCTCACGGCGTCGGAGGTGCATGGCCTCGGCCTCAAGGCGGCGCAGGGCACGGTGTTGACCGAGAGCTTCTACTGGGACCTCAACGACAAGACCCGCGCTTTCGGCGAACGCTTCTACAAGCGCACCGGCCGGATGCCGAGCATGATCCAGGCCGGCACCTATTCGGCAACCCTGTCCTACCTCAAGGCGGTGAAGGCCGCCGGCACCAAGGATAGCGACGCCGTGGTCAAGAAGCTGAAGGAACTGCCGGTCGACGACGCCTTCACCTCAAAGGGCAAGGTGCTCGCCAACGGCCGCATGGTGTCCGACCTCTATCTGTTCGAGGTCAAGAAGCCCGAGGAAAGCAAGCGCCCGTGGGACTACTACAAGCTGCTGGCCACCGTCCCCGGCGACACCGCTTATCCGTCCGCGAAGGACAGCGGCTGCCCGTTGACGAAGTAAACAGATATCACCCGCGCGGGTGATCTCATAAGAAACAAGGGCGCGATCCTGATCGGGATCGCGCCCTTGGCGTTTCATCAGTATCCCGTCATCTCCAGATAGCCGATGCCGCCGTGGCTACCGCCAAAGGCGATAGGACCCTCCCAATAGGGAAAGCTGGTCGCCATCCAGCTTCGCGCGTTGAGCGGCGCGCAATCGACGGCGAGCCCACGCGACGGCACCGCCAAGCGCCACTGCGTCGGCACACGCCGTTGCGCGACATCGGTGAAGGCGAGCGGCGTCATCACGATCGCGTCCGGCGCCAAAGCAACCGATTGCCCGTCGCGGCCGATCCAGTTGCCCGCGAAATAATGCCCGCCGTCCTTCTGCCGCAGCCGGAACAGCATCACCTTGTCGCCGCCGTCGAGGTGCAGCGAGAACCAGTCCCACCCGGTCTGGTCGGCCGCCAGCGGCTGGCTCGACCATTCGCGATCAAGCCACGCCTGTCCCGACACCGCGATTTCCTGAGCATCGATCCTGACGCGACCGTTCGCGGTGAAATACGGCTGGCTGTAGTAGTACGACGCCTGCCCGCGCTCGGACTTGCGGCTGTAACCACCCTCGCCCTGCAACACCAGCGGCTGACGGGTATCGAGCCGCAGCACGTAGTCGAAGTCAGCGCCCGCCGCCGTCAATTGCAACGGCGCGAACGTCTCGTCCGACAGCGTCGATGCCGCCGCCATGCGCCATGCATCGATCCACGCCTCGAACGGCGCCACGGTGACGCCTGCCTGCCCCACGCCCCCGCGCGCGAAACTTTCGCTGAAGCGATGCGCGTTCGCGCTGGTGACGGCGGCATGACCCATCCAGACCTGCTGATTGTCCCAGCCCTCGCGCTGCGGGCCCGGCGCCATCGCCTGCCGAAACAGGGTCCATTGCACGCCATAAGCCGCACCGCTGGCGTCACGCAGATTGGCCGTGACGTACCACCACTCGATGCGGAACTCCGGATGCGCGCCGAAGTCCTCGGGGAAGGCAAACTTGCGCCCCGGTGTCACCTGCGCGAATCCGGTCGCCTCGCCGCCGAGTCCGGCAAACCCTTGCGCCCGTGCGCGCGCGCCGCCGAAACCGAATCCTGCCAGACCCGTGACAAACGTGCGACGTGACAGGCGACGATCAGCGCTCATTGGCAAAAATCTTGATCAGTGTGGCGGGCTGCATCCGCGCCAGCTTGAGAATCGGCAACAAGGTCGCAAGCAATGCCGCCACCGTGGCGACACCGAGCAATTCCAGCAATTGCATCGGAAACACCTGGAACGGCAATCGCCAACCGAAGGCCTTCACGTTGACCACCGCGATCAGGCACCATGCCACCAGCAAGCCGAGCGGTAGCGCCAGCAGCGCGGTGACGAAGGCCACCGCCATGGTTTTCAGCAGTTCGATCCCGGCAAGCTTCCGGCGCGCGATGCCGATGGCCCACAATGGCGCCAGTTGCGGCAGGCGCGATCCGCTCAGCGTCAGGAGACTGGTGAGCAACGCGACGCCGGCAACGCCGAGCGTGAAGGTGTTGAGCGCGGCGGTGACCGCGAAAGTGCGATTGAAGATGCGCTTCGATTCCGCCTTCACCGTCGCCTGATCGGCCAGTTGCCGCGCATCGAGATGAAACGCCGCGCGCAGCGCCGCGATCACGCCGGGGATACGCTCCGGCGCGACGCGCAGCCCGAAGCGGGTCTGCGGCGCGTCCGGGAAATGCCTCAGCAGCGCATCGATATCGACGGCGAGTTGTCCTTTGGGATTGCCATAGTCGGCATAGACGCCCGCCACCGCCAACGACCAATCGCCGCCAGGCACCGCGATCCGCAAGCGGCTCCCGACATCGAGATGAAGTCGGCGAGACAGTTGTTCGCTGATGAAAACGGCATCGCCGGCGTGCATGCGAGTCCATCCATCGGGAAGCGATCGCAGCAACGGCCAGTAGTCTCGATACGTGGCGTGATCCGCCATCCCCAGCAACTCGACCGGCGCACCGTCGATCTGAATTTCGGTTCGCGCGCCGGGCAACACGGCGGCAATGTCGTCGCGCGCGGCGAGCCAGCGCCGGATCTCGGCCGCCTGCGTCTCGTTCGCGGCGCTGACATACACATCCGCGGCGAGGCGACCATCCAGCCAACGCACGAATGTCGCGCTGAAACTCTGCACCATGGTGCCGACGCCGACATTCACCGCCAGTGCCAGCAACAGCGCCATCAAGGCCAGCGACAGTCCCGGCAGTTGCAGGCGGCTGTCGGCCCAGAACCATGCTGGCAGCGCATTGCGCGCGGCTTTGCCGCCCAGCCGTAACACCCCGTCGAGCAGCACCGGCAACGCCAGCGCCGCGGCCAGCAGCAGCGCGGCCAGCACCGCAAAACCGGCCAGCAGCGAATCGCCGAACACCAGAGCGCCGATGGCCGCGACCAGCATCGCAATCGCCAGCGCGCCCTGACGCAGCAGCCAGCGCCGCTGCGCCTGTTGCCACGCATGAGGTTGCGCGGACGCGAGAAGCGGCAGCCGCGCCATTCGCACGAGGCTGGCGGCGGCGGCAACCAGTGCGCCGAGCACGCTCATGGCAAGCCCCGCCAGCCACCATTGCGGTTGCAGCGACAGCACCCCCGGCAATTGCGCGCCATAGAGTCCGCGCAGGCTGGCGGCGACGTCGGGCAAGAGCGCTGCCGCAATGACATAGCCGCCGATCAATCCGACCAGGCCGCCGAACAATGCGAGCGAGACCAGTTCGATCACCACCACGACGTTCAACAATCGCGCGGAGACGCCGCAGGCGCGCAAGGTCCGCAACGTCGGCAGCCTTTGCTCGAAGGCCAGCCCGATTGCCGAATTGACGATGAACAGCCCGACCAGAAACGACAGCAGCCCGAACGCGGTGAGATTGAGGTGGAAACTGTCGGTCAGCCGCGCGAGGTCAGTCTCGCTGTCCGGCGCGACCCATTGCAGCGTCGTGCCCGCCACCTCGTCCGGCAGGTCGCGCGCGACCCGTGTGGTCTTGCCGACCAGCAGACGCGAAATCTGTTCCTGCTTGCCGAGCACGCGTTGCGCCACGCCGATATCGACGATCATGACCCCGGGCGCGAGTTGCGATTGCATCTGCAACGGCGGCAGTTCGGTGAGATCGTTGACGCGGGGCGTCGCGCCCGCGGCAAGGCCGAGATCGCGCAGTGTCTCCGGCGCCACCAGCGTTCGGCCCGGCGGCGCGACGAAGGCGTGCAAATCGGCGCGGCTGATCGCGGAGCCGGAGGCCGCCGCCGGCATGGTCACCGGCTCGATGCCGAGCAGCCGCACCGGGCGACCGTTCACCTGGACGCGATCTTCCAACACCGGTGACACCGGCCATCCCGCACGACGCAACGCGACGAAGACGGCTTGAGAGAATGTCGGCCGTGCGGGGTCGATCAGCATCGCGGTGCGCGCCCCACCGAACAGCGCGGCGGCGCGGTCGTAGCTGATGCGCGCCTGCTGGTTGAGCGCCTGCACGCCGCTCCATAGCGCGGTGGCGGCGATCAGTCCGACCAACAAGGTCGCAAGCTGCATCGGATGCCGCCGCCAGTGACTCAACAACACAGCGAACACCCAGACGGCGCGTTTCATGTCAGCTTTCCGTTGCTGAGATGCAGCCGCCGCGCGAGCATGGCCGCAAGTCGCGCCGAATGCGTCACCATCAGCAATCCGCAACCGGACCGCGCCACCAGATCGCGAATGAGATGCACCACCTCGACGGCGGTGGCTTCGTCAAGATTGCCGGTGGGTTCGTCGGCCAGCAGCAAGGCCGGCTTCACCGCCAGCGCGCGGCCGATGGCGACCCGCTGTTGCTGCCCGCCGGAAAGCTGCTCGGGGTAACGCTTCAGCAAGGCCTCAAGGCCAAGCCGCGCAACCAGCTCCGCGAGCCACGCCGGATCATGCTGTCCCGCAAGACGCGCCTGGAACGCAAGATTGTCGGCGACGGAGAGGCTCGGCACCAGATTGAACTGCTGGAAGATCAGCCCGAGCCGCGTGCGGCGCAGCGCCGCCCGCGCGGCGTCGGGCAGGCCCACGATGTTCGCACCCTCGATCCATATCTCACCGCCATCACCATCGTCGAGACCGGCGATCAGATGCAGCAGCGTGCTCTTGCCGCTGCCGGACTCACCGGTGAGCGCCACGCTCTCGCCACGCGCCACCGAAAGGCCGACGCCGCGCAGCACATGCACGGTCTCCTGCGCCGAGCGAAAGCTCTTGCTGAGATTGACGACGTTCAACATCGGGCGGGCATTCGATCTCTTGAATTTCTCTTGAATTTCTCTTGGGCTCGCCGGCGAACTTGGGCTCGCCGGCAACCTGGGTTCGCTGGCAACCTGGGCTCGCTGGCAACAAGCATAGTCGTGTTGCAATGCCAAATCACGATGCGCGCCATCGCTTCGTTGCAGATGCGCAATCTTCGGACAGGCTGCTCCGCGAAAATCGACGATTGCCACGGAACCAAATCAGCGGTTAGCATCCTCAAGGCCATCATCGAACCGGCAAAAGCCGGAAGCGGCCGGGAGAAATGCTCATGACGGCGCAGCCGACTCCGAAAGGAGCGTGGGGCATCACGTTCCTGTTGTTTCTCTTCATGGTGGTCAACTTCGCCGACAAGATCGTGGTCGGCCTTGCCGCCGTCCCGATCATGACCGACCTGAAGCTCGATGCCGAACAGTTCGGCCTGCTCGGGTCGTCGTTCTTCTTCCTGTTCTCGATCTCGGCCATCATCGTCGGCTTCATCGTCAATCGCGTCGCCACGCGCTGGGTGTTGCTGGCGCTGGCGCTGATCTGGGCCCTGGCGCAGTTTCCGATCGTCGGAACCGGCAGTTTCATGACGCTGATGGTCTGCCGCATCATCCTCGGCGCCGGCGAAGGCCCGGCATTCTCCGTCGCGGTCCACGCGGTCTACAAGTGGTTTCCCGACGAGAAGCGCACGCTGCCCACCGCGGTGCTGTCGCAAGGATCGGCCTTCGGCGTCATTCTCGCCGTGCCGTCGCTGAACTGGCTGATCGTCAATTATTCATGGCACCATGCGTTCGCCGCGCTCGGCATCGTCGGCCTGTTATGGTCGGCGGTGTGGCTCTGGCTCGGCAAGGAAGGCCCGCTGGTGCCGACCGCCACCGAGGCCGCCCACGAGGCTCGCTTCTCCTACGCGCATCTCTTGACTTCGCCGACCTTCATCGGCTGCTGCGTGGCGACGTTCGGCGCTTATTGGGCGCTGTCGCTGGGCCTGACCTGGTTCACCGCCTTCATCGTGCAGGCGCTGGGATTCTCCCAGCACGCGGCCGGACTGATCTCGGTGCTGCCGTGGCTGTTCGGCGCCTGCATCGTCCTCCTCACCGGCTGGCTGTCGCAGCATCTGGTGGCGCGCGGCATGTCAACGCGGGGCGCGCGCGGGGTGCTCGGCGCTTCGCCGCTGATCGTCGGCGGCCTGATCCTGCTTGCAATGCCCTATGCCGACAGCGCCGCAATGCGCATCGCGTTGCTGGTGATCGGCTCCGGCCTGTGCGGCGCGATCTATGTCGTATGCCCGCCGATGCTGAGCGAGTTCACCCCCGTCTCGCAGCGCGGCGCGGTGATCGCGATCTATGGCGCGATCTACACGCTCGCCGGCATCATCGCGCCCGCCGTGATGGGCAGCATCATCCAGCATTCCGTCGGCAGCATCGTCGATGGCTATCTGCACGGCTTCGCCATCAACGGGATGGTGATGATCGCCGCCGGCGTGATCGGCTTGCTGTTGCTGTGGCCAAACACCGAACGCGAGCGACTGACGCGCCGCACCGGCGCGACGCCGCAATTCGCGCGAAGCTAGAGTTTTCCAGCCGTCATTGCGAACGAAGCGAAGCAATTCAGTCTTTCCTGAAAAGAACTGGATTGCCTCGTCACTTTGCTCTTCGCAATGACGCGTCGATGGGCCGGGAAGTCACGACGGCAGGATTCCGCCCGCAGGCTTCTTCTGTAGATCGGTGCTGCGCTCCGGCACCAGCGCCAACAGCACCGTCAGCCCCATGAAGATCGCGGACGCGCCGAATACCCAGTGCGGCATGTGCTGGTCCATGATCCAGCCGAACAGCAGCGGGCCGGCAATGCCGCTGAGATTGAAACCGGTCGAGACAATGCCGAACGCGCGTCCGGCGGCGCCCGGCGGAGCGGCGTTGCGCACCATCATATCACGCGACGGCGCGATCACGCCGCTGAGGAAACCGGCCAACGTCAACGCCGCCATCAGCAACAGCGGCGGCAATGTCGTCACCGCGATCAGCAACACGATGAGCGCGTTGATGGCGAAGCAGACAGCCGCGACCTGGCCGTGGCGCGCGGTGCGATCCGCCAGCCAGCCGCCAGCGAGAACGCCGATGGCGCTGGCGCCGAGAAACGACGTCAGCGCCAGATTGGCGCTGGACAGCGAGTTGCCGTATCCCTCCATCAGCGCCACGACGCCGAACGAACCGATGCCGGCGTTCGACAGGCCGAGCAGCAAGAAGAACGCCGTCAGCAACAGGATTGCCGGCGTCATCATCGATACCTTCGGCGTGACCGCGCCCGATTCCAGCGACGCGGCGCCCGCATCCGGAATCCGCATCGCGGCGAGCAGCAGCGCCACCAGTGGCCCGACCGCGCCGATCGCCAGCAGTGCACCGCGCCCGCCAAACGCCAGCAGCAATCCGGCAACGAGGGCCGGCGCGATCGCGCCGCCAAAAAAACCGGCGAAGGTATGGATCGAGAACGCGCGCCCCATTCGCTTCTCGTCCATATGCGCCGCGAGGATCGCATAGTCCGCCGGATGATAGACGCTGTTGGCGAGGCCGAGCACCGCGGCACAGACGATCAGATTGGCGTAGCTCAGTTGGAATGCGAGCAGCACGAAAGCGAGCCCGCCTACCACCAGGCCGATCAGCAGGATCAGCCGTGCACCAACCCGGTCCACCAGGTAACCGATCGGGGCTTGCGTCAGTCCGGAGACGATCGCGAACACGGTGATCGCGAAGCCGAGTTCGACGAACCCGACACCGAGCCGCTCCTTGAGGACCGGAAACAGCATCGGCAGCACCAGCATATAGAAATGGCTCACCCAATGCGCGATGGAGATTCCCGTCAGCGTGCGCAACGGCGCGTCGTGCTCTCGCGGAAGATTGACGACCCCATCGACCATGCGGTGCCGACCCCTTTCAAGCGGCGCGGCAATTATCAGGCCGAACCGCGATTTGTCGATGAGCGGCGGCGCATGACAGCTCCTCGACGGCGGGGCGCGGCCGGCGCGCGATCACAGCCCGCGCTGCTCGTCGTCACGATCGGGCTCCGGCGTCGCGATATCGCCCGCGTCCTCCAGTTCATCGTCCGATGGCGGCGGCCGTTTCGGCCTGGCCGGCTTTTCCTCGGATCGACGCTTATCGGGCTGACGCTTCCCGCCGATCATCTCGCGCTCCAGATGCCGGAACCATCTCCAGCCTGCTTTATATATAGCAATCGCCGCACGGTTCAGAAGATTCACGGCCTCCCCCGGCGGCAGGGAACTCGCCGTCGGGCCGCGAGGGCAGCCGGTCGGCCGGCAAAATCCTTTGTACCTTTGCCGCGCCCGGTATAAAAAGCCGGATACCCGCAACGCAGACAGATTCGCCGACGCTCGTTGATGAGCGTACCCGGCGGGCCGTTGCTCCACAGGACATGCCAATCGGGGCGATCTTTTCACGGCACCGCATCCGTCGCGGCGAACGTGATCGCTTCATGGGAGATAAGATGAAGAAGCCGAAGCTTGAACTCGACGAACCGCAACAGCGCAAAGCCGTCGTGCGCGCCGACAAGGCTCCGACGGAGGGTTATTCGCTGGTGGTGGACGGCCACTTCAAGTCGCACCACGACACCGTCGAAGCGGCTGAGGAAGCCGGGCTGGCATTGAAGCACCGCTATCAGATGTTGCAGGTGCAGGTCTATGACGCCGCGACAAAGACGCGGTCGATGATCCAGCTGCCGCCGGCCTGACTCGTTTCCGATAACCGCCGCGACGTTCGACGTCGCGGCCATCAGGATACCCTCGCGCCTCCGCATTTCAGCGGCTCGATGTTGCACGGTTGACACACAAATCACGCGATCACGGTTGCGCGAGCGAATGCGGTGTGCTTCTTTCAATCGTCATCGGTGCCTCCCGAGGATAATCCAACGGAGGTGAAACGGGAATGCGGTGCGGGGAGGTCTCTTCCGAGAGATTGATCCCTAATTCCGCGGCTGCCCCCGCAACTGTAAGCGGTCATCCGATCCACAATGCCACTGGGCCTCCCAAGCAGGCCCGGGAAGGCGGATCCGGATAACGACCGCGAGCCAGGAGACCGGCCGTTGACGAACGAATGCGTTCGACGGTGGGTCGACGGAAGGGGCTATGATGAAATTCC
>CAUJJN010000037.1 GCA_963204905.1 Pseudomonadota bacterium
CGTTGCCGGTGATGATGTTGAACAGCGCTTCGCCCTTGCCGGACGCCGTCGCGCCGACCACGGCGGTCGAGGCGCTGACAAGTCCGGCGGCGGGCGCCTGAACCGTCAACGCGCCGCCCTCGGGTTGGCCGAGCCTGGCCAGCGCCTGTCCCGCGGTGACGGTCTGTCCGATGTCCACCAGCACCTCCTGGACCTTTAGTCCGGGGCGATCCGGGCGCACCGCGATCTCCTCGCGCGGAATGAGCAGGCCAAATGCATCGACGACATCGGAGAAGCACGACTTCGCCGCCGTCAGGACGGTGACCGCGGCGGCATTACTGGGCGCCTCGCTGGCCGCCAGGACGGATTGAGGCAAGGCGCAGATCGCCACCGCTGCAAACAGCGCTGGAACACGACGTCTGAACCAACCTGGGGCGGGCGATCGCGCGGCAAAGGGTTTCATCAAAAGGTTTCCGGTTGCAATGAACTGGTCGGTTCGGCGGAGATTATTGAAGCATGGCGTCAGCGCCAAGGGGTGATGAGTTCACTACGTTCGTCGGTCTGGGCGCGTGCCGCGTTCAGGACGCACGGCTCGATTGATGCGCCGATGCTTCGACGCCGGGTTGTGTGGCGCGCCAGCGCAGGATTTCCACCACGGGAATCGGATGATGGAAGCCCTTGAGGTTGAGCGGGGCGATCTGGCGCGCCTCGACCAGGGATTCCACCATGCCATAAGCGCGCTGGCTGACGATGATCTGTCCGGCCTTGGCTTCGTCGGACAGGCGCGACGCCAGATTGGTGACGCTGCCGATCGCCGCGTATTCCAGCCGTCGCTCGAATCCGATCTGCCCCAGCGTGGCATAGCCCACGGCGATGCCGACGCCGAAGCCGAGGTTGTGCCCGCGGTTGCGCCATTTGCGGCTTAGCACCTCGATGGTGTCGCGCATCTCGATGGCCATCCTGACCGCGCGCTCGGCATGATCGGGAAACGGCAACGGCGCGTTGAAAAGGATCATCACGCCGTCGCCGGCGTAGCGGTCGAGCGTGCCTTCGTAGCGGACGATCGATTCGCCAAGCGCGGCGTGATACTCGCGCAGCACGTTCATCGCTTCTTCCGGCTCGGAGCTTTCGGTGAAGGCGGTGAAACCGCGCAGATCGCAGAATACCACCGTCACCTCGCGGCGATGGCTGTTGAGCAGCGAATCGTGGCCGTCGGACGAAGCGATGAGCTGCGCCACCTGCGGCGCGAGGAATCGCTCCAGCCGGCGAATGCGTTCGATTTCGTCGAGCTGCTTGGCGACGCGGTCCTCCAGCGAGCGATTCCAGTGCTGCAACTGATCGGTCTGCTCCTGCAGCTTGTCAGCCTGACGCTGCACGGTATCTCGCGCCGTCGCCAGCTCGCTGACCGATTGCGCGAGATCGCGGGTTCGTTCCGCGACCTTGGATTCCAGTCCGGAATAGGTTTCCTGCAACTGCCCGGCCATGCTGTTGAACTGATCCGCGAGTTCTTCCAGCTCGTCGGAGGTCCTGACCTCGATGCGATGGCCGAAATCCCCGGCGCCGAGCCGTCGCGCGCCGGAGCGCAGCGCGTTGATCGGTCCCACCATCCGGCGCGCCAGCAGGATGCCGGCGAGAATGGCGACGCCAAGGCCGAGCGCGGCAAGTGCCGCGATCCGCAGCAGCAGCGCTCGCGCGGGTGCAAGTGCCTGACTGGTCGGCTGCTCGAACACCACAAACCAGCCGAGTTTGGGAACGCTTTGCGCGGCGGTGAGGACGGCATGGCCGTCAGGCGCGGTGCCGGCGTCGAGCGGTGCGCCGTCGGGTTTCAGCAGCGCGGCGACTTGTGGCAACGTCGCCCAGTCCTGCCCGACCAGGCGGCTCGATCCGGAATGCGCCAGCACCCGTCCCGCGGGATCGACGATATAGGCGGTGGTGTGCTTGCCGATCTGTCCGGCCTCGACGAAGTCGCGGAGAAACCGCAAGTCGATCTCGGCGACGGTGACGCCGGCGTCTTGTCCTGAATGCGCCACCGCGATCGACATGAAGGGTTGGCCGCCCCGGAAAATCGCCGGCGCGAACGTGGCGCCCCTGGCGACACCCTGCGTGAAAGCGATATCGCGGGACAAATTGACGCCGCTGTCGAGCGTCACCGCAGTGCGCGTCATGCGCAGCTGTTCGCGTCCTGATCCGTCGAGCTTGGATATCTGACTCACAGCGGGTTGTTGGTTCAATAGCTGGGCGTAGTCGGTCTGGCGTTGTTCGATGGTGGCGACGCTGGCGCGCGTCACCCAACTCACCTGCCGCTCGAGATCCGACATCGATTGCGCGATGCGCCGCGCCGCCGCTTCCGCCTTGTCGCCCATCGCAGCGGTGAGGTTCGCCCGCGTTTCGCGATAGATCATCCAGGTTTCGAGGCCGGCGTTGATCGCGAGCACGAACAGCACAAGTCCGACCAGCGACGCGACGTACTTGGCGAACAGGCCGCCGCGCCGCCACCAGCCCTTGTCGTGTTGCCCGGCCATACCGTTCCTCTTGTGCGGGCCAAGCCTGATCGCCCGGCATCGCATTAAATCAAAAATACTGTACCCGCGGATGGTGCATCTGCCTTGGCATGGGCAGGCCAAGCCCGAGTATGACGATGGAGATCGATGCAGCTGCCGTTGGTATTCAAGCTTCGGATCTGATTGCCATTGGAGGCAAAGCTCTAACACAATTCGGCTGCGGCGGATGCCAGTCTTGGCGATATGGTTAGGTTGCAGCGGTCGTCAGCGACCGAAGAGCTGCTTGAGGATACCGTTAATGGCCGATGCGCCGTCGTTTCCGCCTGGGCTGTCCTGCTTGTCGGGGGCGCTGCCGGACTGCTGCTGCGATCCGCCCAACCCCTGCTGGAGCATGCCGCCCAGCGTTTCACCCAGACTTTTGCCGGACTTGTTGCCGGGGTCGGTGCCGAACAGTCCCTGCCCCAGTTCGCGCAACCGTGCATAGGCGGCGTCGGGATTGTCGAGGATGCCGGCCATGTCCGGGTAGATCCTCGGAGCAGCCCACGGTCCCTGGATCATGACCGGAATGCCGAGACCGACCGGATCGGCGGTGCCGCCCTGGCCTTCCAACGACATCACCAGCTTGGGCTCGACCCGCAAGTCAAGCGCCTTGCCGCCGAGATCGACAGTGCCCGCGCCGCGCATCCGCACCAGCGGGCCGGCGAGGACGATATCGCCGGTCTCGGCCTTGCCCTGCGTGATGCGGTACGAGGCGCTGAGCTGTGATAGGTCGGTCGCCTGCACCTCGTCGCTCTGCCAGCCGTTCAACGTGCTGGCAGTGAGCGAGCGGATCATCTGCGCGACATTGATGCCGCGGATCTTCCCGTCGCGGAAATCAAGGAAGGCGGTGCCTTCGAGGTTCGACATCATCGCGCGGGCATTGTTTCCGGAGGACTGCACCTCGAACTTGGCTTGCAGCTTGCCTTCCAACCGGTCGAAATCGGCAAGCCCCGAGAGCAGGGGAAGTGCGCGGATGCCGGTGAGGTCGCCCTGCAACGACAGGCGTGGCGTCACGCCGGATGCATCCAGCGTCAGTGCGCCATTGGCGAGGCCTTCATAGATGCCGAGGTTCTCGACCTTCGTGGCGAGGATGCCGCGATCGAGCGTTGCGCCCAGCGCCAGCGGCGCGATGCGAAGATCGCCATAGGCGAGGCGCGCGGCGGAGATGCGAACCTCTGCATCGACATAGTTCAGGCCGCCGAGATCGAATGGCGTGTCGCTCCATGGCGCCGATGCCTGCGCAGCGGTCTTCGTCGGCTTGCCGATGATGAGGTCCTGCATGTCGAGGTCGAGCTTCACCAACGGCTTGCTGGTGAAATCGACCGACGCCCAGCCGGTGAACGGCTTGCCGCCCATTGTGCCGGAAACGCCGTTGATCCTGACGAGGGTGCCGGCGATACGAAGGTCGGCCTTGGCGGTCAAAATCCCGGTCATCAGGCTTGGCGCTTCGAAGGTCAGCTCCACCGGAACGTTGCGCCGCGCGTCCGCATCGCCGGGAAGCGTTGCGCGAAGATCGAGCTTAAGTGCGTGCGCACCGCTTCGCGCGGTGGCATTCATCGCCAGGTGCAGGTCCGCGCCGACGGTGGCGGTGGCGTTGATCGCGTCGATCCGATCCTCCACCTTGTCGTGCGAGTTGGTGAACACCAGTGCGCCGTCGTTGACGATGACGCGGTCGATCCGAATATCCGCCGTGTCGGACCTGGACACGCTTGTGGGCGCGGGTTTCGCTGTGCGTTCACGCAGCAGCGGCAGGTAAGCGACCGGCTTTTCCAGTTTAAGGTCGGTGATGACGGGTTTGCCAGCGATCAGGCCTGCAAGCGGAATTTCGACGTGAGCTTGCGCGATCTCGATCCGCTCAGCGCTGTCGGTGCCGGCGCGCCGGTCCAGCGTGAGATCGTTCAGCGTGATGTGAAATGTGGGCCACAAGGCGATGCGGGTCGTGCCGTCGATCTCGATTCGGTATCCGGTCGCGCGTTCGACCCGCGCCTGGATCGCCGACGTCATCATCCCGGACGGAATGCCGATCGTGAAAAGGATCGCGGCGGCGAGAACAAGGATCACGATCGCAGCGCCGGCGAGCTTGACAATCTTCATATGGAAATCGGGCCTCGTGACATGATCGTCCGAATATAAAATGTCGGCGCGGTCGCACCTTGGGTTCAATATGCGTTTGGTTCAACGTGCCGGCGCGGCGTGATGTCGCCTCAGTGTAGAAATTATGCAAGGGGGCTGCAAACCTGTGTGACCTGTGACACAGTTGCAGGACCTGACAGCGGCAGACGTCGCACGGGCGGTCGTGCGGGCCTTGCATCAGAATAGGGGAGTCATGGGCAAACAGGCTGAATTCGCGGTCATTCTCAAGATGAACCCGATGTTCGCCGAACTGGGCGCGGCCGAACTGCAGCGGATTTCCGGCCTTTGCCACACCCAGCAACTCGCCACCGGCGAGGTGCTGTTTCAGAAGGGCGACGACGGCGATGCGTTGTTCGGGGTGCGGCGCGGGCAGATTCGCATTGAGACAGGGTCGTCCGATGGCTCCAGGCTGACGCTGAATTTTCTCGGACCGGGCGATTTGTTCGGCGAGGTCGCGGTGCTGGACGGCCAAAGTCGCACGGCGGATGCCACCGCGGGTGAGCCCACCGAGCTGTTCGTGCTGCGTCGCGAGGATTTTCTGGCGCATCTGGAGCGCGAGCCGAAAGTCGCCGTGAAATTGATCGAGCTGCTGTGTCAGCGCATCCGCTGGATGAGCGAACGCATGGAGGAATCGGTGTTGCAACCGCTGCCGGTGCGGTTGGCGCGACGGCTGTGCGCGCTTGCATCCGATTTCGGCTCCGAGGTTCACATCTCGCAGGAGCAACTCGGTGTCTTCGTCGGCGCGGCACGCGAGAGCGTCAATCGTCAGTTGCAGCAATGGCGCAAGGACGGCATTTTGGACCTGCAACGCGGTCGTGTGCTCCTGCGCAACATGACCAAGCTGACGGCCGTGGCACGCAACGATTGATGGCAAAGGACAGCGTCACGGGCGGTTCGATCTGCGCGACAAAGCAATCAGCCTCTTGAGAAAGGCTGATTGCTTCGCTTCACCGTGATGACGGAAATCGTCTAGTGGCTCATCCGGGCCGACGCCGGATGGCCTGGAACCTTGAAGCGCTTACCGGTGTCCTTCACCTTGGTGCCGTTGACCTTGAGGATCGAGAAATCCTGGTCGAGGTAATTGCCGACCAGCATGTACTTGCCGTCCGGCGTAAACACCACGGCCTCCGGCAAGCCGCCCACTTCGATGTCCTGCGTCTTGGTCACTGTCTTGCCGTCGATCTTCAACACGGCGACGCTGCCGTTCTTCTTGTAGAAGAACGCCTTCTTGTCGGCGTTGGAACCACGCAGAATGGCGGCGGCGGCGAGATTGCCCTTCGGACTGATGGCGAACCCCTCGGGGCCGTCGCCGACAACCACACGGTCGATGGCACGCGGAGGCGTCTGCGTCAGGTCGAACACGCTGACGGTATCGACGTGTCCGTCGGAGGCGCCGGAATTGCCATTGTCGGCGGTCAACGCCAGCTTGCCGTTCGGCGTCACGGCGACATTGTAGGGCCATAGGCCGGTGGCGAGATCGACCTTGTTATAGGTGACCTTGCCGTTCGCGATATCCAGCACCGAGAGTTTGTGCGTTGTGAACTTCACCGCGTAGGCGTGCTTGCCGTCCGGCGCGAAGGTGACATGCGCGACGCTGTCGCCCATCGCAATGGTGTCGGTCACCTTGACGTCGGTGCCGTTGACCGAAAGCACGGTGATCGAGTTGTCGCCGCGATTGGCGACCAGCGCCATCTTGCCGTCAGGACTGAAGGAAAGCCCGCTCGGCTGCTTGCCGCCGGTCACGGTGGCAGCGAGTTTCGCCGGCTTGGCCTTGAGGTCGATGACGTAGATCTTGTTATCGAGCCCCATCTTCAATGCGTCGCCGTCCTTGGTGACGTCCACGGAATCCGACACCAAAGCGACGCTGCCGGTGGGGTCGATATCGATGTTCACCGGCGGGCCGACGACGGAATTTTTCAGCGGCAGATTGCCGACGATCTTTGGACTTTCCGGATTCGCAAGATCGACGATCACCACCGAATCCTTGCCTGTTGGCGAAAGCACCAGCTTACCGGCGTCGTCCCACAGGGCTTTCTCGTCGTTGCCGACGATCATGAACGGGGCGGCATGCGCGAGGCTGAGCGCCGTTCCGCCAAGCATGATCGCCGTCACCAGCGACAATCCAACCGATCGATATCCTGACATCTGTGCTTTCTCCCTGAGTACCGGGTGGTCCCGGATTGGTTTCGGTTGAGCCTACCTGTTCCTGGAACCCCTCGCTAGACGGAGACCGATGCGCGCGAACGATGCCGTCGCGCGTGCGTACCCAAGCCGGTTCCGTCAAGCGTTCCGTTGGTGAAAAATGGGGAGAGGGTTGACCGTGGGGTCTTATCCGTTCACTTTCTCGTTAAATTCAACCTGGGGGAGAATTCTGCTCATGAAAGCGAAGCTGCTTGCCGCGGTCGCAGTGTCCGCGGCTTTGGTTTCCGGCCCTGCCGCCCACGCCGAACAGTTCATCAACGTGCTGACGGGTGGCACGTCCGGCGTTTACTATCCGCTTGGTGTCGCCATCGGAAAAATCTACAGCGACAAGATTCCGAGTGCCAAGACCCAGGTGCAGGCCACCAAGGCATCGGTCGAGAATCTCAACCTGCTGGAGCAGGGCCGCGGCGAAATCGCGTTCACGCTGGGCGATTCGCTGAAGGCGGCATGGGAAGGCGACGAGGAAGCTGGTTTCAAGAAGAAGCTGACCAAGCTGCGCACCATCGGCGCCATCTATCCGAACTACATCCAGATCGTCGCCACCGCCGAGAGCGGCATCAAGACGCTCGCAGACCTCAAGGGCAAGAGCCTCTCGGTCGGCGCGCCGAAGTCCGGTACCGAACTGAATTCGCGCGCGATCCTCAAGGCCGCCGGCATGACTTACAAGGATATCGGCAAGGTCGAGTATCTGCCGTTCGCGGAATCCGTCGACCTGATGAAGAACCGCCAGCTCACCGCGACGCTGCAATCGGCCGGCCTCGGCGTCGCGTCGCTGAAGGATCTCAGCAACTCGAACGAGATCAACGTCGTGTCGGTGCCGAAAGAGATCGTCGACAAGATCGGCCCGCCTTTCATCGCGGCGACGATCCCGGCCAACACCTACAAGGGTCAAGACAAGGACGTGCCGACCGCAGCGGTGGTCAACTTCCTGGTGACCAGTTCGGCGGTGTCGGACGATCTCGCCTATCAGATGACCAAGCTGGTCTTCGACTCGCTGCCGGAACTGCATTCGGCGCACGCGGCCGCCAAGGACATCAAGCTTGACGTGGCGGCTTTGGGCAGCCCAGTGCCGCTGCATCCCGGGGCGATCCGTTACTTCAAGGAGAAGGGCCTGATCAAGTAGCAGGCTGACAATGTGATCTTCTACGTCATGGCCGGGCTTGTCCCGGCCATCCACGTCTGAGGCGGGGCCAGCCGGACACGTGGAGGATCGATCTTCATTCGGGCAGGATGCGCCGCAACGGCGGGGGTAGGATGATGTCGCAGGCAACAGCAGCGCCGAAGCAGGACCATGCGATCGCGGTCGAGCCGGTCAAGGTCGATCTCGGAAATTTCGAGCATGGCTTTCCGGAAGGGTTCGGGCCCGGCCGCTGGGGTCTGCTGGCCTACGCGATCGGCATCGCATTCGCTGTGTTCCAGATCTCCATCGCGGCGTGGAACATCCTGCCGAGCCAGGTGGTACGTGGCGTCCACGTCGGTTTCATCATCCTGCTGACGTTCGGTCTGATCGGCAATTTCACCGCGAAGAGCGACAGGGATCGCGCCCTGGCATGGCTGATCGGCGCTGTCGGCTTCCTCTGTGGCCTCTATCAGTGGATATTCTATGAGGCGTTGATTCTGCGTGACGGCGATCCAACCACGATGGACCTCGTCGTCGGCACCTTGCTCGCCGTGCTGATCTTCGAGGGCACACGGCGGTTGATGGGTTCGGCTTTGCCGTGGATGTGTGGCGCGTGCATCGTCTACTGGGCGTTCGGGCAATACCTGCCGTCGCCGCTCAACCATCGCGGTTACGGCTTCGACCAGATCATCACGCATCTGTCGTTCGGCACCGAAGGCTTTTATGGTGTGCCGATCTATGTTTCGGCGACTTACATTTTCCTCTTCATCATGTTTGGATCGTTCCTCGAGCGTGCCGGCATGATCCAACTTTTCACCGACGTCTCGCTCGGCATCTTCGGCGGCACGCGCGGAGGTCCGGCCAAGGTCGCGGTGGTCGCCTCCGGCATGATGGGCACCATTTCCGGCTCTGGCGTCGCCAACGTCGTCACCGTCGGGCAGTTCACCATTCCGCTGATGATCCGCTTCGGCTATCGCCGCGCCTTCGCCGCTGGCGTCGAGGCCACGGCCTCGATGGGTGGTCAGATCATGCCGCCGGTGATGGGGGCGGTCGCCTTCATCATGGCCGAGACGCTCGGTGTCGATTACATGGTGATCGTCCGCGCCGCGGTGATCCCCGCGTTCCTGTATTTCGCTTCCGCATTCTGGATGGTGCATCTTGAAGCCGGCAAGTATGGCCTCAAGGGCATGAGCCGTGCCGAGATGCCGAGCGCATGGAAGGCACTGGTGGCGCGCTGGTATCTGGTGTTGCCGCTCGCCGTGCTTGTCTTCATGCTGTTCGAGGGCTTCACGCCGCTTTACGCCGGCATCATGGGTCTGGCGCTGACCGCGACACTGATTCTCGGCGCCAGCATCGCGCTCGGCCTGCCCAACCAGATGATCCGCTACATCTTCTGGATTTTGTTGGCGCTGGTGATCGGCGCCATGTTCCAGCGCGGCATCGACATCATGATGGTGGGGGCCGTGGTTGGTGCGCTGGTGCTGCTCGCCGCGCTCACTAAGGGTGGCCGAGCCACGCTGGTCGCCTGTCGTGACTCGCTGGCGGAAAGCGCCAAGTCGTCGCTCACCGTCGGCATGGCCTGCGCCATCGTTGGCACCATCATCGGCATGATGACGCAGACCGGCGTGGGCAACATCTTCGGAAGCTGGGTGATCGGCATCGGTGAGAATAGCCTGTTTCTCGCGCTGATCATGACCATGCTGCTGTCGATCCTGCTCGGCACCGGCATCCCGACCATCCCGACCTACATCATCACCGCCGCGCTCGCCGCGCCCGCGCTGGCGAAACTTGGTGTGCCGCTGATCGTCAGCCACATGTTCGCGTTCTACTACGGCATCATGGCGGATCTCTCGCCGCCGGTGGCGCTGGCGGCCTTCGCCGCCGCGCCGATCGCCAAGGAGAATCCCGACACCATCGGCTGGGAGGCAATGCGCATCGCGCTCGCGGGTTACGTCATCCCGTTCATCGCGGTGTATTCGCCGGCGCTGATGTTGCAAACGGGCGATCCGATGGAAGTCTATTTCGGCTTCTACGGCGCGGTCGTGTATGCCACCGTGAAGGCGCTGGTCGCCATCGGGCTCTTCGGTATGGTGGCGATCGGTTTCCTCTTCACGCGCATGACTATCGTCGAACGCATCGTCACCTTCCTGGGGGCGCTGTGTTTGCTCGGCGAATTCCAGTACAGCGACTGGATCGGCTTTGCGCTGGCCGCCGCCGTCGTGTTCTGGGATTGGCGACGGCGGCCGGCGCCTGACGCCATCGCGGCGTGAGCCTTTGCCTGATTTCGGCCGGCGTCACCAAGACGCTGGCGATGACGGCGTTCACGCTGGTTTGGACGCACTCCGTCGAGAAGATCGAGTGGCGCGAGAGTTGGCGTGTCACCCCGCCAGGACTCGTGCTCGTCGAAGCGCGGGTGAAGGGCTCTGGTGCGGGCATGGAGCCGCCGCCGGAGGCGCGACTGATTGACGGATGGTTTGTCTGGCAGCCACATCGCGCGCCGATGCCGGATGTGGTGTTGGGCAATTCGGGAATGGCGGGCGAGTGGCGCCTGTGCGCGAAGGGCGAGTGCCGCACGCTGTCGAAAATACTTGGGCATGATGTCGGTCCGCGTCCGACGACGATGCGGGCGTGCGAGTAATAGTCATTGCGAGGAGCGTAAGCGACTAAGCAATCCAGTCGTCCCTTCGTGGCCTTCTGGATTGCCGCTTTGCTCGCAATGACGAACCGATATTGCAATTCCGCAAATTATAACGCCCGGCGCGGCTGCGCGATTTTCGTTGCGAGGATCTTGTCGATGCGGCGGCCGTCGAGATCGACGATTTCGAAGCGCCAGCCGTGGGTGTCGCGGGTGCTCCCCACCTCGGGGATCTCGCCGAACAGTTGCAGCATGAAGCCCGCAGCCGTGTTGTAGGGGCGTGACAGCGGGAGCGGTATGCCGAGCAGGTTGGCGCACTCATCTGCGGGCATCCAGCCCTCGATCAGATACGAACCATCGGGCCGCTTGATCGCGGGCGTCTCGGCCGGCCCTTCGACAGTGTGGAAGCCGCCCACGATGGATTCGAGAATGTCGGCGGCGGTGACGATTCCCTGGAAGCTGCCGTACTCGTCATGCACCAGCCCGAAATGCACCGGCGAGCCGCGCAGGATCGCGAGCACGTCGCGTGCGTCCGCGACTTCCGGGATCACCGGCACCTCGCGGACCAGCGCCCGGATGTCCGGCGCGACGCCTGCGAGATAACCGTCGAGTATGTCCTTGGCCTGCACCACGCCGAGCGGAGCATCGCGATCGCTCTCGAACACCGGCAACCGCGAGTGCACGCTGGTGATGAGGGCCTCGCGGATCACGTCAGGTGGATCGGCAAGGTCGATGAAGTCCACCTCGCGGCGTGGCGTCATCACCGCGCCGACCGGCTGATCCCCGAGCCGCATCACGCCGGCGATCATTTCCTTCTCACCCGGCTCCAGCACGCCGGCGGTTTCCGCCTCGCGCACCAGCGAGCGGATTTCATCCTCGGTGATGGTTTCCTCGCTGACGCCGCTCTGGCCGAGCAAACGCAGAAGCAGCTTGCCCGAGACGTCCAGGAGCCAAACCACTGGTGAGGAGATGCGCGCCAGCCACGTCATTGCCGGGGCCACCTTCACCGCCACCGTTTCCGGATTGCGCAACGCAATCTGCTTGGGAACGAGTTCGCCGACGATCAGCGAGGCGTAGGTGATGCCGCCGACCACCGCGCCGACACCGAGCGCATCGGCGAGCCCCTTGCCGAGGCCGAGCTCCATGAGCCACGCGGTCAGCCGCTGTCCGAGCGTCGCACCGGAGAAAGCGCCCGACAGCACGCCAACCAGCGTGATGCCGATTTGCACGGTAGAGAGAAATTTTCCGGGATTGGACGCCAGCGCCAGCGCCCGGCGTGATCCGCTGACCCCCTTTTCCGCCAACGCGGCAAGGCGCGCGGGGCGGGACGAGACGATAGCGAGCTCTGACATCGCAAGCAGACCGTTGATGACGATCAGGATCGTGACGGTGCCGAGTTCGAGCGCAAACATGATGCCTGCAGTGTATCAGATAGCGTGGCGCGAGGTGTCATGAGAATTTGACGCGGTCACGCGATTGCGGGACAAGCGCATGTCATATCGTGATAAATTCGGGAGAAGCCAGTGAAGAGGCTTGAGGGGAAAACCGCCATCGTGGTCGGTGCCGGATCGATCGGACCCGGTTGGGGCAACGGCAAGGCAACGGCGGTGACCTTTGCCCGCGAGGGTGCGCAGGTATTCTGTGTCGACCGCAACGGCAAGGCTGCGGAAGAAACCGCATCGATCATCATGAAAGAAGGCGGCAAGGCCGAGGCCTTCGCCGCCGACGCCGCGCGCGAAGACGACATCAAGGCGATGGTCGCCGCCTGCCTGAAGGCCTATGGCCGGATCGACGTGCTCGACAACAATGTCGGCATCGCCGAGGTCGGCAGTGTCGTCGAGGTCGAGGAGAAGGATTGGGATCGTGTGTTCGCGGTCAATCTCAAGAGCGCCTACCTGGCCATGAAGCACACCATCCCGGTGATGGCGAAACAGGGCGGCGGCTCGATCATCAACATCTCGTCGATTGCTTCGATCCGCCATCTCGGGGTGTCCTACGTCACCTATGCCACCACCAAGGCGGCGATGAACCAGATGACCCGCACCACGGCGGTGGAGTTCGCGCCGAAGAACATCCGCGTCAACGCGGTGTTGCCGGGGCTGATGAAGACGCCGATGGTCGAGCATTCCGCCGGCCTCGCGGCGAGCTATGCCAAGGGTGATGTCGAGGAAATGTGGAAGCGCCGCGACGAACAGGTGCCGATGGGCCACATGGGCGAGGGCTGGGATGTCGCGAACGCGGCGCTGTTTCTTGCCTCCGATGAATCACGTTACGTCACCGGCATTGAACTGGTGGTGGACGGCGGATTGACGCTCAAGGTGAGCTGATGGACCGCCGTGATGCCGCCGGCAACATGTCGGCGAACGCTGCTTTGGTCGACTTGCAACGACCGGTTCGAACGCGCATGGTCGCCCGCAAAGAGGAGGCTGTTGGGAGAGTATGCCCATGAATATGCAAGACAAAAGCCGTTACCACGAAACCTATGCGCGCTCGATGCGCGACCCCGAGGGGTTTTGGGCCGACGCCGCGCGCGCTATCGACTGGATCGAGCCGGCCAAGAAGGTGTTTGATCCGAATATGGGTCTCTATGGCCGCTGGTTCGCCGGCGCCGTGGTCAACACCTGCTACAATGCGCTGGATCGCCATGTTGCGAACGGCCGCGCCGAGCAACTGGCATTGATCCACGATTCGCCTGTCACCAACAGCGTCACCACCTACACCTACGCGCAGATGCTGCACGAGGTGAAAGCCTTCGCCGCGGTGATGCAGGATTTCGGCGTCACCAAGGGCGATCGTGTCGTCATCTACATGCCGCTGGTGCCGGAAGCGATGGTGGCGATGCTGGCTTGCGCGCGCATCGGCGCGGTGCATTCGGTGGTCTTCGGCGGCTTCGCGGCGAAAGAACTCGCGACCCGCATCGATGATGCGCAGCCCAAACTTGTGATCTCGGCGAGCTGCGGCATCGAGCCCGGCCGCATCGTTGCCTACAAGCCGCTGCTCGACGACGCCATCAAGCTCGCCGCGCACAAGGTGCCGGCCTGCATCATCCTGCAACGGCCGCAGCAAACCTGCGATCTCATCGCGGGCCGCGATCATGACTGGAAAGAACTGCGCGACAAGGCCGTGGCGGCGAAGAAGGAAGCCGCTTGCGTGCCGGTGCTGGCGACCGATCCGCTCTATATTCTCTATACGTCCGGCACCACCGGCATTCCCAAGGGTGTGGTGCGCGACAACGGCGGTCACCTCGTCGCCATTAACTGGTCCATGCATAACCTCTATGGCGTCAAGCCCGGCGAGGTGTGGTGGTGTGGCTCCGACATCGGCTGGGTTGTCGGTCACAGCTACATCATTTACGGCCCGCTATTTCACGGCAACACCTCGATCATGTACGAGGGCAAACCGGTCGGCACGCCGGACGCCGGGGCATTCTGGCGCGTCATTTCACAGCACAAGGCGGTGGCGTTCTTCACCGCGCCGACCGCATTCCGCGCCATCAAGAAGGATGATCCGAACGGCGAGTTCATCCGGAAATATGACCTCTCGCATTTCCGCACGCTGTTCCTCGCCGGCGAGCGCGCCGATCCGCCGACCATCGCATGGGCCGAGCAGCAGTTGAACGTGCCGGTGATTGATCACTGGTGGCAGACCGAAACCGGCTGGTGCATCGCCGGCAATCCGGTCGGGCTCGGGCAATTGCCGGTCAAGCACGGTTCGCCCACGGTGCCGATGCCGGGCTATCAGGTCGATATCGTCGACGAGGCGGCGAAGCCGCTGCCGGCCGGCACCATGGGCTCGATCGTCATCAAGCTGCCGTTGCCTCCGGGCTGCCTGCCGACATTGTGGCAGCAGGATGAGCGCTGCAAGGAAGCCTATTTCAACGAGTTTCCCGGCTACTACAAAACTTCCGATGCTGGCTACAAGGACGAGGACGGCTATGTCTTCGTGATGGGCCGCACCGACGACATCATCAATGTCGCGGGGCATCGGCTCTCCACCGGCGGCATGGAGGAAATTCTCGCCTCGCATCCCGACGTCGCCGAATGCGCCGTGCTCGGCATCAAGGACGCCATCAAGGGCGAAATCCCCTGCGGCCTTATCGTGCTGAAGGCGGGCGTGACGCGGGAGCCTTTGGAGATCGAGAAGGAAATCGTGGCGCTGGTGCGCGAGAAGCTCGGGCCCGTCGCAGCTTTCAAACTGGCGATCACCGTGGCGCGGCTGCCGAAGACGCGCTCCGGGAAAATCCTGCGCGGCACCATTCGCAAGATCGCCGACGGCGATCCGTGGACCGTGCCGGCGACCATCGAAGACCCCAAGGTGCTGGACGAGATCAGCGCCTCGCTGAAGGGGCGGGTTTAGACATCCCGCGACGGAAGACGGTCGCGCAGGGTGCGCGCGGCCTCATTTTCGATGGAATGCCGGATCAAACCGGCATTCCCGCGTTCGAGCCAACGGAAACCCGCATGACGATTGCCATTCGATCCCCGATCCATGTCCGCGCCCTGCTGATGATGATCGCGGGTCTCGCGCTCGCCGGGTGCTCCAGCTTGGAGCGGCATCAGCCGCCGGAGGCCGCGGCCGCCGCGCAGACCGACGACGACGCGGCGTGCCGCGCCAACGGCGTCGTGCCGGGGTCGGACGCCTATGTTGCCTGCCGCAAGAATCGCGATGCCCAGCGCGGCGGCGCTACAGATCGGCTCGAGCGCAGCCACCGTAACCTCGCCGAGCGGATGCTCAACGGGCAGTAGCGGTTGACCGCCAAATAGAGACGCGGCGGGTTTGAAGCCGCCGCGTGACATCCTGTCTCTCTGCCGTCATTGCGAGGAGCGTTAGCAACGAAGCAATCCAGTCCGTGCTTTGTGGCTGCCCGGATTGCTTCGCCGTGCTCGCAACGACGCGATCTGGAGAGGTTATTCCTCGTCGTCGTCTCTCTTCTTGCCGCCAATCGTCTTCAGCTTGGCGAACACGGCGTCGACGTTGAGGTCGTCCTGCTGGCGCTCGGACGGTTCGCCCTCGTCACCGCGGGTGGTTTCCGAGGCCGGCAGCAACGTGGCGCCGCCGTAAGCCTGATCCGCCGGCTTTTCCTTGGCCGCGCGCTGCACCTCGAAATCCAGCTCGATCTGAGAGCAGAGCCCCAGCGTGACCGGGTCCATCGGCGTCAACGTCTGCGCATTCCAGTGGGTGCGGTCGCGGATCGAGGCGATGGTGGTCTTGGTGGTGCCGACCAGCCGCATGATCTGGGCGTCCTTCAATTCCGGGTGGTTGCGAACCAGCCAGAGAATTGCGCTCGGGCGCTCGTGGCGGCGTGAAACGGGAGTGTAGCGCGGGCCTTTTTTCTTTGCCGCCGGCGGCAGCACCACCTTGCTCTCGCTGAGCCTGAGACGGTGGTTGGCGTCCTTTTCGCCGCGCTCGATCTCGTCGCGGGTGAGTTGGCCGGTGGAAATCGGGTCCATGCCCTTGATACCCTGGGCGGCGTCGCCGTCGGCGATGGCGCGCACCTCCAGCGGGTGCATTTTGGTGAAATCCGCCACCTGGTCGAACGTCAGCGCGGTGTTATCGACGAGCCACACGGCAGTCGCCTTCGGCATCAGCGGTGCATTGCTCATGGCAAATCTCCTTTGGGCTCCGCCCACCTCTTCCGGAGGCGGAGTAGTGTAGTCATCGACGATGACGGGATTGAACCTCTATATAGTCCGCCTCGACCGAAACGCGCAATGGGTTGCTGAACGGCCTTGACAGGGCCGCAAAGCCGTCCCAAGTCGTTACCAGCGTCATCGCGGCTGGCGTTCCAGCCGCCGGATGGTCGTGTCCATTTTTCGCATCCATGCGTTTTATGCCCGCTTGAGCCGGGCGAACAGGTTCCGGATCTCTCCATGCAGGCCAAACCGCAGTTGAAAATCGTGCTTTGTTCACCCCGCGGCTTTTGTGCCGGCGTGGTGCGGGCCATCGATACGGTGGAGCGCGCGCTGAAACTCTATGGCGCGCCGGTCTATGT
>CAUJJN010000038.1 GCA_963204905.1 Pseudomonadota bacterium
GAAATCTTGTCGCCGGGCTTGAGCCCGCGCGAGACGAGATAGTTGGCGAAGCGGTTGGCGTCGCGCTCCAGTTCCGTGTAGCCGACGCTGCGTCCGCCTTCCGTCAGCGCGACACGATCCGGAAAACGGCGCGCAGCGCGCTTCAACAGATCACCTACGGCAACCCGACCGATCCGCCCGGGACCAGGCACGCCGCCGGTGGCTTCCAGATTGCTCATGATATTTCTCCTCCGATGATGCGAGGTCGCGGCTCTCCGGCCGCTGATCCCTCGTTCAAGCTAGTGTTGAATTCCGAAAATCTGCCGCGCCTCGGCGGGGCTCGCAATGGTGCGGCCAGCCTCGCGCGCATATTGCGCCATGGTCTCGATCAACTGACCGTTCGATGTCACCTTGCTGCCATCGGGCCGGTAGAACGTATCCTCAAGGCCAGTGCGGAGATGGCCGCCGAGTTCGGCGCAACGCCGGTGCAACGGCCAAATCTCGGCGCGGCCGATCGCGGTGACCTGAAATTTGGCATCTGGCAGCTTCAATTTGATGAGAATAGGCAGCAATTCGGGATCGGCCGGCATTCCCGACGCGACGCCCATAACAAAGTTGTATTCGAGCGGGCCGGCATACATGCCGGTCTGCCGATACATGCCGACGCACCGGACGATACCGACATCGAAGCATTCGAATTCCGGCAACGTGCCGGCGTCGTTCATCGCATCGAGAAAATCCTGGATCTTCTCCACCGAATTGTCGAACATCATCGGTGGCCAGGCCCAGGTGCTGTCGGCTTTCACTTTCAGGTAATTCAGCGAACCAGCGTTGCAGGCCGCCATCTCCGGCTTGGTCTCGCGGACGCAGGCAAGCGGACCGGCATATTCCGGCCCCGAGGTGCCGGTGGTGTGGTTGATGATGACGCCGGGACAGGCCTCGCGGATGGCCTGCTGGATCTCGCGTGAGACGTTGACCTCCCACGACGGCAGATGACCCTTGTTCGGCGCCTGCTGGCGCAGATGGATATGCATGACGCTGGCGCCCGCGTCATAAGCCGCCTTGGCTTCGCGCGCCATTTCTTCCGGGGTCACCGGCACATGATGCTGCTTGGGATCGGTCAGCACGCCATTCAGCGCGCAGGTGATGACAACCTTGTCGCTCATGCGGAAAAGCCCTCGTCTGCCTGCCGATCATGGATCGGCGGATGCGTAAGGGCATGATGCGAAACCACCCGGAAAGCTTCTTGCGTCAACCGGCTATCGCGACGCGAGACCCTTCAGGATCGACTGAAAAGAAGGATCGGTCTATTCGAGCACGCTTTGCTACAGCCTGTCATGTCTGGATTTACTTCGACCATTCACGTCGTGGTTGCTCTCAAGAAGAAGACGTCGATGACCGGGACGAGCCCGGTTATGACAAAACCGTCAGCCCCTCAAGATCGACCTGAGCGCAGGCCGAAACCGATCGAGGCGTCGCTGCGATAGATCGCCAGATCGCGCGAACCGATGAAGATCGAGCGCGGTTTCAGCCCATAGAAGCGCCGGATCGAATGACTGAAATGCGTCGAGTCCGGATAGCCGATGTCTTGCGCCAGATGCGCGAGATTGATGTCCTCATTGACGTAATGCAACAGATGCCGCGCCCGTTTCCAGGCCCGGAAGGCGCGGAACGACACGCCGGTCTGTTCCTTGAACAGATGCAGGAAACGCGACTGCGACAGCCGCACCGCCGCCGCGCACTCGGCCGCGTTGACGTTGACGTTGGAGAATTCGCAGAGCCGTGCGATGGCATCGACGATCCGCTGATCCAGCGCACGCGTTTCAAGCGGCTCGCCAAAAAAAATGGTGTCGAACTCGCAGGTCGTAAAGCCATCGCGCCGACCGGTGATGCGCAACGCATCGTAAGCGCCGCGTATCCGTGCCGTGATCGCGGGGGCGGATGGGCCGCGCAGGTGCTGTTCGAGGGCGAACAACGCCGACGGAAGTACCGTTTCCGGCTCGATCACCATGCAGATGGTCGAGGGATAATCACTGTCGACACTGTGAACGGTATAAGGCGGCACCACGACGATCTCGCCGCGGGTCACCACGCCGCCTTGAGCGACGCTGAGTTCCCCGTGCAACGCGACGTAAACATTCAAGCCACCACTCGTCCGGCGCCGGGGCTTGCCGAGCAGCCCGGCATAAAAAACCCGCTCAGGGCTGATCAGCATCAAATGTGCCGATGCCGGACACGCATCATTCTCCATGCCGTTTGCTCCCGCGGCTGCCGTGTCTGTCGCGCGGGATGATATTCCGGCGCGGCCCTCTCCGAGGCCTGGCAAGCATACAGCAACGAAACCGGAAGTCACCGCCGAAGGAGAGTGATGGGCCGATGCAGTGGAACACCACGCTCATACGCCGGGAAGACCCGGTCAGATGATCCGGCGTGGAACATTCTGCTCTTCACCGGCACGGATTTCAGCTGCCGCCGCGCGCTTGTAGCCGTCGCGTTGTTGCAGGCGCTGCCAATAAGCGGCGACATTCGGACCGAAGTCCTTGGCCAAGCCGATGGTTTGCGCGAGCCGCAGCGCATATCCGTTGACGATATCGGCGGCCGTGAAACGACCCGCGCACAGCGTCTCCGCCTGTCCCACCGCGGCCTCCACGACCCGTAACCGACCGAGGAACCATTTGGCATAATCCTGCGCCACCTGCGGGTTGCGCCGCTCCTCCGGTTCAAGCTGGGCGTAGCGGAGCACCAGCGTCTGCGGAAACGTCAACGTGGCGTCGCTGAAATACATCCAGTTGAGGAATTCACCGTAAGCCGGCTCGTCCATACCGACGATCAACGGCGTCGGGCCGTGACGCGTGCCGAGATAGTGAACGATACCGGACGATTCCGTCATCTTGGTTTCGCCATCGATCATCAACGGGATGGTGCCGAGCGGATTGATCGCGAGGTATTCCTTGGCCAGGACGCGCGGCGGAAACGGCAGCATCTTGAGTTCGTAGGCGAGCCCCAATTCTTCCAGCATCCATAGCGGCCGGAACGAGCGCGCGCCGAAACAGTGATACAGCGTGATCATTTTGCCTCCGATTTGCCAGCCTTCGAACCCGGCAGCGTACCCATCATCTTGCACAGGATCGACAGCATGACCTCATCGGCGCCGCCGCCGATCGAGGTCAGGCGGCCGTCGCGATAGGCGCGGCTCACGGGTGTTTCGTTCATGAAGCCCATGCCGCCCCAGTATTGCAGACACGCATCATTGAGTTCGCGGTTAAGCCGTCCGGCGCGGAGCTTCGCCATGGTGGCGAGCTTCGTGACATCCTCACCCGCGACCAGTGCCTCGGCCGCGCGATAGATCAGCGAACGCAGCAGTTCGACCTCGGTCTGCAATTCCGCCAAACGGAAATGCACCACCTGATTATCCAGAATGCTCTGACCAAAGGCCTTGCGGTCGCGGGTGTAGTCGATGGTCGCCTCGATGATGTGTTCGTGCGCCTTGAGGCCGGCGGCCGCGCCCCACAGCCGCTCCTCCTGAAACTGGATCATCTGATAGGTGAAGCCCTTGCCCTCCTCGCCGATGCGGTTGCGCTTCGGCACCCGCACGTCCTCGAAGAAAATCTGCGCGGTGTCGGAGGAGCGCATGCCCATCTTGTCGAGCTTGCGCGCGACATTGACGCCCTTGCTCTTCATCGGCACGCAGATCAGCGACTTGTTGCGATGGACGGGACCATCGCCGGTGTTGGCCAAGAGGCAAATCCAGTCGGCTTGGGTGCCGTTGGTGATCCACAGTTTGCCGCCGTTGATGACGTAGTCGTCGCCATCCGATCGTGCGTTGGTCTTGATCGAGGCGACATCTGAACCGGCGCCGGGCTCTGAAACGCCAATGCAGGCCACCATGTCGCCAGCGACCGCCGGCGCGAGAAATTCGCGGCGCACCGCATCGGACCCGAACTTCGCCAACGCGGGCGTCGCCATATCGGTCTGCACGCCGATCGCCATCGGCACGCCGCCGCAGCGGATCGCGCCGAGTTCTTCCGCCATCATCAACGCGTAGCTGTAGTCGAGCCCCTGACCGCCGAACTCCACCGGCTTGTTGAGGCCGAGAAAGCCGAGATCGCCCAGCTTCTTGAACAATTCATGTGCGGGGAAAATACCGTCGGCTTCCCACTGATCGACATGCGGATTGATCTCGTTGGCGATGAACTTCTGCAGAATGCGACGCGGCTCGTCGTGATCGGCGGTGAAAAGCATCCTCGGGCGTTCCTCTGATTTTACGACGTTGCTACAAACCCATCTGCCGGCTGGCGAGATCCTTCATGATCTCCTCGGTGCCGCCGCCAATGGCATTGACCTTCACTTCGCGATAGATGCGCTCGACCTTGACGCCACGCATGAAGCCCGCGCCACCAAAAATCTGCACCGCTTCCGAAGCGCAGAACGCCATGGTCTGGGTCGCCTGGTTCTTCAACATGCAAATCTCGGCCACCGGGTTCTCGCCCTGATCGAGCCGCCACGCCAGCATCTCCAGCATCGCCTGCGAGGCCGCGACGCGCTGCGCCATGTCGACGAGCTTGTGGCGGATCACCTGATGCTGGGTCAGCGGCTTTCCGAAGGTGTGACGCTGCTTCGCATACTCGATCGCCTCGTCAAGGCAGACGCGCGCAGCGGCGGTGCAGCCCGCCGCCATGGTCAGGCGCTCGCTGTTGAAGTTGTGCATGATGATCTTGAAGCCCGCGCCTTCCTCCCCCAGCAGATTGCCCGCGGGTACGCGGCAATTGTCAAAATGCAAGGTGGCGGTGTCGGACGCCCACCAGCCCATCTTCTTCAGCGGCGTGCGCGACAGCCCCGGCGTATCGCCGGGGATCACCAGCAGGCTGACGCCGCCCGGCCCCGGCCCGCCGGTCCGCACAGCCGTGGTGATGTAATCCGCGCGCATGCCCGAGGTGATGAACGTCTTCTCGCCGTTGACCACGTAAACGTCGCCCTCGCGCCGCGCGCTGGTGCGCAAGTTCGCGACGTCGGAGCCGCCGCTCGGCTCGGTGATGGCGAGCGCGGAGATTTTCTCGCCGGAGAGAATTTCCGGCAGTACTTTCGCCTTGAATTCCGGCGTGCCGGCCCGCGCAATCGGCGGCGCGCCGATCGAATTGCTCTTGAGGCTGGCGCTGACGCCGCCGGCGCCGGCGCGCGCCAGTTCCTGCACCGAGACGATCCACATGAAATTGTCGCACGGCGTGCCGCCGTATTCCTCCGGGAAGCCAAGCCCGAGCAGCCCGATCTCCGCTGCCTTGCGATAGAGTTCGCGCGGAAAGGTGCCGGCCTCGTCCCATTCATGGGCGAACGGCTCGATCTCCTTCTGCACGAAACGGCGGACAACGTCGCGAAAAGCCTCATGATCGGCATTGTAGAACGGGCTCTTGGCCACGGCTGACACCCTTCCTGTAGTCCACGATTGTTGCATGGCAGGATGCCGCCAAACCCGGCATCTCACTTGCGTCGAGTCGCTGTGGTGCGGGAGCAGACTTTATCGCGTTCATTCGAGAAATTTCAGACCGGGCCAGCCGGCGGTAGCGCGAAAGGCGATTCTCGCTTAAGCTCGCGCCGTTCGCTCTTTCAGTCCGATCACCATTTTCAAACCGAGAAGCCGCGACACATGGCCCCGAGGCGACGGACGACGCAGGATTCCAGCCGCCCCTCTCCCGCGATGCCGCAAGCCAAATCACCGAGCCGCGCCACACCGGCGCCTGCAACAACCCGCCGGCGCCGACCGACAACCGGCGGCGATACCATTCCGCGCGAAGCCTCCGACGCTTCTACCGCTTCAAAATCGCAAAAATCCCGCGAAACGATCCTCGAATCAGCCGCGAAACTCTTCCGTCGGCAGGGCTACTCGGCAACGACGCTGCGGCAGATCGCCGATCTGGCGGAGATCCAGGCCGGCAGCATCTACTACTATTTCGACTCCAAGGACGCGATCCTCGACGAGGTGCTGGACGAAGGCCTGCGCCGCGTCTTCAACGGCGTGAAACTCAGGCTCAAGCAGGCCGGCGACGTCTCGCATCGGCAGAAGATCGCGCTGGCCATCGAGGCCCATCTGGTGGCACTGCACGACGCTAGCGATTTCACCTCGGCCAATATCCGCATCTACGGCCAGTTGCCGGAACGCCTCAAGGGACCGCACCGTGCCATCCGGCGCGCTTATGCCCGCTACTGGGACCGCCTGCTCTCGGACGCGCAGAAAGCCGGAGAAATCCGTTCCGACATCGAACTCATCCCGCTGCGCATCTTCGTGCTCGGCGCGCTGAACTGGACGGTGGAGTGGTTCGACCTCAGCAAGAAAGACGCCGTGCAGAAACTGGCGCGGCGCACCGAGTCGATCATTTTCGACGGCGTGAAGCGGTAGGGTAACTCGCTCGGAGAAGGTGTATTTGTCGTCATGGCCGGGCTCATCCCGGCCATCCGCGTTTTAGGCGCTGTTGTAGAAAGAAAGCCTTGGATGCCCGCGACAAGCGCAGGCATAACCGAGGTGGGCATACACCGCGATCGTCTTTGCGAGCGATCCAGAAAGCCATAAAGCAAGAACTGGCTTGCTTCGTCGCTTGCACTCCTCGCAGTGGCGATCAGCGATGCAGGATGTTGAGAGACGATCTGCCCGTCACCGTCCCTGCCAGTTCGGCTTGCGCTTTTCGGCGAACGCCTTCGGTCCTTCGATGGCGTCGTGGCTGGCGTAGACTTCCTCGTGAAGACGACCGGCTTCGATCAGGCCGCTCTCAAGGCCAAGGTCCATCGCCGCCAGCACGCTGGCCTTGGCGGCCTTCACCGACAGCGGCGCGCCCTCGACGATCTTGCGGGCCAGTTGCAGCGCCCGGGCGCGCACCGCGTCCGGGGTGTCCTCCAGATAATTCAGGAAGCCGTAACTCGCGAGTTGCTCGATCGGCACGGTTTCCCCGGTCAACACCAGTTCCATCAACACCGGCTGCGGCACCATCCACAGCAGCGGCACCGCCCACGGCGAACCGCGTCCCATCTTGACCTCGGTGATTCCGGCGCGGGTGCCGCGCAAGCCGACGCGCAAATCCGACTTGATCGCCAACAGCATACCGCCGGCCATCAGCGATCCGGTCATCGCGGCGATGATCGGCTTGGTGACGTTACGCATCGCCGTTTGCATCGGGTCGCGCATCAAGGTGAGGATATCGACGCCATCCCGCGCGCGGATTTCAGCAGCCTGCCGCAGGTCGAGCCCGGCCGAGAACACGCCGCAATCAGCGGATGTGAGAATAACCACGCGCACGGCCTTGTCGTCCTCGACGCGGGCCCATGCTTCCGTCAGACCGTTCATCGCTTCGACCGAGAGCGCGTTCTTGCGCTCCGGACGATCGATCGTAATCGTGGCGATGCCGTCATCGACGACATAGCGGATCGGCGCATTCTCCGGCATCGGGGACCCTTTCGTAAATTCTAACATCTGTTAGATTATCGCAAAGCCGCCGTCGCGGCGACCCCAAAACTGCAACGATCAACTCAGGACCGCCATGCAACTCACAGCCAAAATGCGCTTCGCTCCCGACCTGTTGAAGGATCACGTTGCCCTGGTCACCGGCGGCGGCACCGGCATGGGTCGCGCCACCGCGCTGGAAATGGCGCAGTCGGGCGCGAAACTTGTGCTGCTCGGCCGGCGACCGGAACCTATCGAAGATTGCGCGCGCGTCATTCGCGAGGCTGGTGGCGAGGCAATCGCGATTTCCGGCGATATTCGCCAGCCGGAACAGATCGAAGCCGCGATGACCCGCATCCGAGCCGAATTCGGCAAGCTCGACATTCTCGTTAACAATGCTGGCGGACAATTCGTTGCGCCTGCCCGCGACCTCAACAACAAGGGGTTCGAGACCGTCATCCGCAACAACCTGATCGGTTCGTGGCAGATGACCAAGGCCGTCGCCGATCATTTCATGCTGGAGAACGGCGGCTCCATCGTATTCGTCACTGCCTGCGTCCGCTCCGGGCTCAGCGGTTTCGTCCACACCGCCGCCGCGCGCGGCGGCGTGCTGGCGATGATGAAGACGCTGGCGTTCGAATGGGCCGAATTCGGTATCCGCCTTAACTGCGTCGCGCCGGGCACGGTCAAGACCGAAGGCATGGGACACTACCCCATCGCGCCGGAGCAATGGGTGAAGCTCAACCGAAACATCATGGGCCATATGGGCGACGTCGAGGACATCGCAGCGGCGATCATCTTCCTCGCATCGCCTCTGGGAAAATTCGTCACCGGCGAGGAATGGTACATCGACGGCGGAGAGACGCTGCATCTCGCCCACGACGCGCGGCAGATGATCGACATCATGAAATTCGCCGCCCGGGAACGTGGCGACGGCCTGCCGGGGAAGGGTTGATCACCCGCACGATGACTCATCTAACCGTCATCGCAAGGAGCGTGAGCTCCGAAGCAATCCAGACTCCGGAAGAATGACCGGATTGCTTCGCTATGCTCGCAATGACGATTTGAATTCACTCCTTCGGTTCATTTTCTTCTGGCCGTTGGCAGAACCGTGCGAGCTACAGCGCCTGCCCGATCCGCACGCCGTCATCGATGGCGCGCATGGCGTCGAGTTCGGCGGCCTCTTTCGCGCCGCCAATAACATGCGCCTCAATGCCGCTGGCGCGCAGTTCGTCATAAAGGCTGCGATTAGAGTCCTGCCCGGCGCAGATCACGATGGTATCGACCGCGAGCAACTGCGGCTTGCCGTCGACGGTGATGTGCAGCCCGGCATCGTCGATGCGGTCATAACTGACGCCCGCCAGGAATTTTACGTCGCGCTTGGCGAGGCTTGAGCGTAAAATCCACCCGGTGGAAACGCCGAGTCCTGCGCCAGGACGCGATGTCTTGCGCTGCAGGATAGTGATTTCGCGCGACGCCTCACGCGGTGCCAGGGGATCGCCGGACAGGCCGCCCGGCTGCGACAGGGTCGCGTCGATGTTCCATTCGCGCTGAAAATCCTTCAGATCGAGCGCGCGGTGTTTTGGGGTTTCGCCCGGCTCGGAGTGACAGAGATATTCGGCGACGTCGAAGCCGATGCCACCCGCACCGATGATGGCGACGCGGCGGCCGGCCTTGCGCCTGCCGCTGAGCAAGTCATGATAGACGACGACGCTTGGATGATCGATGCCGGGGATGGCCGGAACGCGCGGATGTACGCCCGAAGCGATCACGACTGCATCAAACTCGCCATTTGCAAAATCTGCCTTCGATGCCGATGTGTTCAGTCGGAGATTCACCTGGCCCTCTTCGATGCGGCCACCGTAGTAGCGCAGCATCTCGTCGAACTCCACTTTACCGGGCACCGCGCGCGCAAGATTGATCTGTCCACCGACGCGATCCGAGGCTTCAAACAGCGTCACCTTGTGACCGCGACGGCTGGCTTCGGCAGCCGCCGCAAGCCCGCCCGCGCCGGCGCCGACGACTGCCACCTTGCGCGAACGCGCCGCGGGTCCGTCCTCGAACAGCGTCTCGCGGCAGGCGCGCGGATTGACCAGACAGGTGGCGCTGCGATCGGAAAAGATGAAATCCAGACACGCCTGATTGCAGGCAATGCAGGTGTTGATGGTTTCCGGCTTTCCTTCCCGGGTCTTCTTCGCGAAGAACGGATCGGCCAGCATAGGCCGCGCCATCGATACCAGATCGCTGTCGCCCGAACCGATGACATCCTCAGCCAGTTCGGGAGTGTTGATGCGGTTCGAGGCGACAACCGGGATTTTCACCGCGCGCTTGATCCGCGCCGCGGCGAAGCGCCACGCCCCACGCGGGATCGGATAGGCAATGGTCGGCACACGCGCCTCATGCCACCCGATGCCGGTGTTGAGAATATCGGCCCCGGCCGCCTCGACGCGCCGCGCCAGCCGATCGATCTCCTCGCCGGTGGCGCCGTCCTCGACCAGATCGAGCGCTGAAATGCGATAGATGATGATGAAATCCTTGCCAGTCGCGGCGCGCACGCGCTTCACCAGCTCGACCGGCAGGCGATGGCGGTTCTCCTCGGAGCCACCCCATTCGTCGGTGCGGTCGTTGGTGCGCAGCACGGTGAACTCGTTGATCAGATAGCCTTCCGAGCCCATGATCTCGACGCCGTCGAAACCGGCTTCCTTCGCCAACAACGCACAGCGCACATAGTCCGTGATCGTCTGCTCGATCTCCTCAACCGTCATCGCGCGCGGCGTGAAGCGGTTGATGCGCGAGCGGAGGGTGGACGGCCCGAGACACTCTTCCTGCTTGGCGTAGCGGCCGGAATGCAGGATCTGCAGACAGATCTTGCCGTCGTGGCGATGAACGGCGTCAGTGATCTGCCGCAGTTCCGGCACCTGCGCGCGATCCGTCAGCATCGGCCCGCCCGGCTCGATTAATCCGGCGCTGTTCGGGGCATAGCCGCCGGTGATGATGAGCCCGACCTCGCCTTTGGCGCGTTCGGCGAGAAAGGCCGCCATCTTTTGCACGCCGTTCTCTTCCATATCGAGCCGCGTGTGCATCGACCCCATGATGATGCGGTTGCGCAATGTCGTACCGCCGACCTTCAGTGGCGCGAGAAGATTGGGATAGCGCGACAGACCCGGGTCGACTTGCATGGCGTGGCTCTCGTTGGCATTGTCAGCTTTCTAACAATTGTTAGAATGTTTCAAATAATCAAGACAATTCGTGAGGATGCCGGTGGACACCACGCTGAATGAACAGCAGGAAGCCTTTCGCGAGGCCGCCCAGCGCTTCGCCAATGAGAAGCTGGCGCCGCAATACCAGACGCGCGCCGCCCAGCATCGGCTCGATCGCGCCATGCTGGCCGAGATGGGATCGCTCGGCCTGATCGGCGTCGACATCCCGGAAGCCTATGGCGGACTGGGCGAGAGCAGCGTGACCGCCGGCGTCATCATCGAGCAGATCGCCTATGCCGACTTCAACGCCAGTTACGTGCAACTGCTGGCCTCGCTGATGGGCGGCATGGTGGCGCAACACGCGACACCCGACGTGGCAAAGGAATGGTTGCCGAAAGTCACGCGGGGCGAAGCTATCATCGGCCTTGGCCTCACCGAGCCGCGCGGCGGGTCTGACGCCGCCAGTCTCATCCTGCGCGCTGAAAAATCCGGCAACGGCTACCGCCTCAATGGGGAAAAAACCTCGATGAGCTGCGCCGGCCAGTGCGACGCGGCGGTGATTTTTGCCCGCACCGGCAAGGTGGAAGACGGCGCGCGCGGCGTCAGCGCGTTCTTCGTTGATCTCAATCAGAAGGGCATCACCCGCACCCATTTCGACGACATCGGCACCAAGCCGGTGGGGCGTGGCTCGGTGTTCTTCGACGACGTGTTCATTCCGGCCGAATGTCTGATGGCGGAAGAGAACAAGGGCTTCTCCAAGATCATGACCGGGTTCGATTATAGCCGTGCGCTGATCGGCCTCGAATGCATCGGCCCGGCTCAGGCCTCAGTGGACGAGGCGTGGCAGTATTCGCGCGAGCGCATCGCGTTTGAACGGCCGATCGCCCAGTTCCAGGGCGTTAGCTTTCCGCTGGCGGAAGCCGAAACGCAACTCACCATGATGCGTCAGCTTTGTTTCCACACGCTGTCATTGCGCGATCGCCGCCTGCCACACACGGCAGAAGCCGCGATGTGCAAGTGGTACGTGCCGAAGACGACGTGCGAGATCATTCATCAGTGTTTGCTGACGCACGGGCACTATGGCTACACCACCGACCTGCCGTTCCATCAGCGCTATCTCGACGTGATGGGGCTGCAGATCGGTGACGGCACCGCGCAGATCCAGAAGCTGGTCATCGCGCGCGAGAAAGTCGGCCGCGTCGCGGTTCAGTATGCCAGGCAGGAGGCGGGGAAACCGTAACGGCTCCTATTATTTGGCCAATATCTATCACCCGGTCATTGCGAGCAGCATGAACTCCGAAGCAATCCATATCTTGCTTTTGGGCTTCTGGATTGCTTCGCTTCGCTCGCAATGACGGATCATAAGCGCTTACCGGTCCGGCGCGAATTCGGCCGACGCGGCCTCGGTTGCCGATACACCCTTCTCCCAAAGCTTGGGATAGGTAACATGAAAGTCGTTCAGAAGCTGATCGATCGGCGGATCGACGAACCAGCCACGGTCGTTGACGTATTCCATGTGCCGCCGGTTCTTTGTGTCGAATTCGTGAAAAAGGGCGTCGCTCTTGCCATCGAACACCAGTTCGCGCACGCCGAAGCGCTGGCACAGTTCGGTGTTGAAGGCCGGCGTCACCTTGAACATCCTGCCGTCGAGCCACAGCGCGACATAGCCGTGATAGATGAAGAGATCAGTCCCCATCAGGTCGGCCAGCTTCACCGAGTTGAGATGATTCTTCACGTCGGCGAAACCGGGGGCCGCCGGAATGCCGGCGGCGCGCAGCACGGCGGCGAGCAGGATCGCCTTGGGCACGCAGTAGTTCGACGGCCGCTGCGCCACCGTGCTGGCGCGATAATCGTCCGGCGTAACGCCGATGTTGAACGGATCATATTTGATCCGGTCGCGCACCACATCGAATAGCCGGACGGCCTTCGCGGTGGGCGACGCATCCTCGAAGCCACGCAGAGCCGAGGCGGCGAATTCGCGCACCGGCGCGGAATCACTGTCGACGAAAAATGTCGGTTTCAGATATTCGGCAGCAGGCGAAGCAATCACGACAGTCATCCCGGATCAATGCCTTATCAAAAATCTAACAAATGTTAGAAACGGGCTGTTGTCAATCGCGCCAGCGCGGTATTGTACGCTCGCACCATCGACGCAGGACCGTAGGATAACCCATGAGCCACGCCAACCGTTACGTTTGGGAACCCTCGCCCGCCCTCGTCGCGAAAAGCAATCTGACGGCCTTTCTGCGCGCCACCGGGCACGCGGACTATGACAGCCTCGCGGCGGCCGCCGAGGCCGATCCGGCGTGGCTGATGGAACGGGTGTTCGAGTTCTGCGACGTACGATTCTATCGGCGCTACGACACGATGCTGGATATCTCGCGCGGCCAACCGTGGGCTCGCTGGTGCGCCGGGGGCACCACCAATATCGTTCTAAACTGCATCGACAAGCACCGCGATACGCCGGTCTGGGACCAGACCTTCCTGGTGTGGGAGGGCGAAGACAAGGCGGAACAGCGCTCCCTCACCTACCACGAACTCGACCATGAGGTCAGCCGCCTCGCGCAAGGCTTGCGCGATCTCGGCATCGGTCAGGGCGACGTCGTCGCGCTTTACATGCCGAACCTGCCGGAAACATTCATCGCGTTTTTCGCGGTGATGAAACTTGGCGCAATCCTGCTGCCGCTGTTTTCCGGTTTTGGCCCTGCCCCGATCATCTCCCGCCTTAACCACGGCGAAGCCAAGGCGGTGATCACGGCCAACGGCACCTGGCGGCGCGGGACGCCGGCGCCGCTGAAGCCCGTGCTGGACGCCGCGCTGGCGGAGGCGCCAAGCGTGCGGCATGTGGTGGTGGTCGATCGCGGCGGCTTATCCATCGAGACGCCGATGCGCGCCGGTCGCGATCACTGGTGGCATGACATCACCGCCGGGAAGAACGGCGACATCGCCACCGTCGAAATGCCAGCGGATGCGCCGGCGATCCTGCTTTATACGTCCGGCACCACCGGCGAACCGAAAGGCTGCGTCTGGACACAGATCGGCTTCCTCGGCTCGATGGTGACACGCGACATCATCGTCTGCTGCGACTTCAAACCGACCGATCGCTTCTTCTTCATGAGCGACATGGGCTGGATGGTCGGCGCGATGACGGCCTGCATCCCGAGCTTCGCCGGCGCAAGCCTGCTGGTCGCCGAAGGCACGCCGGATTATCCGGACACCGGACGATTCTGGCGGCTGATCCAGGATCACCGCGTCAGCTACCTCGGCGTCTCGCCGACGATCGTACGTAGCCTGATGCGCTATGGCGAGGAGGTGGAGAACTACGATCTCTCCAGCCTGCGGATGACGACGTCAGGCGGCGAAGCATGGACCGCCGCACCGTGGCACTGGTTCTTCAAGCACGTCTGCAAAGAGAGGATTCCGATCCTCAACATTTCCGGCGGCACCGAGGTCGGCGGCTGCATCTTCCTCGGCACCCCAAACCACCCGATGAATCCGGGCTCGTTCTCCCGGCCGGCGCTCGGTGTCGGCGCCGATATCGTCGACCTCAATGGCAACAGGATGCCACCCGGCGAAGTCGGCGAGTTGATCCTGCGGCATTCCTCCATCGGGCTGACCAAGAGCCTGTGGAAGGCGGATGCGCGCTATATCGACAATTACTGGAGCACGCTGCCGGACGTCTGGGTGCACGGCGATTTCGCCATGCAGGGCACCGACGGGCTGTATTACATCCTCGGCCGTTCCGACGACACCATCAAGATTTCCGGCAAACGCACCGGCCCCGCCGAACTCGAAGGACTGCTGGTCGCCACTGGCAAGGTGGCGGAAGCAGCGGTGTTCGGTATTCCGCATCCGGTGAAGGGCTCGGCCATCGTCTGCGCCTGCGTGCTGATGCCGGGTATCACGGAACAAGGCATCGCGGAAGAATTGTCCGGCGCGCTGGTGAAGGGCATGGGTGCGTCCTATCGCCCGGAGCGTATCGTCTTCGTCGATGACCTGCCGCGCACCCGCAACATGAAAATCATGCGCCGCGTGCTGCGTGCGGTGTTCGAGAACAAGGACCCCGGCGACCTGTCGTCGCTGGCTAATCCTGAGGCGGTGGACGCGCTGAGGAAACAGTTGGCGGGCTGACCGCTCGGCGACAAATCACCCGCTGTCATGGCCGGGACAAGCCCGGCCATGACAGCGAGCATCATTGCGAGCGAAGCGAAGCAATCCTGTCTTCTTCAGGAGTCTGGGCGGCTTCGTCGCTAACGCTCCTCTCAATGATAGCTTCCGCGCCCTTATACCGGGCACTCCGGCGGGAATGACGGCTTGCGCTTTTCGAGGTGCGAGGCGAGGCCTTCCCGCGCTTCGTGCCCGGAGAAGCCGAGGATTTCCAGCGCCGTCGAGGTGTCGAACAGCGGCCCGTTCACGCGCAGCCAGTTGTTGAGCGAATATTTGGTCCAGCGGATGGCGCTCTGCGCACCGGTCGCGAGATCTTCCGCGGTTTCCAGTGCGATCTTCTGCAACTCGGCATCCTCGACGCATAGCGACACCAGCCCGATGCGCTCGGCTTCCTCGCCGGACAGCGGCTTGCAGGTGAGCAAATAGTATTTTGCCTTGGCAAGACCGCACAGCAGAGGCCAGATGATGCAGGCGACGTCACCCGCTGCGACGCCCAGCCGGGTGTGACCGTCGACGATCTTGGCGGATTTTCCGCAGATCGACACGTCCGCGAGAATCCCGACCACGAGGCCAGCCCCCACCGCGACACCGTTGATGGCCGAAATGATAGGCTTGTTGCAGTTGATGACGTTATAGACGAGATCTTTCGCTTCCTTCCAGGTCGCCATGCGCGCCACCGGATTGTCGAGCAAGCTCTTGATCAGCTCGAAATCCCCGCCGGCGGAAAACGCCTTCCCGGCGCCGGTAACGATCACCGCATTGATATCCGGATCGTCATTGATGTCGCGCCAGATGTTGGTGATCTGGGTGTGGGTCTCGGCATCCACCGAATTGTAGGTCTCCGGCCGGTCGAAGGTGATCCGGAGGACCCGCTTCGAAGGATAATCGAGCTTCAGTTTGGTGTAGGCAGCATAGCGGTTCGACATCGGCATCCTCGTCGGTCGATGGCCCGTTTCGCGAAGCGCGCATCAGGCCGGTGAAACTGGCTTCCGTGCAGGAGGCGAAAGTCAGCTATGGATTTTTTCGAACAGATGTTAGAATTTATGTGGGATCGCTCGGCGCCGCAAGCGCGACTTGCACGCGACCTCGCCGCCAGACGGAAATTTCAACGCAGATATCCCGATATGAATATTCCAAAGCATGATTGAGACGATTGACTTTTCGGATGGTCTTGCGAGTGAGCCACAAAGCGCATCTTATGGCGCGAAGCACGACCCGAAACGGGCGGACTGCGGAGAAACGAGAATGAACAACGGGCAGGATACTTCACCAATGACCGTCGCCGGCACAAGTTCGACGGTCGGCAGCCTGTTCCGAGCCCGCGCCACCATCCAGCCGGCCGCGCCCGCAATCGACTACGACGGCCGTATCGTCAGCTATGGCGAATTGAGCGATCGGGTCAATCGCGCCAGCGCGATGCTGACCGCGCACGGATTGAAGCGTGGCGACCGTGTTGCCTTGCTGTCGCGCAACCGCCCCGAATATCTCGAGCTCGAACTCGCGGCAGGGCAACTCGGCGTCATCACCGCCTGCCTCAACTGGCGGCTGTCGAAGCGCGAATTGACCTACTGCATCGAGTTGGTGTCACCGAAACTCCTGATCGCGGAGGCTGAACTCGTCGCTCCGCTGGACGGCGCGCTGACGGTCCGTGACATGGTGACGCTCGGCGCGGAGTACGAGCAGGCGCTGAAAGCGCAAACTGCCGCGTCCGCCCCCATCTCGGCCGAGCCGGAAGACGGCCTCGTCATTCTCTACACCAGCGGCACCACCGGTCTGCCCAAGGGTGCGGTCATCTCGCACCGGGCGATGATGGCGCGGGCGCTGGTGTTCTCGTCGGAGCTCAAAATCGGACAGGACGAATCCTTCGTCGCCTGGGCTCCGTTGTTTCATATGGCTTCGACCGACCATGCGCTCGCGACGCTGTTGCGCGGAGGAACGGTGGTGGTGGTGGACGGCTTTCAGGTCGCGCCGCTATTGTCCGCCGCAGCGCGCTATCGCATCGGCTGGTTTGTGCTGATCCCTGGCATGGTCGAGGCGCTCGCCGAGGGATTCCGCGCCAATCCCGTCGCCGTGAAAGGTATCCGGGCCTGCGGCGCCATGGCCGATCTGGTGCCGCCACAGGCGATCGCCGATATCACGCAGCTGTTGCAGGCGCCTTATATCAACAGCTTCGGCTCGACCGAGACCGGACTGCCGCCCGCCAGCACCAATCTCATCGCCATTGGTGATATTCCACCGCGCCTCTCAAAGCAGCAGAGCAGCTTCTGCGAGGTCAAGCTGGTCGATCCCGACGACAACGAAGTCGCGCCCGGCGAGCCCGGCGAACTCGCCATGCGCGGGCCGACGCTATTTTCCGGTTACTGGCAGGCGGACGAGACCAATGCGCGCGATTTTCGCGGCGGCTGGTTTCACATGGGCGACGTGTTTCGTCGCAACGCCGACGGCACGCTCGATTTCGTCGATCGCGCCAAATACATGATCAAGTCCGGCGGCGAAAACGTCTATCCCGCCGAGATCGAACGGGTGCTGATGACGGATACGCGCGTCACCGAAGCCGCCGTGGTGCGCACCAAAGACGCCAAGTGGGGCGAAGTTCCGGTGGCGTTTATCGCGCGCCGTGACGACAGCCTCACGGATGTCGAACTGAAGACGTTGTGTCGCGGCGACCTCGCCGGCTACAAATGCCCACGACAATTTCACTTCATCGCCTTCGAAGATTTCCCGCGCTCGACCAGCGGCAAGGTGCAGCGTCACGAACTGGAGGCGCGGCTGGCGCAAATGACGTCCGCCGCTACGAGCGCGGCTGCCGCGAAACAGGAGATTCCATGACCAAGGCTGCGGCCCTCGCCGGCCACAAGAATTCATTGCGCGGACAGGTCGCCATCGTCGGCATCGGGTTGTCGCCGGTTGGCAAGGTGCCGGGCCGCAGCCCGCTGTGGCTCGCCGCCGCCGCCGCAAAGCAGGCTCTGGCCGATGCCGGCATTCAAAAGAGCGAGATCGACGGCGTGCTGGCGAGCCCTGCGATGGCCGCGCAGTTTCATCGATTCAGCGTCGCCTTCAGCGAATATTTCGGCGTGCGGCCGACATTCTCCAACACGTTGCAGGTGTCCGGCGCGACCGCCGCCACCATGTTCAACATCGCGGCCGCCGCGATCCACGGCGGTCTCGCCGAAACGGTGCTGGTGGTCGGCGGCGACAGCCTGCTGTCGGGCCTGACGCCGGAACTGGCGCTGCGCTCTCTCACTGAAAGCCGCGATCAGCAATACGAGATGCCGTTCGGCATTCCGGTCGCCAATACCTTCGCGATGACAGCGCACCGGCACATGAAGGAATTCGGCACCACGCCGGAACAACTGGCGCAGGTGGCGGTGACACAGCGCCAACACGCGGCGCGCACTCCGGGCGCGCAGCAGACCACGCCGATCACCGTCGAGGACGTGCTCAACTCGAAGATGGTGACGTCGCCCTATCGCAAGCTCGATTGCTCGCTGATCTCCGATGGCGGCGCGGCTTTCGTCCTGACATCGGCCGAACGCGCCAAGGCACTCGGCATCGAGAAGCCGATCTATATTCTCGGCGGCGGCGAATGCTACACCCACGAGCACATCTTCCTGATGCCCTCGCTTACCACCACCGGCGCGGTACAATCGAGTGAGAAGGCTTACGCGATGTCCGGCTACGGCCCGAAGGACATGCACACCGCCGGCGTCTACGACTGCTTTACCGGCACCGTGGTCATGATGCTGGAAGACCTCGGCTTCTGCCCCAAGGGCGAAGGCGGCCGCTTCGTCGCGGATGGCCAGATGACTTATGGCGGGCAGATTCCCTCCAATACCCACGGCGGGCTGCTGTCCTTCGCGCATTCCGGTATACCGGGCTCGCTGTTCCATTTCCATGAAGTCGTCGCCCAGCTGCGCGGCGAATGCGGAGAACGCCAAGTCGCCGGCGCCGAACTTGGCCTCGTGCACAGTCTGGGCGCGGGCTTCGCCACCAACGCCACCACCATTCTCGGCACGGAGAACACGCTGTGATCTCGCTCGACGACGCCGCCCGCAAACCACTCCCTTCGCCCGACGCAGATACCGCAAAGCTGTGGCGCGGTCTGCGCGACGGCCAGTTGCTGCTTCAGCATTGCGACGATTGCGGCAACGTGCAGTTCTACCAGCAGGGGTTCTGCCGCCATTGCAGCAGCGAGAACCTGACGCATCGCGCGGCCAGCGGGCGAGGCAAGGTGCATTCCTTCAGCGTCGTCCATCGGGCCCCCGGTCCGGCCTTCAAAAATGACGTGCCCTACGCCGTGCTGCTGGTGGAACTGGCGGAAGGCCCAAGGATGATTTCGACCTATACCGGCGGCAAACCGGACGAGGTGACGTTCGACATGGACGTGACGCTGGTCTGCGAGCCTGTGTCCGACGAGATCACGCTGCCCCGCTTCAAGCGCGCCTGAAGTATCGTTTTCGAGATTTTCGTCAGCTAACACCGTCATTCCGAGCGCCGCAAAGCAATCCAGAGGGCCACGACACAAAAATTGGATTGCTTTGGAGTTCGCGCTCATCGCAATGGCGGACGAAAAAGCGGGCGGGAAATCCGCTTGGGCATAATTCTAACAGTTGTTAGATTTCTAACACCTGTTAGATTGCATTGCGCGGGGCTTGTCCCTAAGCTCGCGCGGCTTTCACCGGAACCGTCCCATGGATTTCGATCTCACTACCGAACAGCAGCAAATCCTCGAATACGGCAACAGTGTCGCGAAACAGTACGATCGCCGTTACTGGCTCGACTGCGCGGAGAAGCGCGAATTCCCGGCCGGGCTCTACCAGAAGGTCGCGGACGATGGCTTCGTCGGCATGATGGTGCCGGAGCAATATGGCGGCGCCGGTCAAGGCATGACCGAGATGCACCTGTTCCTCGAGGGGCTCTCCAACAACGGCATCCCCCTGCTCAATCTGGTGGTCGGCGCCACCATGAGCCTTGGCCTGATCGCCAAATACGGCACGGAGCAACAAAAGCAACGCTTCCTGCCCGACGCCTGCTCCGGCAAAATCCGATTCTGTTTCGCCATCACCGAACCTGATGCCGGCACCAACTCGATGCGCATCACCTCGGTCGCGAAGCGCAACGGCAACCGCTTCACCCTGAACGGACAAAAGACCTTTATCACCGACGCCGACGGCTCCGACTACGCGCTGGTGGTGACACGCACCATTCCGCATACCGAGGTGAAGCGGAAGACCGACGGCTTCACGCTGTTCGCCGTCGATCTCAAGGCCAAGGGCGTCAGCAAGCAATATATTCCGGTGAGCATTCCCGCGCCGGAAACCCAATGGCAACTGTTCTTCGACGACGTTGATCTCGGCCCTGAGGATGCGATCGGCGAGATCGATCGCGGCTTCGAAATCCTATTCAACAGCCTCAATCCGGAACGCATTCTGGTCGGCTCGATCTGCTGCGGCCTCGGCCGCTACGCGCTCAACCGGGCGGTCGACTATGCCAGCGGCCGCAAGGTGTTCAACAACACGCCGATCGGCGCGTATCAGGGCCTGCAACATCCGCTCGCCTCCGCCTACACCGATGTCGAGATGGCATCGCTGATGACGCTCAAGGCGGCGTGGATTTACGATCAGAGTCGCGAAGCCGGTGAATTCTCCAACATGGCGAAGCTGGCCGCCGCCGACGCCGGCACCAAGGCTGTCGACGTCGCCCTGCAATGTTTCGGCGGCAACGGCTTCACCAAGGAATACGGCATCTTCGACATCTACCCGCTGGTGCGACTGCTGAAGACCGCGCCACTCAACCGCGAAATGATTCTCAATTATATCGGCGAGCGCGTCATGGGCTTGCCGCGCAGTTATTAGGGTTCCGCCGCAATGGCTGTGATGAAGTCAGATATCTCCACCACGAGCGATGAATATCGCCGCAACGCAAGCGCCTATCGCGAGCGTATCGCCGACCTGCACCGCCGGCGCGCCGCCGCCATGCAGGGTGGCCCGGAGCGCGCGCGCAGGCTGCACAAGGAACGCAAGCAACTGTTGCCGCGTGAGCGCATCGCCGCGCTGATAGACCCAGGCTCGCCGTTCCTCGAATTCAGCCAGTTGGCCGGCGAGGGAATGCACGAAGGGGTGCCGCCTGGGGCCAGCATCATCACCGGTGTCGGCATCGTCTCCGGCCGCCCCTGCATGATCATCGCCAACGACGCCACCGTGAAGGGCGGCACTTACTACGGCATCACCTGCAAGAAGCACGTCCGCGCCCAGCACTTCGCCTGGAAGCATCGCCTGCCCTGCATTACGCTGGTGCAGTCCGGGGGCGCGAACCTGCCCGATCAACCGGGCATCTTCCCGGACGAGGGCCAATTCGGCTCGATTTTCTACAACCAGATCCGCATGTCCGGCGAGGGCATCCCGCAGATCGCCATCGTCCACGGCCCCTCCACCGCCGGCGGAGCCTATATGCCGGCGCTGTGCGACGAGACCGTGATCGTGCGCAATCAGGGCGCGATGTTTCTCGGCGGACCGCAATTGGTTTACGCCGCCACCAAGGAGGAAGTCGGCGTCGAGGAACTGGGCGGCGGCGAGATGCACAGCCGCGTCAGCGGCGTCACCGATCATCTGGCTGAAAACGACAGTCACGCCATCGCCATCACCCGCGACATCGTCGCCAATCTTGGCGACATCCCGCAACAACGCTGGCAAGTGGCCGAGCCGCGACCGCCACGTTTCGATCCGAACGACATCTACGGCCTCATCAGCGCCGATCCGCGCGTACCGACCAACAACCGCGACATCATCGCCCGGCTGGTGGACGACAGCTCTTTTCACGAGTTCAAGCCGCTTTACGGCGATACGCTGATCACCGGCTTCGCGCGTATCATGGGTTTCGAGATCGGCATCGTCTGCAACAACGGCGTGTTGTTCTCCGAGAGCGCGCTGAAGGCGACGCACTTCATCGACCTGTGCTGCAAGCGCGGCATTCCGCTCCTCTTCATGGCGGATGTCACCGGCTTCATGGTCGGCCGCGAGGCGGAAGAAGGCGGCATCTCCAAGCACGGCGCCAAGATGATCACCGCGATGGCCAGCGCCGACGTGCCGAAATACACGCTGATCATCGGCAACTCCTATGGCGCCGGCTACATGTCGATGTGCGGTCGCCCGATGAAGCCGAACGCCATGATGATGTGGCCGAACGGACGCTCCGCCATCATGGGCCCGGATCAGGCAGCCAATACGCTCGCCATGGTGCGGGACGAGGTACACAAGCGCGAGGGAACGACTTGGACCGAAGAAGAACGCGAAGCCTATCGCGCGCCGGTGCGTCAGCAGTTCGAGGACTTCGCCAACGCCTACAACTTCGCACGCAACATCTGGTGCGACATGGTGATCGATCCGCTGGAAACCCGCAACGTGATGGCGTTGCTGCTCGACCTCGCCGGACGGCTACCCCCGAAAGAGACGCGCGTCGGCGTGCTTCGGATGTGATGACGGGAGAAGCACGTCGTGTTCGATAAGATTCTGATCGCCAATCGCAGTGAAATTGCCTGCCGGATCGCCCGCACTTGCCGGCGGCTCGGCGTTGCCGTCGCCGGCGTCTACTCCTCTGCCGATGCCGATGCGCTCCATGTGAGGGAAATCGGCGAATCCATCGCCATCGGCGGCGCGGCGGCATCCGACAGCTATCTCCGCATCGACGCGGTGATCGAGGCCGCGAAAGCGACCGGCGCGCAGGCGATCCATCCCGGCTTCGGTTTTCTGGCGGAAAACGCGGCGTTCGCCCGCGCGGTCGAGGCGGCGGGACTTGTCTTCATCGGCCCGACCCCGGATGTGATCGAGCGGCTCGGAGACAAGGCGCTGGCCAAGCAGGAAGCGGACGCCGCCGGCGTGCCGATCATTCCCGGCAGCACCACGCCGAGCGAGGACAAGGCCGAGGTCGAGCGCATCGTGCGCGAGACCGGCCTTCCGGTGATGTTGAAGGCCGCGGCCGGCGGCGGCGGCAAGGGCATGCGCGTCGTCGCGACGCTCGATGGCCTCGCCGACGATATCGAGTCCGCGATGCGTGAGGCCAGGAATGCCTTCGGCTCCGCCGGCCTGATCGTCGAAAAACTGATACCGCGCGGCCGCCACATCGAAATCCAGATTCTCGGCGACGGCAAAGGCAACGTCATCCATCTTTTCGAACGCGAATGCACCTTGCAGCGCCGGCACCAGAAAGTGATCGAGGAAGCGCCGGCGGCCAATCTCGCTGCGGCGCTGCGCGACCGCATGGCGGCGGACGCGGTGCGGCTCGGCAAGCGATTGAACTACCGTGGCGCCGGCACCATCGAGTTCATTTTGCAGAACGACGCGTATTACTTCCTCGAGGTCAATCCGCGCTTGCAGGTCGAACATCCGGTGACCGAGATGATCACCGGCCTCGACATCGTCGAACTGATGCTGCGCATCGCTTCTGGCGAGGGTCTGCCGCTGGCGCAAGAGCAGATCGCCTGCCATGGCCATGCCGTCGAGGCGCGCATCTGCGCCGAGGATCCCGCCAACAATTTCCTGCCGAGCACCGGCGACATCATTCACGTCAATTTCCCGATGGGCCATATCCGCGTCGAAACCGGCGTGGAGAGCGGCTCGGTGGTGACGCCTTACTACGATTCGATGCTGGCGAAACTGATCGCCTTCGCACCAACCCGGGACGAGGCGCTGGACAAACTGCGCGAGGCGGTCGACGCGACGTCGATCTTCGGCGTCACCACCAATCAGGCGTTTCTTTCCCGCCTGCTCGACTGGTCCGCCACACGACAAGCGACGTTCCACACCCGATCGATCGATGAAAGCATCGACCAACTCATCGCGACCTCCTCCGAAGCGGACCGCGAGGCGCTTGCGCTCGCAGCCAGCTTCTGGCTGATCCGCCAGCGCGAAGCGGCCTCACGCGATCCCTGGCAGTCTCGCGATCTGACTGGCTGGCACATGGCGGCGGGCGACGCCGGACTGTCGCCAATTCCGGAACTACATCTGACGACTTCAGATCACAGCGCCGAGATTCGTTTCGCACCTGTACAATCCGACGGTGCGATGACCATCGGCGTCAACGACGACCAACTGACCGTGCGGCTGAACCTGATCGACGATGACCGTTTCACCGCGGTGATCGGCTCGCGCCGCGAGGTCGTCCGTATCCGTCAGGAGCAGGATGCCATCTTCGTTCACGACGGACGCGGCGTTCACGCGATGCAAGCGCTGCCCTATCTCAGCTATATCAGCGCGGCGGCGGAAACGAGCGGCGATCTCCGCGCCCCGATGACCGGGATGATCCTCAAGGTCAATGTCACGGTCGGCGACAGGATGAAAGCTGGCGACGTCGCCGCCATTCTCGAATCGATGAAGATGGAACTGCGGATTGCCAGCGAAATCGACGGCATCGTCACGGCGGTGAACTGCCGCGCCGGCGAAACGGTGGAGCGCAACGCCGTCGTCGTGGTGGTCGAGGCGGATTCATCGTCATAACGCGACAAGCCAACGGCGCGGCGCGAACAGGGAGGATGCCATGAGACTGGGTAGTGTCGACTACGAAACCACGGGCAAGATCGCGATCCTCACTCTCGATGAACCGACCAAGCTCAACGCGCTCACAACTGGCATCCGCGAAGGAATTCTGGCCGGTCTTGCGCGCGCCGACGCCGACGAAAGCGTCCGCGTTGTCATCATCACCGGCCGCGGTGAAAAGGCATTCTGTGCCGGCGCCGATATCTCCGGCTTCGAACTGGAGCCGGAGAAGGGTCGAAAATTTCTCGCGGCGGCGCTCGACGTGCTGGCGGCACCGGAGCGCTGCGGAAAGCCGGTCATTTCCGCCGTCAACGGCCTTGCCTATGGCGGCGGCTTCGAACTCGCCATGGCCTCGGATTTCATCATCGCGTCCGATCGCGCCAAATTCGCCGTGCCCGAAATCCAGCTCGGCCTGCTGCCCGGCTTCGCTATCGTCCGCCTACACGAGATCGTCGGTCGGGCGAAGGCGAAGGAACTCAGCATTCTCGGAGATTCGATCAGCGCGGCCGAAGCCGAACGAATCGGATTGGTGCTGCGCGTCGTGCCGCATGATGCGCTGATGGCGAATGCCATGGAATTTGCCGAACGCGTCGCGGCCAAGCCCCGTCTCGCGGTGGCGATGGCAAAGTCATTCTACAACCGTGGCCTCGGCGGCGACGAAATGCGCCACGCCGTCGACGGCTTTCCCCTGCTGATGATGCACGAGGACGCGCGCGAAGGCGTGAGCGCCTTCCTCGAAAAGCGCAAGCCGAAGTTCGGTTAGGTTTTCGAGATGCAGCGACGAACCTTCCATGGCGCGCAGGGCCAGACCATAGCAGCCGAGACCGTGGGCCATGGTCCGCCGGTGGTGTTGGCGCACGGCGGTGGCCAGACGCGGGCGGCGTGGTCGAAGGTGTCGCAGGCACTGGCGCAGGAAGGCTACCAGGCCATCGCCATCGACATGCGCGGCCATGGCGAAAGCGAATGGTCGCCGTCAGGCGCCTATCACTTCTCCGACTTCGCATCGGACCTCGTCGCGATCGCCGATACGTTGCACGACAAACCCGCGGTGGTGGGAGCCTCGCTGGGTGGACTCGCCGGTCTACTGGCGGAAGGTGAATTGCGAGCTGGCGTCTTCACATCCCTCACCCTGGTCGATGTGACCCCGCAACTCGAACCGGAAGGGGTGGCTCATATTATCGGCTTTATGGCCGCGCATCTCGAAGACGGCTTCGCCACCACCGACGAAGCAGCAGCGGCCATCGGCGCCTATCTCCCCCACCGCAAGCAGCGCGGGCCGTCAGAGACGCTGGACCGCTATCTGCGCAAATGCGACGATGGACGACTACGCTGGCACTGGGACCCGCAATTCATCGCCGCCGCGAACCGGCCCTCGGCAGACTCGGAAACACGCTTCGCCAATGCTGCGCGCCGGTTGCGCCTGCCCGTTCACCTGATCCGGGGCGCCTCCAGCAATCTGGTGTCGACCGAAGCAGCGCAGCAGTTTCTTCAACTCGCGCCACATGCGGCCTATACCGACATCGCCGGCGCGGGACACATGGTGGTCGGCGACCGCAACGACGCCTTCACCGAAGCCATTGTCCGCTTCCTGCGCGAACAAGCACCGCCCGCGCGCGCACACACATGATGGTTGTGTTGTTCGGGCCATTTCCCGACCTACGCCGAACATCGCGCTTGCGTGAAAATCTTGCGCTCGTTAGCTTACCATCAAAGCCTTCAAAGAAAGGCTGTCACCTTCTCATGTGTGCCGCCCGCGCGGAGCCAAATTGTAGATGACGGACGGAAACGACAAGTTGAGGGGCGGGCAAGGCAGCGCCAGTCCAGTGCTGGAGTGCAGGTCCGTCGAGCGTCGGTTCGGCGGCATCGTCGCACTCAATGGCATCGATCTTCAAATCAATCGCGGCGAGATTTTCGGCCTCGTCGGCCCGAACGGGTGCGGCAAAACGACCCTTACCAACGCCATCACTGGCTTCTATCCGCCACAGCGCGGCAACATCCTGCTCAACGGCAACGACATCACGGGCCTCGCGCCGCACAAGGTCGCGCGCCTCGGCGTCGCGCGCACGTTCCAGAACCTCGCGCTATTCAACGGCATGAGCGTTCTCGACAACATCCTGCTGGGGCGCCATGTCCACATGCACGCCAGCGTGTGGCGCACCGCCGGCTACTGGTGGCTGGCGCAGAGCGACGAAACCGCAAATCGCGCGGCCGTCGAAGACGTCATCGACTTCCTGCAACTCGAAAGCGTACGCGACGAACTCGTGGACGGCATCCCGATCGGCCTGAAAAAGCGCGTGGAACTTGCCCGCGCCCTCGCCGCCGAGCCGAGCCTTCTGATTCTCGACGAGCCGATGGCCGGTATGAATCAGGAGGAGAAGGAATACATGGCCCGCTTCATCCTCGACGCGCGGGACGAGCGCCATGTCACGGTGCTGCTGATCGAGCACCACATGGATGTCATCACCGGCATCTGCGACCGGATGCTGGCGTTGAACTATGGCGCGATGATCGGCGCGGGGATCCCCGCAGAAGTCGTTGCGGACCCCCGCGTGGTGGAAGCCTATATCGGAGGCGCTCATGCGGCCGTCTGAAGGCGGCGCTTCCACTAACGCGCCCGTGACCCGATCATCGCCGGCCTCCTCGACATGGGATTTCGGCGCCGATACCACCTTGAGCCGCCTGCTCGCCAAAAATGCCGAGACTTTTCCCGGCGACATTGCGATGCGGGAGAAAAGCAAGGGCATCTGGCAGGAGATGACCTGGCCGCAGGTGCTCGAGAGCATGTTGCAATTCGCCGCCGGCCTTGAGAGCATCGGATTCAAAGCTGGCGATGTCCTCCTCGTGGTTGGCGACAATCGGCCACGGCTCTACACCGGCATGATCTCAGCCGGCGCACTCGGCGGCTATGCGATGCCCGCCTTTCCCGACGCTACGCTGGACGAAGTGCGCCATTTCATTCACGAGGCAGACGCCCGCTTCGTGCTCGCCGAGGATCAGGAGCAGGTCGACAAGATGCTCGACCTGCGCGAGCAAGGCACCGGCGTCGCGCACATCGTCTATGACGACCCGCGTGGCCTTGCGACCTATCCGTTTCCCGGCCTGGTCTCCTGGGATGCACTGTGCGTCAAGGGCGAAGCGCGCCTGAATGCGGAAGTCGGCTTGCGCGAAACGCTGATTCAGCGCGCCACCCCGGACGGCCCTGCGGTGTTCGTCCATTCGTCGGGCTCGACCGGAAAGCCGAAGGGCATCGTGTTGTCGCATCGCAACCTGCTCTCCGGCGTGCGCAACGCGTATCACGGCGGCGCGTTCGACTTCGGCGAAACCATTCTGGCGTATCTGCCGATGGCATGGGTCGGAGATTTCGCCGTCACCGTGGCGGCTGGCGTCGCGCTGCGCTTTACCATCAACATCCCGGAACGGCAGGAAACGGTTCTGCAAAACCTGCGTGAGGTGGCGCCGACGTTCTATCTGGCCGCGCCGCGAAGCTGGGACAACATGCTCACCACCATTCAGGTGCGCATGGAAGATTCCACGCCGTTGAAAAGGGCGATCTACAAGTTTTTCATGGCGTCCGCGCTGGCGGCCGAGCGCCGCAAGCTCGAAGGCGGGCAGCCAACGCTGAAAGAAATGCTGCTCAATCCGCTTGGCGAATGGTTGGTCTACGGACCGATCAAGGATCAGTTCGGCCTGTCGCGTCTGCGTGGCGCGTTTACCGGCGGCGAGGCAATGGGCGAAGATACCTTCGTGTTCTATCGCGCGCTCGGCATCAAGCTGCGCCAACTCTACGGCCAGACCGAAAGCAGCGCCTATAACGCGCTGCAGAGCCCCGACGAAGTGCGGCTGCATACCGTTGGTCGCCCGTTCCCCGGCGTCGACGTGCAGATCAGCGAGGCCGGCGAAATCCTGATCCGTTCTGGCAGCGTGTTCAGCGGTTACTTTGGGCAGGAAGCCGCCACCCGCGAGACGCTGCGCGACGGCTGGCTGCATACCGGCGACGCCGGCTATCTCGAACCCAACGGCCACCTGGTGGTGCTGGGCCGGTTGTCGGACGTTGTCCATACCGCCAAGGGCGAACGCTACATTCCGAACTACATCGAGAACCGTCTCAAGTTCAGCCCCTATATCAAGGAAGCCGCCGTGCTCGGCGCCGATCGCGATACGCTGGCGACACTGATCTGCATCGACAAGGAAGCCGTCGGCTTCTGGGCCGAACTGCGCGGCATCTCCTACATATCCTACGCCGACCTGTCGCAGAAGCCGGAAGTGGCCGCGCTCATTCTTGAGGCCGTGCGACATGTTAACCGCACGCTGCCGGACGCCCTTCACCTCAAGCGCTTCGTCAACCTGCATAAGGAATTCGACGCCGACGACGGCGAGATCACCCGGACGCGCAAGATTCGCCGCAACGTCGTCGAGGACCGCTACGCGCCGATCATCCAAGCCATCTATGACAACCAGAAAAGCGTCTTGATGAAAGCCCAGATCACATACGAGACCGGCGAGGTCGGCGTGATCGAGCGCACGCTGTCGGTGCAGGAG
>CAUJJN010000039.1 GCA_963204905.1 Pseudomonadota bacterium
CACCGCCGGCGCCGAGCAGCCGGACCTGCCGGCGGATTCAGCCGACAAGGCGCTGGGACGGCTCGACCGCTTCCGCAACGCCAAGGGCGGCACCCCGACCGCGAAGCTGCGCGAGAACATGCAGCACGTCATGCAGAACAATTGCGCGGTGTTCCGCACCGGCGACGTGCTGAAGGAAGGCCAGGAGCTGATCCACAAGGTGTACGGCGGCATCGGCGACATCGCCACCTTCGACCGCACGCTGGTCTGGAATACCGACCTCGTGGAAACGCTGGAATACGACAACCTCATCGCTCAGGCGGTGGTGACGATGGATTCCGCGGCCAACCGCACCGAGAGCCGCGGCGCCCACGCGCGTGAGGACTTCTCGGCGCGCGACGACCAGAACTGGATGAAGCATACGCTGTCGTGGCTCGACGACCGTGGCACCACCACGATCGACTACCGCCCGGTGCATGATTACACGATGACAAACGACGTTCAGTACATTCCGCCGAAGGCGCGCGTGTATTGATCTGAAACGAAGCGTCATGCGCGGTTCGATCCGCGCATCCGTCGATGTTGCAAGAGGATGGATTGCCGGGTCGCAGGCGAGCAAAGCGACGCCGTTCTTCGAACGGTTAGGCCGGGCAATGACGGGCAGAGAGCAAGGGCAAGACCGATGGTTGAATTTGCGCTTCCGAAGAACTCCAGGATCACCGGCGGCAAGGAATGGCCGAAGCCGGAAGGCGCGACCGAGACGCGCGAATTCCGCGTCTATCGCTGGAGCCCGGACGACGGCAAGAATCCGAGCGTCGACACCTATCATGTCGACATCAACGACTGCGGGCCGATGGTGCTCGACGGTCTGATCTGGATCAAGAACCACATCGATCCGACACTGTCGTTCCGCCGTTCCTGCCGGGAAGGCGTCTGCGGCTCCTGCGCCATGAACATCGACGGCCAGAACACGCTGGCCTGCACCAAGTCGATGCACGACGTCGCCGCCGGTGGCGCTGTGAAGGTCAACCCGCTGCCGCATCAGCCGGTGGTGCGCGACCTTATTCCCGACCTCACCAATTTCTATGCGCAGTACGCCTCGATCGAGCCCTGGCTGCACACCACGACCCCGACGCCGCAGAAGGAATGGAAGCAGAGCAAGGACGACCGCGAGAAGCTTGACGGTCTCTACGAATGCATTCTCTGCGCCTGCTGCTCGACCTCGTGCCCGAGCTACTGGTGGAATTCGGATCGCTATCTCGGTCCGGCGGCGCTGTTGCAGGCCAATCGCTGGGTGATGGACAGCCGCGACGAGGCGACCGGCGAACGGCTCGACAACGTCGAGGACGCCTTCCGCCTCTATCGTTGCCACACCATCATGAACTGCACGAAGGCGTGTCCGAAGGGCCTCAATCCGGCCAAGGCCATCGCCAACCTGAAACTCAAGCTGGTCGAACGGCAGACCTGATCCTTCGTCATTGCGAGGAGCGTCAGCTCCGAAGCAATCCGGCCCCTGCTTCGTGGTTTTCCGGATTGCTTCGCTTCGCTCGCAATGACGGGCGATGGTGATCGGATACGTTGTTGGTTCTTGCAAAGGGCTTCGTCGACGGACGGAGCCCTTTCGCTTTGGTGCGATCACGCTGTCCCGAACAGCGGCAGCACGAAGATCGCGATGTTGACGAGCCATGCCAGGCCGAACGCCAGCGAGCGCGGCGTGGCTGAGTCAGCAATGTAGAGCGCGGCGTGCGCGATGCGCAGCAGGATGTAGACGGCTGCGAGCGCGTTAAGCGCGCCGAGCGGTGCGCCTTGCGTCTTGGCGATGATCACCGCCGCGGCGAAGAACGGGAAATTCTCGTAGGCATTGAGATGCGCCGCATAGGCGCGGCGCGCCGCCGGCGGCAGGCGTTCGACGCTGTCGCGCGGGTGGTGATTGTCGCCGTCGCCATTGGCCTTGGCGAAAACCACGATGACCAGCGGCAGGACCGCCGCGACAAGAACGCACCAGTAGGCAAGCGGCATCGTAGTCTCCCTCGCTGACGATGGCGATTGAATGCGGGTTCCCTGTCGCCTGTCAATTGACCCGAGGAACCGGATCGGTGACGGACAGTTGTCTCCGGACTCTGGAACGGAGAATGATCATGGACGCACGGACCGCCGAACAGGATATCGATCGCACCTGGGAACTGATGGAGAAGATCGGTTTCGCGATGCTGGTAACGCGCGACGGCGAACAGATGCGAGCGCGACCGATGAGCGCATTTGTCGAGCGGGGTTACAATGCGATCTATTTTCTCACCGACGCGCGGCGTCACAAGGATGATGAGATCGCGGCACATCCCGAGGTCAATCTCGCTTTCGCCGACACCAGCGGTCAGAAATACGTTTCGCTAACCGGCGTCGCCGCCGTGTCGAATGACCGCACCAAGATCAAGGAGCTGTTCTCGACGCCGGCAAAAGCCTGGTGGGAGAGCGCGGATGATCCGAACATCCGCGTCCTGAAAGTCACGCCTCGCGACGCGGAGTACTGGGATTCTCCGGGGTCGCTTGTCAGCTACGTCAAGATGGCCGCTGCTGCCGTCACGGGATCGCGGCCGGATCTCGGCGACAATCGTAAGGTCGCGATGTAATGGGCGATCCGCAGGAAGTCCCGCCGGCTCAGCCCGGGCGACCCGGCGAGCCGCCGGCGGAAAGTCCTCCGTCAAACCCGCAGCCCGACGTGCCGCCGCCGATGCGCGAGCCAGATCCGCCCGCGCCGCCGCAGGAATTGCCCCGGCGAACGCCGGACGAGTTGCCGATGCGCGGCCCGCCCGCGCCGACGACGCCATCGCCTGCGACGGATGGTGTCGGTAAAAGTCATCGTGGTGCGACATGCGCGATGTGAATGTGCCGTGAATGATGCGGCATCAATGCGCCGCGCCATGGAAAATAAAAATCGTCAAAACCCAAACGGAGAGGCTGTGGCCGCCACAATGCAGCCTCACCTCTATCGGCTGATCGCAGGGCTCCGCGATGAAACACGTCGCGCATCAGACCTCGGGAGAATGATTCGATCATGACCAAGCTGCGTCTCGTCATGTTGACGACCACCGCGTTGACCCTCGGCCAGTGGGCTTCGTATCCAGCGCATGCCGAGGAGATGCGCGGTGCGACGGCCACGATCCTGTTGGCGCAAGCCGCCCCGGGAGAAGGCAGACCCGAGGACAGAGCGAAGGGGCCGCCGCGCCCCGAACAGGGCCCACGCGAAGCGCCGCGCGGCCCGCCGGGTGCGGGTGCTCCGCCTCCGGGTGGTCCGGGTCATGGCGCCGGCGCACCGCCGCCGCGCCCGTCCGCTCCTCCGCCGCCAGCTCCTCCACACGCCGCGCCGCCGCCGCGTCCGGCTCCGCCCGCGCCTCCTGCTGCAGCGCCGCAGCACGCGCCACCCGCGGCCACGCGCCCCGCCGCTCCCGAACGGCCTGCTGCGCCTCCTCCCGCCGCGCCTCCACCTGCGGCGGCACCGACGGCGCCAACCGCGGCGCCGCCGGCTCCTCCCCCGCCGGCCGGCCGCCCGGCCGAGCGAAGCGGGCCGGAACGCGCCGCGCCGCCGCGCGAAGGCGCTCGGCCATTGCCGCCCCCCGCGCCGTCTCAATCCCAACCGCAACCGCCGCGACCTCCGCAGACGCCTCCACCGGCTCCGGCACCGCAAGGGACCAAGGGGCCGTCGGCTCCCCCCGCCGCCGCGGCTCCGCCGGCCGCACCAGGCCAGCCGCCGGCCGCGCCGGCCCAGACATCGCCTGCCACACAGGCACCGGCTCCCGGCCAACCCGGCCCCGGTATGCGCCCGGGCGGCGAGCGGATGCGTCCCCCTGGCGCCGCGCCCGGAGGGGCTCCCAATGCCGCGCCCCCACCGCCGCAACCGGCTCCGGCTGGCCGGCCGGGCGGCGCTCCCCTGCCTCCGCCCGCCCCCGGCGCGGCGCAGCCTCCGGCACCCGGCAACCAGACGGCCGTGCCGCCGCCTCAGGTGAAGCCGCCGCAGGTGTCCGCGCCATTGCCGCCTCCGCCTCCGGTCGCGGAAAAGGTGATCGCGCCCGGCGCACCGCCGCAGGGCCCGCGTCGCATGGAAGACTTCCGGTCCGAACGTCGCGAGACCCAGCAGAACGGGCGCACGATCATCACCGAGCCCGGCCGTGTCATCGTGCGTGATCCGAGCGGACAATCGTTCATCCGGCACAATGAGGAGGATCGATTCCGCTACGGCGCGCGTGATTTCCGACGCGAGCAGGTTGGCGGCGACATGCGCAACATCATCGTCCGCCCCGACGGCACCCAGATCATTTCGATCAACGATCGCGATGGCCGGCTGCTGAGGCGAATTCGACGTGATTCCCGTGGCCAGGAAATCGTGATCATCGATAACAGCCGGGCGTACAGTTACGATCGGCGCGGCGGCGGCCCGGGCTCCATTGCCGCCGGCGTCGCCGCCGGCATGGTTGCGGGTGCGATCGGCGGTTACTTCGTATCGCTACCGCCGCCGGTGGTCCGGATTCCGCGCGATCGCTATATCGTCGAGGCCGAGGGCGCTCCGCCCGAGATCATCTACGATACACTGATGGCGCCGCCGGTGGAGCAGATCGAGCGTCCGTATTCGCTCGATGAAGTTCGCTACAGCCCGATGGTGCGCGCGCGGATGCCGAGCATCGACCTCGACACCATCAACTTCGAAACCGGATCATGGGAAATCGGTCCGGGTCAGGCGGCGAAGCTTCAAGTGATCGCGGACGGCATCAATCGCATCGTCTCGCGCAATCCGCGCGAGGTGTTCCTGATTGAGGGGCATACCGATGCGGTCGGCAACGACGTCGACAACCTGTCGTTGTCGGATCGTCGCGCGCAGTCGGCCGCCGAATTGCTGACACAGCAATTCCAGGTGCCGCCGGAGAACCTTGTCACGCAAGGCTATGGCGAGCAGAACCTGAAGATCCAGACCGACGGCCCGTCGCGGGAGAACCGCCGCGTCACCGTCCGCCGCATCACACCGTTGCTCAACGGTGGTGTGGCCGCGGCGCCGCCACCGCCGCGTTGAGCCGGCGGGTTTCGACACCAGAATGGCCGGGAGTGATCCCGGCCATTTTTTTGTGTCAATGCGCGTTCATTCTGGATTTTGCGACACTGCCGTGGAGGCCCGAATGAACAACGACAAAGCCTCAGTTCACCGATCCGCCGCGCGCGGCTTCGCGGCCAAGGCCGACGCCTATGTGCGTGGCCGCCCTGACTATCCCGAAGCCATCATCGATTGGTTGCGTGCGCGGCTCGGGCTTGGCGAGGGTCGCAGCGTGATTGATCTCGGTGCCGGCACCGGCAAGTTTACGACCTGTCTTCTTGCGACCGGCGCGCATGTCATCGCCGTCGAACCGGTGAAGGAAATGCGGGCCAAGATCGTGCAGACGCTGCCCCAGGTCGCGACCTATGACGGCAGCGCGACCTCGATCCCGCTGCCCGACGACAGCGTCGATGCCGTGACCTGCGCGCAGGCGTTCCACTGGTTTGCGACCGGAGAGGCGCTTGGCGAAATCCGTCGCGTGCTGAAACCGGGCGGCAGGCTCGGCCTGATCTGGAATGTGCGTGACGAAAGCGTCGACTGGATCAAGGCATTGACAGCGATCATCACGCCTTACGAGGGTGACACGCCGCGTTACGCCAGCGGCGCATGGCGCCGCGTGTTTCCGGCGGATGGCTTCAGCCCTTTGCAGGAAGATCGCTTCCCCCATCGCCATCAGGGTTCACCGGATGAAACGATCATCGATCGCGTATGTTCGACGAGCTTCATCGCCGCGCTGCCGCCGGACGAGGTGGCGAAGGTTGTCGCGCGGCTTCGCGCGTTGATCGACGCGACGCCCGCGCTCGCGGGCAAGGACGTCGTCAGCGTGCCTTATACGACGGAGGCTTATTGGGTGGAGAAGGTGGGGTAGCCTTGAAGGATGACTTGTGGGCGGACCGCCGTCGTTGGATCTATGCTGCGCACCCAGCCTTTCGACCACCACCAGTCTGAAAATGAGAAAGGCCGGGAATGATCCCGGCCATTTCGTTATCACAACTCGCAACATCAACGTCATTGCGAGGGGCGTAAGCTCCGAAGCAATCTAGCCCTTGCTTTTTGGCTTTCCGGATTGCTTCGCTTTGCTCGCAATGACGGCTCGGCGCGCCCGTGCAAATCAGCTCTTGTCATTCTCCAGTCTGGGAATGTTCGAGCCTTCCGGGGCGGCGATCAGGCCTGTCTTCGCATAGAGGTTCAGCTTCGCCCGGGTGTCGGTGATGTCGAGGTTGCGCATGGTCAGTTGACCGATGCGATCCGCCGGCGTGAACGCCGCGTCCTCGACCTTCTCCATGCTCAGCCGTTCCGGCGCGTAGGTCAGATTGGGGCTTTCGGTGTTCATGATCGAATAGTCGTTGCCGCGACGCAGCTCCAGCGTCACCTCGCCGGTGACGGCGCGGGCGACCCAGCGCTGCGCGGTTTCGCGGAGCATCAGCGCCTGCGAATCGAACCAGCGGCCCTGATACAGCAGACGGCCGAGCTTCATGCCGTTGATGCGGTACTGCTCGATGGTGTCTTCGTTGTGAATGCCGGTGACGAGGCGTTCGTAGGCGATATGCAGAAGGGCCATCGCCGGTGCTTCGTAGATGCCGCGGCTCTTGGCCTCGATGATGCGGTTCTCGATCTGGTCGCTCATGCCGAGGCCATGCCGGCCGCCGATGGCGTTGGCTTCGAGGAACATCGCGACGGGATCGGTAAAGGTCTTGCCGTTGAGCGCGACGGGTTGACCTTCCTCGAAACGTACCGTGACCTTCTCCGCCTTCACGGCGCAATCGTCGCGCCAGAACGGCACGCCCATGATCGGGTTGACGATGGTGATGCCGCTATTGAGATGCTCGAGGTCCTGGGCCTCGTGAGTCGCGCCGAGAATGTTGCTGTCGGTCGAGTACGCCTTCTCGGCGCTCATCTTGTAAGCGAAACCGTGAGCGGTCATGAACGCGGACATCTCCGCGCGGCCGCCGAGTTCGTCGATGAACTGCTGGTCGAGCCACGGCTTGTAGATGCGCAGGCCCGGATTGGTCAGCAGGCCGTAGCGGTAGAACCGCTCGATGTCGTTGCCCTTGTAG
>CAUJJN010000040.1 GCA_963204905.1 Pseudomonadota bacterium
ACTCTACGGGGTTGAAGGCTTGCGCGTGGTGGATGCGTCCGTGATGCCGACCATCACCTCCGGCAACACCAACACGCCGACAGCGATGATCGCATCCAAGGCGTCGGCAATGATTTTGGCGGACGCGCGGTAATCCGGGCCGTCATTGCGAGCAAGGCGAAGCAATCCAGCGAGCCAGGAAGCAAGGAAGCAAGGACTGGATTGCTTCGTCGCTCACGCTCCTCGCAATGACGGAGCGGTTACGAAGATCGACAACAAAAAAGGGCGCAGGGTTTTCCCTGCGCCCTTTCCATTCTTGTTTCGACGGAAGCCGCTACGCTCGACCCAGTTCGAACGCCTTGATCTCCTGGGTTCGCTTCGACGTCAGTTCGGCCTGGTGATCGGTGGCGATCGCGACGTACACCGCCGGCAGCACGAACAGCGTGAACAGCGTGCCGATGGTCATGCCGGCCACCACGACGAGGCCGATGGAGAAGCGGCTCGCCGCGCCGGCGCCACTCGCGGTGAGCAGCGGCAGCAGGCCGGTGACCATGGCGGCGGTGGTCATCAGGATCGGCCGCAGCCGCACCCGTGCCGCCTTCTCGATGGCGGTCCGCTTGTTCAGGTTCTCGCTCAGTTGCAGTTCGTTGGCGAACTCCACCATCAGGATGCCGTGCTTGCTGATCAGGCCGATCAGCGTCAGCAGGCCGACCTGCGTGTAGATATTGATGGTGGCGACGCCGAAGAACAGCGGAATCAACGCACCCGAGATCGCCATCGGCACGCTGATGAGGATCACCAGCGGGTCGCGCAAGCTCTCGAACTGCGCCGCCAGCACCAGGAAGATGATGATCAGCGCGAAGCCGAACGCGATCGCCAACTGGTTGCCTTCAGTCACGTACTGCCGCGCATCCGCGAGGTAGTCGTGGCTGAAGCCTGCCGGGAAGTTCTTCGCCTGGCTCTCGAGGAAGTCGACCGCCTGCCCCACCGTCACGCCCGGCATCGGCACCGCCTGGAAGGTCGCGGCGTTGAGCTGGTTGTAGTGCGACAACGCGTTGGGATCGGTGCCGGTCGTGACCGTCACCAGCGTCGAGAGCGGAATCTGCCGCCCGCTCGAACTCGGCACGTAGTAGCCATCGAGCGATTCAGGAGACAGCCGCAATCCGCGCGGCACCTGCGGGATCACCTGATAGGAGCGCCCTTCGAGATTGAAGCGGTTAACGTAGTTGCCGCCCAGCAACGTCGCCAGCGTCGCGCCGAGTTGTTGCATCGTCACGCCGAGGTCATTCGCCTTGGTGCGATCGATGGCGACGCGCACCACCGGCTGGTTGAAGTCGAGATCGCTGTCGGTGACGATGAACAGACCACTCTTCTGCGCCGCCGCCTTCAGCTTGCTCATCTCCTCATAGACCGCCTGGAATCCGGCGGTGGAATACAGCGCCATCTGAATCGGCAGACCGCCCGGCCCGCCCGGCAACGGCGGCAGGTTGAAGGCGAAAGCCTGCACGCCCTCGACCTTGCTGATTTCCTTCTGCACCAGCGGCTTCAGTTGCGTGGCCGACCGCTTCCGCTCGTCCCAGGGCTTCAGCAACATGCCGGCGATGCCGTTGTTGATACCGGCGATGCCGTTGATCATGAAGCGCAGATCCGTCTCGGGAAACTCAGCATACTTCTGATCGAGCTTGTCGCCGTAGAAGTCCATGTAATCGATGTTCGCGTATTTCGGTCCCTTGATGATGGAGAACACGATGCCCTGATCTTCTTCCGGCGCCAGTTCCTTGGAGGTGTGCATATACATGAAGCCCACCAAGCCAAGGATGGTGACCGCGAACAGAGCGGTAATAGGCCGGTAGTCGAGCGAACGATCGAGCTGACGGCCATACCAGTTCGTCACCGACGTAAAGACGGTATCGACTTTTCGCGCGAACCACCCTTGCTGCTCGTGCTTGAGCAGCACCGAGCACATCATCGGCGACAACGTCAGCGCCACGATGCCGGAGACGATCACAGCGCCGGCCAGCGTGAAGGCGAATTCGCGGAACAGCGCGCCGGTGAGACCGCCGAGGAAGCCGATCGGCGCGTACACCGCCGCCAGCGTGATGGTCATCGAAATGACGGGGCCGACGATTTCGCGCGCGCCTTGAAGCGACGCCTGCACCGGCGTCTTGCCCTCCTCCAGATGGCGGTGGATGTTCTCCACCACGACGATGGCGTCGTCGACCACAAGTCCGATCGCCAGCACCATCGCAAGGAGCGTCAACAGGTTGAAACTGAAACCGGCCGCGATCATCAGCGCGCAGACACCGATCAGCGACAGCGGAATCGTGACGACCGGGATGATGACCGAACGCAGCGACGCCAGGAACAGGAAGATCACGACGATGACGATGGCGACCGCCTCGATCAGCGTGTTGCGCACTTCCTCGATCGACGAGGTGATGAACTTGGTCGAATCGTAGGCCACCTTCATCTTCATCGACGGCGGCAGGTTGCGCTCGATGTCCGGGAAAAGCGCGCGAACGCCCCGCACGATGTTCAGCGGGTTACCCTGCGGCGTGGCCTGCACGCCGATGAAGATCGCCCGCTGGCCGCTGAAGGCGACGCTGGCATCGGTGCTTTGCGCCGCGAGTTCAACCTCGGCGATATCCTCCATGCGGACGAAGCCGCCGTCCTTGGCCTTCACCGTCATGCGCTTGAACTGTTCGACGTTCTGCAAGTCGGTGTTGGTGGAGACGTTGGAGATCGTGTAGTAGCCCTTGGTCTGGCCGGCGGCGGCCTGGAAGTTGTTTGCGGCGATCGCGGCGGTCACCTCGCTGGTGGTGACGTTGCGGCCGGCCATCTTCACCGGATCGAGCCACACGCGCATCGCGAATGTCTGGCCGCCGAGGATATCGGCCGAAGCCACGCCGTCGACCGTCGACAGGATCGGCTGCACCACGCGCGTCAGATAATCGGAGATCGCCGAACCGGACAATTCATCGCTGGAGAAGCCGAGATACATCACCGCCGTGGTTTCGCCGGTGGACTTCAGGATCACCGGGTCGTTGGCTTCCTTCGGGATCAGGTACTTCACCGAGTTGACCTTGGACAGCACCTCGGTCAGCGCGGCGTTCGGATCGAAATTGAGCTTGACGAAGACCTTGATCTGGCTCTGGCTCTGGGTCGAATTCGAGGTGATGTAATCGACACCTTCAGCCGAGGCCACCGCCTGCTCGATCGGCGTGGTGATGAAGCCCTGCATCAGTTCCGGCGACGCGCCCGGATAGACCGTCGTCACGGTGATCACCGTGTTCGACAGCTTCGGATATTGCCGGATCGGCAGCTTGAAGGCGGCGGCAGCGCCGATCAGCAGGATCAGCAGGCTGACGACAACCGACAGGATCGGCCGCTTGATGAAGATATCGGTGAATGCCATTTGCAGGCGCTCCATGAACGGTCGGCGCCCTTTCGGGTTCGACCGGAAAACATTGGATCGGACCAGGGCCGCGTGACGCGGCCCCGGCTATCGGTTGCGCGGATCAGTTGCGCGGCGGCGGATTCTTGATCGGCGGCAACGGATCCTTGGATATCTCGACGGCGGCGCCGGATTGCAGCTTCAATTGCCCGACCGCAACGACCTTATCGCCCGCCTGCACGCCCTTGGTGATCACCGCGCGGCCGTTGACGCGATCGCCGGTCCGCACGAAGGTTCGCTCGGCGGTGAGGCTGGTCTTGCCGTCGTCCCCCTTCTTCTCCTTGATGAGATAGACGGAGTC
>CAUJJN010000041.1 GCA_963204905.1 Pseudomonadota bacterium
GCAGCCGGTACACCAGCGACAGGATCATGGTGTTGATCGCCACCGACTTGCCCGAACCGGTGGTGCCGGCGATCAGCATGTGCGGCGTGCGCGCCAGATCGATGATGATGGATTCGCCGCCGATGTTCTTGCCGAGGCACAACGGCAGTTTCGCGGTGGATTCGTCGGACTCCTTCGCGACCAGCAATTCGCGCAGATAGACTTTCTCGCGCTTGACGTTGGGCAGTTCGATGCCGATGGCGTTGCGGCCGGGCACCACCGCGACGCGCGCGGAGAGCGCGCTCATCGAGCGCGCGATGTCGTCGGCCAAACCGATGACGCGCGACGACTTGATGCCGGGCGCGGGTTCGAGTTCATACAATGTGACGACCGGACCGGGGCTCGCCTTGACGATTTCGCCCCGCACGCCGAAATCCTGCAACACGCCTTCCAGCGAGCGTGAATTGTTGTCGAGTTCGGTCTTGCTGAGCGAGACGCGATCCGACGCCTTCGGCGCGGCCAGCACGTTGACGGAGGGCAGCTCGAATTCGGCCTGCGCCTTGCGTGCCGGCGCGCGCGGCGCGGCCTTCTTGCGCGGCGCGCGGGCGACGGGCGCTTCGTCTTCTTCTTCCTCCTCGGCCTCTTCGTCTTCGTACGCCTCCTCGTCGTCCGCGTCGGCGTCCTCGGCCTCGTCATGGGGTGCGATGGAGGGGCTGGCGCGGCGGCCGTCGAGCGAGGGTTCATGCCGCTCGAAGCGCGCGGCCGGTTGTCCGGAGCCGCTCGCCACCAGCGAGCGATAGGCGGTGACCATGAGGCGGCCGAACCGCGCCTTGGCGCTCATCAGCGCGTGCGCGACGAAGCCGAGCATCGCGGCGCGGCGGTCGCTCTCCGCGTCATCGTCGGCGGAGAGCGGCGTCTTGTCTTCCTCGTCGAACAGCGTGGTCTGCTCCGTCTCGCGCGCGCCGAAACCGGCCGCGAAGACGAAGGTCGCGACGGTCGCGGCGAGATAGATCGTGCCGAACAGCAGCGAATAGACCAGACCGAGCGGCCCCAGCACCAGCGCGGGCGCGCGCACGAGGCCGTCGCCGACCACACCGCCGAGCCCGGTCGGCAGCGGCCATGCCGCATTGTGGGGCCAGCAACTCGCGAAGCCGGCGGCAAACACCGTGCACAGCACCCAGCAGCCGAGCCGCAGCGCCTCGCGGTCGAACGGCCGCCGCGTCAGCATCCGCCAGCCCCACACCGCCACCGGCAGCAGCAGCATGATGGCCCCTAACCCGAGGATCTGCATCAGCAGGTCGGCGCCGATCGCGCCGGGATAGCCCATGATGTTGCGGATCGGCCGCGAGGTGGCATGGCTGAGCGAGGGATCCTGCACCGACCATGTGATCAGCGCCGCCGTGGTCGCTGCCGCCAGCGCGATCAGGCCAAGCCCGGTCAGCGCCCGCAACTGCCGCAGCAGCATGTCGCGAATCGAGGCCGGCAGGTGCCCGACCAGGGGAATGACGCGTTCCATCGCCGGCATGCTCATGCGTCCCCGCGCTTGGGAATTGAAATGGATCGAAGCACTGGCCACGGCGATGGCGCGCCCCCTCTCCCCCTCGGGGAGAGGGCTGGGGTGAGGGGGAACGATCTCCTCGCCGGATACCCGATCCCCCTCACCCGGCACTGCGTGCCGACCTCTCCCCGCTGGGGAGAGGTGAAGAAGACGGTGCGCTCCGACTGCGTGTTCATTCCCGACCTAATCCAAAACCGCGACCAGCCGATGCAAGGCCTCGGCGGCCGTTTCACTGTCCTGCACCATGGCCACCCGAATGTAGCCGGCGCCCGGATTGAAACCGTCGGCCTGCGGGCGGGCGAGATAGCTGCCCGGAATCACCCGCACGCCGCCGTCCTTGAAAAGCTTCACCGTCGCCGCCTCGTCGCCGCCGTAAGCGGAGACATCGAGCCACAAACAAAAGCCGCCCGCCGGCCGGCTGTAGCCGTAGCGGTTGCCGAGGATCTGATCGGCGAGATCGAACTTCAGCCGGTAGAGCCGGCGGTTTTCCTCGACGTGGGCTTCGTCCTCGTAAGCCGCCGCCGCGACGTGTTGCAGCGGCACCGGCACCTGCGGCGCGGCGACGTTGCGCAACTCGTGAAACGCCGCGAGGAATTTCGGATCGCCGGCGACGAAACCGACCCGCATGCCCGGCAGGTTCGAGCGCTTCGACAGCGACTGGAACACCGCGACATTGGCGAAATCCGGCCCCGCCGCCTCCAGCATGCTGCCGGGCGCGGCCTGGGTGTAGATTTCCGAGTAGCACTCGTCGGCGAGGATCATGAAGCCGTACCGACGCGCCAGCGCGACCAGACGATCGCAATAGGCGCGCGAAGCCACCGATCCCTGCGGGTTGGCGGGCGAGGCGATGTAGATCGCCACGGTGCGGGCCAGCGTCGCCGGGTCGAGCGCGTCGAGATCGGGCAGGAAACCGTTTTCGCGGGTGGTCGGCAGGAAGACCGGCTCGCAACCGGCCGCCTGAGCGCCGGCGGCATAGGCCGGATAGAACGGATTCGGCAGCAGGATCACAGGCGCGCCCTGACGGGGGCCGACGAAGCGCGCGGCGGTCACCGCGGCGAAAAACAGGCCCTCGCGGCTGCCGTTGAGCACCAGCACCTCGGCTTCCGGATCGACCGGGTGCGCGAGCGCGTAGCGCCGATCCAGCCAGCGCGCCGCCGCCGCGCGGAACGGCAGAATTCCCTTGGCGATGGGGTAGCGGCCGAACTCATTGATATGCTGCGATAAAACGGGTCCCACGAAGGACGGGACCGGATGCTGCGGCTCGCCCAGCGACATCGCGATCAGCGGCTTGCCGGGCTGATGCGGGGCCAGCAGCTCCGCCAGCCGCGCGAACGGCGAACGCTGGCCACCGACCGGGCCGGAAGCCGTCTGCGCCGCTGCGGATGTCGCGGAAATCACCATGTTAAAACGCCAGCACCTTCTCGAAACCCGACGCATCGCGCGCCGGACTGAAACGGATGCCTAACATAGGGATGGCGAGGTTAAGACGCGATTAACCATCGGCGCGCCAGCAGACGATCAATCCATCGGTTTGTGGACCGGCGGAGCCTGAGCCGGCCCTATCGCCGGCCGATGGCGAGAAAAGCCAGTTTTTTCTGATCCGATCGCGACCGCTGAACCAGGTCAAGCGTCAGGCCAACTCCCATCAGGACGACGCTGATAACTCCCAGGAACCCGGCGAGAAACGCCGATGGAAATCGCTCGACCTGCCCGGTTTGGAAGAATTCCGCGACCACCGGAGCGCCTATCAACAGACACGAAGCTAAAAAGAGCGCGGCCAGCACCGAAAAGAAGAACAACGGCTTTTCGATCTGAACCAACCGAATAATGGTCAGAAGAATCCGAAATCCATCCTTGTAGGTCGAGAGTTTGCTAACGGAGCCCTCGGGCCGCTCGCGATACGGCGCCGATATCTCGGCGACTGGAATACCAAGTTCGAGGGCATGAACCAGCAGTTCGGTTTCGATCTCGAATCCCGAGGATGAAATTGGGAATGATCGAATGAAACGTCTCGACAAAATCTTGTAGCCGGAAAGCATGTCATCGAGCTGCTTGCCGAACACAAAGCCGATCGCATGTGTCAGGAGCATGTTTCCCAGAACATGACCTCTCCGGTAGGCTTCCGAGGCCGTCGCGATCCGGCGGATATTCAGGAAATCAAGTTGCTCCTGGCGAAAACGCTCCACGCCGGCGGGCGCGGCCGAAAAGTCGTAGGTGTCGTCACCATCCACCATGATGATGATTTCGGCATCGACATCGGAGAAGGCGCGACGGATGGCGAACCCTTTTCCCTGCCGGGTTTCCTTTCTGACGATGGCGCCGGCGGTAGCGGCGATCTCGGCGGTTCTGTCGGAGGAATTGTTGTCGTAGACATATATCCGCGCGCCCGGAAGATGGGTCAGGGCATCCTCGACAACACGCTTGATCGTCACCTCTTCGTTGTAGCAAGGAATCACAACGGCGACGTCCGCAAATGCGCTCATAAGAATACCCCGACCAGAATAATCGACGATCCCACAACAAGCCCGGCGACACCGTGCCCACGGGATCCGAGCCGCTCCTTACTACAAGCCCATCCCAGCAGGGACGCGACGATCAAATAGGCGGCAGGCAGGGCATATCTAAAATCCGACGCCACGCCCACCACCAGATAGCCTGTGAGATACAAAACCGCTGCCACGTTCAAGACGTTGATCGTCATCTGGATCTTGGTTTCAGGCCGAAGCGTTGCGATCATCAGCCCGATCGCGATCGCATACCATACGAACGGCATGTGCCAAGGCTGATGGGGATTGCGCGACATCGTTCTGTTGTACCAGTTGGTGAAACGATATTCCCCGCTGGCCTTCATCCCCTCCATGCCGGGGGACACTTCCGGGAAATAATTATAGGCTTTGTACGATCCGATGAATCGCAGGAACGTATTGAAGTGCGCGAGGCGATGCTGAAGGTAGGCGAGTGGATGCTTTTTGATGGCGGCGAGCCACTCCGCCGTCAGTGGCTCTTGGATCAGTTTGTTATGTGCGAAGGAACACTTCCCCCACGCATACGAGTCCCAATGCAGCGGCGTATAGCACTCCCCCTTCAAAAGCGTCATCTTATCCTGCGGGAAGACAGACGAAAATTGAAGCTCGCCGCTGAAATAGGAAATGCCGCCAAGGTCGAATACCTGCAAGGAGCGGATCGGGAGCGCCTTTGTCGCGCCGAGAATCGTATGATTCACGAAACTGGTCGAGCCCATCAGCGCGAGACACAACGCCCCGGCGGCGAAGATCCGCCAGGACAGCGGACGCCAGCCAAAGCAAACCGCAACGATCAGCAATGATGTGATGAATGGCGCGTTCGCACGAACGAATGAGCCAATGAGCAGCAGGCCGACAAGGAGAAACTTGCCAAGAGGGTCGAAGGGCTTCTCGCTCAGGGACCGGTCGATGAGTATCGACGCCGCAAGCAGGCAGATCAACGCAAGCTCGACGTCCTTCCAGATGATTGCGACATACACAAAAAATATCGGACTGAAGCAAAGCCCGATCAGGGCAGCCGGAGCTACGCGCTTGTCAAGATTTCTGGTCAGCAAATACAGCGAGACACAAAGGATCAGAAAGTTCAGGATCGTGATCGAAGCGAAATTTCCGGTCAGAAGGATCAACTGCCGCCAAATGACCGCGATGATCGGCGGATGCCAGTCGTTGAACACCCCCCTCATCGCCTGTTGATATTGGTCGAACACGTCGGAATAGACGTAACCGGGATACAAGGTGGCGTAGAGAGCGATCGCGCAGGCCACCGCGGTGACGAAGAGAATCGCTTTGGACATCAATGGTCGCGCGAATATCGACCTGGATCGATCAAAATTCATTCCAGTAATTTTCACTCTAGCCAACTGCGATTGGTCTTGAGGGACCAATTTGCCACGACCGCAATTACATTAACGCCGTAACGAAATCCATGCCGAATCGGACGTCCGGCGAAGCATGACCTTATCCTGGAGGCAATTACCGCCGTCACCCCGGCGGCCGATAAGCCATAGTAACCGCGCGCGCACACAAACGACAGGGCCCCGGTTTTCACCGGGGCCCTTCGCGGCCGGGTATGCTCGGGAGGAGGAAGTCCCGGCCAGCGGCGGCGCGTGCTTCCTCGCGCCGCCGGAGTTGGGTGGCGCTTACATGTTGTAGGCGCGCTCGCCGTGGTCGGTGATGTCGAGGCCTTCGCGCTCCGCGTCGGTCGCCGGACGCAAGCCGATGGTGAGATCGATCACCTTGAAGATGATGGCCGAGATGATGCCGCACCAGACGATGGCGATGATCACCGCGACGATCTGATTCCAGACCTGGGTGGCCATGTCGTAGTTCTCGACGCCGACGCCGCCGAGCGAGGCGCTGACGAACACGCCGGTCCCGATCGAGCCGACGATGCCGGCAACACCATGCACGCCGAACACGTCGGCGGTGTCGTCATAGCCGAAGGCGTTCTTCACCGTGGTGCAGAAGAAGAACGACACCGCGCCGCCGACCAGACCGAGCACGATGCCGCCGATCGGACCGACCAGGCCCGCCGCCGGCGTGATCGCCACCAGACCGGCAATGACGCCGGACACGGTGCCGAGCAGCGACGCCTTGCCCTTGGCCGCCCACTCCACGAACATCCACGCCAGCGCCGCAGCGGCGGTCGCGAGCAGCGTGTTGACCAGCGCCAGCGCGGCGACGTCGTTGGCCGCGAGCGCGGAGCCGGCGTTGAAGCCGAACCAGCCGATCCACAGCAGCGCGCCGCCGGTGAAGGTCAGCGTCAACGAGTGCGGCGCCATCAGGTCCTTGCCGAAGCCGACCCGCTTGCCGACGATCAGCGCGCCGACCAGGCCCGCGATGCCGGCATTGATGTGCACCACCGTGCCGCCGGCGAAATCAAGCGCGCCGAGCTTCATCAGATAGCCATCGGTCTGCCAGACCATGTGCGCGATCGGGTAGTAGACGAGGATGCCCCACAGCAGAGCGAACAGCAGCGTCGCGGAGAACTTGGTGCGTTCCGCGAAAGCGCCGAGCGCCAGCGCCGGCGTGATCGAGGCGAACGTCATCTGGAACGCGAAGAACACGTATTCGGGAATGGTGCCGCCGCTGTTCACGGTGTCCTTGGCGACGCCGGCGAGGAACGACTTGGCGAGGCCGCCGATGAAGGGCGAGCCCTCGGTGAAGGCGAGGCTGTAGCCGATCGCCACCCACATCAGCATCGACAGACACGCCACCGCCAGCACCTGGGTGAGCACGGACAGCATGTTCTTCGACCGAACCAGCCCGCCGTAGAACAGCGCCAGCCCCGGCACGATCATCAACAGCACCAGCAACGTCGAGGTGAGCATCCAGGCGGTGTCGCCCTTGTCGGCGACGGCGGGGGCGGCGGCAGGGGCCTGCGCCAGCGCCAGATCGGCAAATCCGGCGATCGCGGCAAGGCCGACAGCGGTACCGATGAGTCCCGTACGAACGGGATGAGCGAACGTCATGAATTTTACTCCTGAAAAGAAATGAAAAGAGGCGGGGGACTCAGAGGGCATCGGCGTCGGCTTCGCCGGTGCGGATCCGCACGGCGTGCTCGAGCGGCGTGACGAAGATCGTGCCGTCGCCGATCTGACCGGTCTTGGCGGCGCCGACGATGGCGCTGATGGCGCGCTCGACCTGATCGCTCGGGATCGCGACCTCGATCTTGACCTTGGGCAGGAAGCTCACCGCGTATTCGGCGCCGCGATAGATCTCCG
>CAUJJN010000042.1 GCA_963204905.1 Pseudomonadota bacterium
CAATGGCGCGCCGAAGCGCAAGGCGAGCAGGCTCGACATGATGCCGGCCATGACCAGCACCGCGCCAAGAAGGATGGCCAGGCTGACGGAGTCCAGCGACGTCATGAGCGGGGCATGTCCAAAACTGCTTGCACTTGCATCAATATCGTCGCCGCTCCGGATCGCCAACCGATTTCTGCCGAAGGCCTCCAATCGCTGGCGAGGAGGCCGTCGCCGGCGTGGAAGATATCGACGGTGCGTAATCGAGCGGTGGCGTCGATGCGTGGCTTGTGGGATTCTGTCGGCGTTTCGAATCGATTTTATGAATGCGCGCCGCGCGCCTTGAACACCGGATACCGCCGATGCCCTTCGACAATGTCCGCCAATGGCTGCTGTCGGCGAGGGAGGCGATCGGCGTCGCCGTGGTGTCGCCCGAATTTTACCTGCAACTCGGCCTGTTCGTGCTGTGCGCGCTCGCCGCCTGGGCCAGTCGGGCCTTGTTTCGCGCACGCTTCGACATGAGCCGCGTGACGATGGGCTGGCCGGGCCGGTTGCGGCGGTTCATGCGCGTTCTGGTCGGCAGTGCGCCGATTGCGGTGTTTGCGGCGTTGACGCTGCTGCTTGGCATGCTGGTGCGCGGCACGGCGTCGGGCGGCGCGGCCTGGTTATTGCTCGCCGCCGCTCAGCTGGCGCTGGCGTGGCTGGTGATCCGGCTGGTGACCAGCGCGATCCGTGATCCGCTGCTGGTGGGCCTGGTGTCGCTGCTGGCATGGTGCGTGGCGCTGCTCGGCATCGTCGGACAGTTGCAGAGTGTGAGCGCTGCGCTGGATTCCGTCGCCATCGTGCTCGGCGGTCTGCGGTTGTCGCCGTTGCTTGTGATCAAGCTGGTCGTGCTGCTGGGGCTGGCGCTATGGGCCTCCAAGCTGCTCAGCCAGTTCCTCGAGAGCCGCATCACCCGTTCCAGCGACCTGACGCCCTCGATGCAGGTGCTGCTGATCAAGCTCACCCATGTTGTGCTGATGGTGCTCGCGGTGGTGCTGGTGCTCAGCGCTGTCGGCATCAACCTGTCGGCTCTGGCGATCTTCTCCGGCGCGGTCGGCGTCGGTCTCGGCCTCGGCTTGCAGAAGATCGTGTCCAATTTCGTCAGCGGCGTCATCCTGCTGGTCGACAAGTCGGTCAAGCCGGGCGATCTGGTCTCGGTCGGCGACAGCACCGGGCGCATCAGCGCCATGAATACCCGCTACGTCTCCATCGCCGCCGGCGATGGCCGCGCCATCCTGATCCCGAACGAGGATCTGGTGACGCAGAAGGTGGTGAACTGGACTTACAGCGACACCAACGCGCTGGTGAAGGTGAGATTCGGCGCCACCTACGACGCTGATCCGCGCCATGTCTGCCAACTGGCGGTGAGCGTTGCGGCGGCGATGGCACAGGTCAGCGACAGCAAGCCCCCGGTCTGCCTGCTGACGGAGTTCGGCGACAACGGCATGCTGTTCGCGCTGTCATTTTGGATCGCCGATCCGTCCGGCATGGACGCGACCCGCAGCGAGGTGATGGCGGCGCTGTGGGAGGCCTTCCGGCGCGAGAATATCAGGATGCCGTATCCGATGCGTGAGGTTCGTATGACCGCGCCGCTCCCGGCTGACGTTGCTGCCGGCGGACCACGATAAGCCGATGCGGTTTCCATCCGAACTGGTCCCGGCCACGCTGCTGCGTCGCTACAAGCGGTTTCTCGCCGATGTCGAATTGGCTGATGGCGGCGTCACGACCGTGCATGTCGCCAATCCTGGCGGGATGATCGGCTTGCAGGCTCCGGGCAGACGGGTCTGGCTGTCGCGCTCGCCCAATGCCAAGCGCAAGCTGCCGTATTCATGGGAACTGGTGGAGGTCGATTTCGGCGGCGGCCCGGAACTGGTCGGCGTCAACACAACGCATCCCAATACGCTGGTCGCCGAGGCGCTTGCGGCTGGTATTGTTCCCGAACTTGCCGGCTATGAAATCATTCGCCGCGAGGTGGGCTATGGCGAGGGCGCGTTCGGCGGCGCGTCGCGGATCGACTTTCTGCTGGAGGGGGCGGGCCGCCCGCCGTGCTATCTTGAAGTCAAGAACGTGCATTTGATGCGCCGGCGGGATGTCGCCGAGTTCCCGGATTCGGTGACAGCGCGCGGCGCGCGCCATCTCGATGAACTGGCGGCGATGGCGACGGCGGGCGCCCGCGCCGTGATGCTCTACGTGGTGCAGATCGGGTCGGCGGAGATGTTCAGTCTGGCCCGCGATATCGATCCGGCCTATGGCCGCGCCTTCGACCGCGCACGGGCGGCGGGTGTCGAGGCGATGGCGTGGCGCTGCCGGCTGACGCCGCAGGGCATCGGACTGGCGCAACCCATTCCGGTTGCGGGCTGAATCCCGAATGCCCGCCATGTCCTTGCTTCGACAGCCATATCCATTAAATTAGGGCACGCTTGCAATTACAGGGCTGATCTGCCCGCTTGACCGAAATCACAACAGCCGAAACCGAACAGTCATGAGCTACGTCGACGCCTCCGAAGCCTCCCTCCGCAAGACCGGGCAGATCAAGCTGCACGGCCCCGCCGCCTTCGCGGGAATGCGCAAGGCGGGAGCGCTCGTTTCCCGCTGCCTCGACGACCTGACCGATCTCGTCAAGGTGGGTGTGCCGACATCGGAGATCGACGACTTCGTCCGCGACTTCGCGTTCCGCCACAACGCCTATCCGGCCACGCTGATGTATCGCGGCTACCGCTATTCGACCTGCACTTCGATCAACCATGTGGTTTGCCACGGGATGCCTGGCGATCGTCCGCTGAAGGATGGCGATATCGTCAATGTCGACGTCACCTTCATCGTTGACGGCTGGTACGGCGATTCCAGCCGGATGTACGCGGTCGGTCCGATCGCGCGCAAGGCGGAGCGGTTGATCGAGGTGACCTACGAATCGATGATGCGGGGTATCGCGGCGGTGAAGCCGGGCGCAACCACCGGTGACATCGGCCACGCCATCCAGAGTTTCGTCGAGCCCCAGCATATGAGCGTGGTGCGTGACTTCTGCGGCCACGGTCTCGGCCGGGTGTTTCACGACGAGCCCAACATCATCCATGTCGGGCGACCGGGCGAAGGCGTGGTGCTGCGTCCCGGCATGTTCTTCACCATCGAGCCGATGATCAACCTCGGCAAGCCGCACGTCAAAATCCTGTCGGATGGCTGGACCGCGGTGACGCGCGACCGTTCGCTGTCCGCCCAGTTCGAGCATTCCATCGGCGTGACCAAAACCGGCTTTGAGATTTTCACGCTCTCGGCGCGGCATAACGAGCAGCCGCCGGTCGCGGGTTGATCCGGGCTCACCTCGCTCGATCAATTTTGCGGTAGTCGATGACCGATTGATGTTGCAAATGCCGCAAGGGCCGGCATGGTTGCAATATCGTGGGAATCGCGGGCGTGTCGGCGTCGATGGCTGTTGATCGGAAAGAGCCCCGTAAATTGTCCGGCACCGAGCCGTCCGGCTTCGCCGAAGCGCCGCCGCACTATCATGGCCATCGCGAGCGGCTGCGTGATCGCTTTCGCGGCGTCGGCGCCGACGCGCTGAGCGATTACGAATTGCTGGAACTGGTGCTGTTTCGCGCGCTGCCGCGCCGCGACGTGAAGCCGCTGGCGAAGATCCTGATCGGCAAGTTCGGCTCGTTCGCCGAGACGGTGCACGCGCCGCCGGCACGGCTTGGCGAGGTCGAGGGGCTCGGTGAGGCGGCGATCACCGAGATCAAGCTGATCGCGGCGGCGGCGAGCCGGGTCGCCAAGGGGCAACT
>CAUJJN010000043.1 GCA_963204905.1 Pseudomonadota bacterium
GAGCCGTGCGCGCAGGTAATCCTGCCGCTGGTCGTTGGCGGGCAGCGCGTTGTCGAGCACGGCGGGCTCAAGCGCGTGCTGGATGTCGGCGCGGCCGGAGAGGGCGCGCAGCAGCGGCACCATGAACAGGAAGGCACAGACGTAGGAGGAGACCGGATTGCCGGGCAGTCCGATCACCCGCATGTCGCCGAGGCGGCCGTGCATCATCGGTTTGCCGGGGCGCAGCGCGATCTTCCAGAACGCCAGATCGACGCCCTCGGCCTGCAACGCGACATGCATCAGGTCGTGATCGCCGACCGACGCGCCGCCGGTGGTGACGAGAATGTCGGCGCCGCTGTCGCGCGCGCGGCGGATCGCCGCCGTGGTGGATTCCATCGTGTCGGCCGCGATGCCGAGATCGATGGTGTCGGCGCCTTCCTGCCGCGCCAGTGCGTGAAGCGCGTAGCCGTTCGACAACACGATTTGCCCCGGCTTCGGATCGGAGCCGGGCAGCACCAGTTCGTCGCCGGTCGCCAGCACCGCGACGCGCGGGCGGCGATGCACCGGCAGTCGCGGATGGTTCATGCCGGCGGCAAGCGAGAGGTCGCGGTCGGTGAGGCGGCGTCCCGCGCGCAGCAAGACTTCGCCTTCGCGGAAATCGATGCCGGCGCGCCGGATGTTGCGCCCCGGGGCGATCGGCTCGTTGATGACGACGGTGTCGCCGTCGCGCGTGGTGTTCTCCTGAATGACCACGGCGTCGGTGTCGGCCGGCACCACGCCGCCGGTGAAGATGCGGACCGCTTCGCCTTGCCTCACCGGTCCGTCGAACGGCGTGCCGGCGGCGGCTTCGCCGATGATCTTCAAATGCGTGGGTGTCTTCGTCGCATCGGCGGCGCGCACGGCATAGCCGTCCATCGCCGACATGTCGGCGGGCGGCTGCGTGCGCAACGATGAGATATCACGCGCGAGCACGCGGTGATGCGCGTCCGGGAGCGCGACCATTTCGTCCGGCAGCGCCGTGACGCCGTCGAGCACCGCGGCCATCGCCTCGGCCACCGGCATCAGCGCCATGATCGACTCCGTCGTTGGCGCGGGGTGTCGCTCATTTGGAAACCTTGCGCGCCGGCGCGCGGTAGTGGCCGGATTTGCCGCCGCGCTTTTCGACGAGGCGAATGCCTTCGATGCGCACGCCGCGCTCCACGGCCTTGATCATGTCGTAGACCGTCAGCGCCGCGACCGAAACGGCGGTGAGCGCTTCCATCTCGACCCCGGTGGGGCCGGTGACCTTCACCGTGGCTTCGATCCGGCAACCCGGCAGCGCCGCATCGGGCGTGATGTCGAGCGTGACTTTCGACAGCGCCAGCGGGTGGCACAGCGGAATTAGTTCGGAGGTGCGCTTCGCCGCCATGATGCCGGCGATGCGCGCGGTGCCCAGCACGTCGCCCTTGGCGGCGTCGCCCTTCACGATCAGATCGAGCGTCGCCTTGGTCATCACGACGCAGCCTTCGGCCACCGCGACGCGCTCGGTCGCGGGCTTGGCCGAGACGTCGACCATCCGGGCTTCGCCCTTGCTGTCGATGTGGGTGAGGGCGGGCTTGCGGGCCATGATGCTCAATGCGCTCCGGCGGTGCGCGTCAGCAGCGCGCGCGTCGCGGCGGTGACGTCGTCCTGCCGCATCAGGCTTTCACCGACCAGGAAGGTGGAGATGCCGACGCGCGCCAGCCGTGCCAGATCGTCCGGGGTGAAGATGCCGCTTTCGCCGACGATCAGCCGGTCGGCCGGAATGTGTTTGGCCAGGTCCTCGCTGGTCGCGAGCGTCGTCTCGAAGGTGCGCAGGTTACGATTGTTGATGCCGATCATCGGCGAACGCAGCTTGAGCGCGCGATCGAGTTCGGCGCGGTCGTGCACTTCGACCAGCACGTCCATGCCATGGACGCGCGCGGCATCCTCGATCTCGCGCGCCGCGCCATCGTCGAGCGCGGCCATGATGATCAGGATGCAGTCCGCGCCGTGCGCCCGCGCCTCGACCACCTGATAGGGATCGAACATGAAGTCCTTGCGCAGCACCGGCAGCGACACCGCCGCCCGCGCCGCCACCATGAAATCGAGATGGCCCTGGAACGAGGGCGTGTCGGTCAGCACCGAAAGGCACGCCGCGCCGCCGGCTTCATAAGCCTTGGCGAGCGCGGGCGGATCGAAGTCCGCGCGGATCAGGCCTTTCGAGGGAGAGGCCTTCTTCACCTCCGCGATCAGTGCGTAGTCGCCGTTGGCCAGCTTGCGGCGCAGCGCCGCGACGAAGCCGCGCGGCGCGGTTGCCGCGCGCGCCAGGTGTTCGAGGTCTGCCAGCGAGCGCACGCGTTTGGCGCTCGCGATCTCCTCGCGCTTGTAGGTTTCGATCTTGTCGAGGATGTCGGACATCGCCGCCTCCCGCATCAGCCGTTGGACACGGCGATCAGATGTTTGAGCCGTTCCGCCGCGGCGCCGGAGTCGAGCGCCTTCGCGCCGATGGCGACGCCATCCTTCAGGTCCTTGGCGCGGCCGGCAACGACCAGCGCGGCGGCGGCGTTCAGCAACGCGACGTCGCGATAGGCGCCGGGTTTGCCGTCGAGCACGCCCTTGAGCGCCACCGCGTTGGCGGCGGCGTCGCCGCCCTTCAGCGCATCGCCGCCGGCGCGCGGCAGGCCGGCATCGTCGGGCGTGATCTCGAAGGTACGGATGTTGCCGCCTTCGAGCGCCGCCACGAAGGTCGGGCCGGTGAGGGTGATTTCATCGAGACCGTCGGAGCCGTGCACGACCCAGATCGATTGCGCGCCGAGATTCTTCAGCACTTGCGCCAGCGGCTGCACCCACTGCCGCGAGAACACGCCGACCAGTTGGCGGGTGACGCCGGCCGGGTTCGACAGCGGGCCGAGCAGGTTGAAGATGGTACGGGTCGCGAGTTCGACGCGGGTGGGGCCGACGTTCTTCATCGCCGGATGATGCGTGGGCGCGAACATGAAGCCGATGCCGGTTTCCTTCGTGCAGCGCGAGACCTGATCCGGTGTCAGGTCGATCTTGACGCCGAGCGCCGCCAGCACGTCGGCCGCGCCGGACTTCGACGACAGCGCGCGGTTGCCGTGCTTGGCGACCGGCACGCCGGCGCCCGCCACGATGAACGACGCGCAGGTGGAGACGTTGACCGAACCGGAGCCGTCGCCGCCGGTGCCGACGATATCGACGGCGTCGGCGGGAGCCGTGACCCGCAGCATCTTGGCGCGCATCGCCGACACCGCGCCGGTGATCTCGTCGACCGTTTCGCCGCGGACACGAAGGCCCATCAGCATCGCGCCCATCTGCGACGGTGTCGCTTCACCGGACATCATGCGGTCGAACGCGTTGGCGGCCTCGTCGCGGGTGAGGCTGGCGCCGGTGGCGACCTTGGCGATAATCGTTTTCAGATCGTCCATCGAATCCGTGCCTTCAAATCGTTATTGCGATTTTACCGTCATTGCGAGGAGCGAAGCGACGAAGCAGGGGTCGCAAAGAAAGAGCTGGATTGCTTCGTTCCGCTCGCAATGACGAACACATCCGCCATCCGTGTCTATCAGTTGTTCGCACCGGTGATCTGGGCGACCGCCGGCTGGTTGATCGTCACGCCGATCTCGTTTTCCATCTTGACGACATACTGGCCGACCAGTTCGTCGGCGAGCCCGCGCTCGACGGCTGTTTTCAGCTTCTTGGTATCCTCGGAGGCGAGGTCCAGCGGCGGCTCGATCACATCGGTGACACGGAACACCACCCACTCGGTGGCGCTCGCGCCCTCGCTCTGGCCGGCGGTGTCCTTGGCGGTCCGGAACGCGCCCGCGACCGCGCCGGCGGGCAGATTGGCCACGGTGGCGTCGCGCTTGAACTTCTCGGCGGTCTCGACCTTGAGGCCGAGGGCCGAGGCCTCGTCGGCGAGCTTGCCGCCCTTGTTGAGCTTCTCAGCCATTTCGGTCGCCTTGGCGCGCAGCTTGCCGGTGATCTGGTCGGCACGCCAGCGCGCCTCGACCTGATCCTTGACCTCATCGAGCGGCCGCTCACGTGACGGTGTGACGCCGACCACGTCGAACGACACGTAACCGCCGTTGTACGAGATGGTTTCGTTGTCGACGCCGACGTCGCTGGCGAACGCCTGCGAGACCAGATCGAGGCCGGGCGGGATCGCGGTCACCGGCTTGCCGTCCGGCGCGCGGCCGGAGCGGTCCACCGCCTCGATGGTGATGACCGGCAACTTCAGTTTCTCGCCGGCTTCCGTGACGTTGGCGCCGCCGCCGCGCTCGTCTTCCAGCTTGTCGTGCAATTCCTTGACCGACTTGCGCGCGCGTTCCAGCGCGATTTCCTTCTTGAGGGTCGCGGCGACGCTCTCGTAGCTCGCCTGGGTGCCGGGCTCGATCTTGCCGACCTTGACCAGGACGGTGCCGAAGGTGCCCTGAACCGGCTCGCTGATCTCGCCGGTCTTCAGCGCGAAAGCGGCGTCGGCCACCTTCGAATCGATGATCGTGGATTTGGTGACCAGACCGAGATCGACGTCCGACGGCTTGAGGCCGCGCTCCTTGGCGAGGTCGTCGAAGGAGAGGCCGCCGATCAGGCGCGCCCGCGCGGCGGCGGCGTCCTCGGCGTTGGGAAACACCATCTGCGAGATGTCGCGCTTTTCCGGGGTCGCGAAGGTCTGCTTGCGTTCCTCGTAGATCTTCTTTGCGTCCTCGTCCGACACCGTCGCCCATTTCGCGAGTTCGTCCGGCGTGATCGCGATGAACGCGATCTTGCGGTATTCGGGCGCGCGGAACTGGACCTTGTGGGCGTCGTAGAAGCTCGCCAGCGCCTCGGGCGTGGGCGCATCGATGGTGCCGGCCTGCGCCGCCTCCAGCTTGACGAATTCCACCGAGCGCTGCTCGTTCTGGAACTGGTTCAGCACGGCGACGGCGGTGTTGCTCGGCGTCAATTCGCCGGAGATCGATCCGACCAGTTGCCGGCGCAGCGTGGTCCGCTTCTGCTCGGCGATATAGCGCTGCTCGGAGAAATTGAACTGGCGGATGATCTGCGCGAAGCGCGCCGGATCGAACGCGCCGTTGGCGCCCTTGAAGTTCGGATCGTTGGCGATCGATTTCATGACCTCGTCGGTCGAGACCTGCAGGCCGAGCTTGCGCGCGGATTCGTCCAGCGTGGTTTCCGCGATCACCTGCTGCAACACCTGACGATCGATGCCGAAGGCCCGTGCCTGGTCCGGCGCGAGCGGGCGGCCGATCTGCCGGCTGATCTGTTGCAGCCGGTCGGTGTAGAGCTGACGGAATTGCTCGATGGAAATTTCGGTCTTGCCGATCTTGGCGAGCGTCGACTGGCCGAAGCCCTTGAAGATGTCGCCGATGCCCCAGACGCCGAAGCTGATGATCAGGATGCCCATCACGATGCTCATGATGGTTTTGCCGAACCAGTTGGATGTGGCGTTACGAATTCCGCGAAGCATGGGCCTATCTTATTGCAGGAGGAGGCGGACCGTTTCCGGGGCGGATTTCGGCGTCATGGAGTGCGGTGATGCGCCAAGCCGCTCCGCCGGCATGGATCCGGGCAGGTCCTGGCATGAACCGGCGTTCCACGTCGCCGGAAGGCGTCCGAAGGGCGGCACGAACTGATCCGCCATCATAAAGAGCCCGTTGCCCCGTCGCAACCGTGGCGCAACGGCGCAATTCGGCGCTTGGCCGTTGTCAGCGCCGGTCGCGGCGGCTATTGGCTCTGGCCATCCCGATTGCGTGATGATGTTCCGCGGCCGCCGCGAGACCTCGTCCAACCGCGAGAGTTTGATCCCATGACCAAGCCGATTCGTCCGCTGATCGCGGGCAACTGGAAGATGAATGGCCTCAAGGCGTCGTTGAGCGAGATCGCGGCGATCGCCCGGGGCGCGGGCGAACTCTGGCGCAAGGTCGATCTCTTGATTTGCCCGCCCGCGACGTTGCTGTTCACCTCGGCGGCATCTGCGATCGGCTCGCGGGTGGCGGTCGGGGCGCAGGATTGCCACGTCGCGACGGCCGGCGCGCATACCGGCGATATTTCGGCGCAGATGCTGGCGGACGCCGGCGCCACCGCGATCATCGTCGGCCATTCCGAGCGTCGCGCCGACCACGGCGAAACCGACGCGCTGGTGCGGCGCAAGGCCGAGGCGGCGTGGAACGAGGGCCTGCTGGCGATCATCTGCATCGGCGAGACGCAGGCCGAACGCGATGCCGGGCAGGCGCTCGACGTGGTGGGGCGGCAACTCGCCGGCTCGGTGCCGGACGCCGCCACCGCCGCCACGACGGTGGTGGCCTACGAGCCGGTCTGGGCGATCGGCACCGGCCGCACCCCGACTGTCACGGAAGTCGCCGAAGTACATGATTTCATGCGTAAAACCCTGACGGCCCGATTCGGCGGCGAGGCCACCGGCATTCGGCTGCTGTATGGCGGTTCGGTGAAGCCCTCGAACGCCGCCGAACTGCTGGCGGTATCGAACGTCAACGGCGCGCTGGTCGGCGGCGCCAGCCTCAAGGCGGCCGACTTTCTTGCGATCGCCGCCGGCTGTCCTTAATTAAGCGCCAACCGGTCTGGTACCGGATGGCGCGCCAGACTCGGCCGGGCAGGGGTGACAATCGCCCCGCCGGTCGTGTAGACACCCTGCGAATTCAGTTTTCGCTTGCTGCCCGCGGATTGGCTCCGCTGCCGGCGCTGCGATGGAAGGTCCCGATGGATACCGTCATCATTGTCATTCACCTGATGCTCGTCGTGGTTCTGATCGGCGTGGTGCTGATCCAGAAGTCCGAAGGCGGCGGCCTCGGAATCGGCGGCGGCGG
>CAUJJN010000044.1 GCA_963204905.1 Pseudomonadota bacterium
CGAACTGCTTCAGATCCAGAATCAAGCCTCGGGCCGCGTCGATGCCATGGGGCAGGCGCTGGCGGGGCGGCAGGCGGAGATGGCGCGCACCGTCAATGAGCGGCTCGACTCGGTGACGCAGCGCGTCGGCCAATCGATGGAGCAGACCACGCGCCACACCATGGACAGCCTTCGCGCGCTGCACGAGCGGCTCGGCATCATCGACAACGCCCATCAGAATCTTGCCGATCTGACGGTTCAGGTCACGACGCTGCGCGACGTGCTGGCCAACAAGCAGTCGAGGGGCGCATTCGGCCAGGCGCGCATGGAAGCCATCGTCCGCGACGGAATGCCGGCGGATGCCTACGCCTTCCAGCACACGCTCTCGACCGGCAAGCGACCGGACTGCGTGGTGTTCCTGCCGGATGGGCGGCCGATGTGCATCGACGCGAAGTTTCCGCTCGAGGCGATCACGGCCCTGCACGACGCGCACAAGGATGAGGAGAAGAAATCCGCCGCGCAGCGGCTGCGGCAGGATGTCACCAAACACATCACCGACATCGCGGAAAAGTATCTTATTCCGGGCGAGACCCAGGACACCGCTTTGATGTTCGTCCCGTCGGAATCTGTCTATGCCGAAATTCATGACGGTTTTGACGATATCGTGCAAAAGGCCTACCGCGCCCGCGTTGTGCTGGTGTCGCCCTCGCTCTTGATGCTGGCGATCCAGGTGATGCAGCAGGTTCTGAAGGATGCCCGGATGCGCGACGCCGCCGATGAGGTCCGTACCGAGGTCATGCACATGATGGGGGATGTCGAGCGGCTGCGCGATCGCGTCAGCAGGCTCGGGAGTCACTTTGATCAGGTCAACGAGGACGTCCGGCAGGTGCTGATCTCGGTCAACAAGATAGGCAAACGCGCGGTACGAATCGAGGATCTCGATTTCAGCGCTGACACGCCGCCCGCGGACGATGCGCCGCACGCCGCGAAGGACGTTCGCGCCGATCTGTTCGCTGTCCCGCAACGCAAGATTCAGGCTGGGGAATAGCACCACGGTTGGACCTCCGCTTCAATTCGTCCGGTCCTTGGCCGATATCCGCCGTCGCGGGTGCGCGCGGCGGGGCGGCGAATCAGCTAGCACTGCGGCATGAGCGCTCCGGAAGCCGCCTCCTCCACATCGTCCGCGCCTGCCCGCGTGTCGTGGCGCGACGCGTGGATGGTCTATCTGCAGCCGCGGGTGCTGGTGGTGATGTTTCTCGGCTTCTCGTCGGGACTGCCGCTGGCGCTCTCCGGCTCGACCCTGCTGGTGTGGGTCAGTGAAAGCGGCGTCAGCCTCGGCACCATCGGCCTGTTCACGCTGGTGGGCACGCCGTATACCCTCAAGTTTCTCTGGGCGCCGCTGGTGGACGGCCTGCGCCTGCCGATCCTGACCCGGGTGCTCGGCCGCCGACGAGGCTGGCTGATCTTTACGCAGCTGCTGTTGATTGCGGCGATCCTGGCACTGGCGTTGACCGATCCGGCGCGCTCGCCGTTCTTCGTCGCACTCGGCGCGCTGATGGTCGCAACCGCCTCCGCGACGCAGGACATCGTGGTCGATGCCTTCCGCGTCGAAAGCCTTGACGAAAGCGAACAGGCCGCCGGCATGGCTTCGTATGTCGCCGCGTATCGCATCGGCATGGTGGCCTCCACCGCCGGCGCGCTGTTCCTGGTGACCGGCTTCGAGCATCTCGGCCTGCCGCGACTGCATGCGTGGACGGCAAGCCTCGCCGTGATGGCCGCTCTTGTGCTGATCGGCATCGCCACCGTCCTGCTGGCGCGCGAACCGACAGGTTCGGCCCGCACCGAAGCCGTGACCGGCAATACGTCGTCATTGCAACGCGTGATCGACGCCGCGATCGGCGCCTTCGTCGAATTCCTCAGCCGGCGCGATGCCATCATCGTGCTGATCTTCGTGATGCTGTTCAAATTCACCGATGCCTTCGCAGGCGCGATGACGGTGCCGTTCATCATCGACGTCGGCTTCACCCGCAACGACTATGCTATCATCGTCAAGGGATTGGGCCTCGCCGCGACCTTGATCGGCGGTTTCGCGGGAGGCTTTCTCGCCCGTGCCTGTCCGCTCGTCGCCTGCCTCTGGATCGGCGGACTGTTGCAGGCGATCTCGAACCTGACATTCAGTTGGCTGGCGTTGATCGGGCCGCAGCAATGGGCATTGGCGGTTGCGGTCAGCGTCGAACAGTTCACCGGCGCCATCGGCACCGTGATCTTCGTCGCCTATCTGTCAGCGCTGTGCAACAACCCGCTGCACACCGCCACCCAATATGCCTTGCTGACGGCACTTGCATCGGTCGGGCGCATCTATCTGTCGTCCGGCGCGGGCTACGTGGCGACCGCCACCGGCTGGCCGCTGTTCTTTGTCATCAGCGTACTGGTAGCGATCCCGAGCCTGCTGTTGATGATCTGGCTGCAACAGCGCGGGCACTTCAAGACGCTGGAGACCGTGAAGGCTTGAGCTTTTCTCAGAACAGCGTCCGCTGCCGCATCGCTGCCGAGAGCGTGCCTTCGTCGAGATAATCGAGTTCGCCGCCGACCGGGACGCCGTGCGCCATCCGCGTCACCTTCACATCCGCGTCCTGCAACAGATCAGTGATGTAGTGCGCGGTGGTCTGGCCATCCACCGTGGCATTCAGCGCCAAAACCACTTCCTTCACTTGCGGTTGGTGCGCACGCGACACCAATGTATCGATCGCAAGATCGTCCGGGCCGATGCCGTCGAGCGGCGACAGCGTCGCGCCGAGGACGTGATAGAAACCGTTGATCGCATTGGCGCGTTCCAGCGCCCACAAATCCGCGACATCCGCCACCACCACAATGATTGCCGGATCGCGGCGCGGATCAGTGCAGATGGCGCAAGGATCAACAGTGTCGATATTGCCGCAGGTCTTGCAGACCTGAATCCGGTCCATCGCGGTTTGCAATGCACCGGTCAACGGCGCCATCAGGGCCTCGCGCTTCTTGATCAGATGCAGCGCGGCGCGGCGCGCGGAGCGGGGGCCAAGCCCTGGCAATCGCGCCAGCAACTGAATCAGCCGCTCGATCTCAGGCCCGGTGACGCTCGATGCCATCTCAGCCGCGGTCCTCTCAGCCGAGAAGGCCAGGCGGCAGACCCAGGCCGCCGGTCAGCGACTGCATCTTCTCCTGCATCGCGGCTTCCGCCTTGCGACGGGCATCGTTGCAGGCGGTGACGATCAGATCCTCGACGATCTCACGCTCGTCGGCCTTCAGCAGCGACGGGTCGATGCTGATCGCCTTCACTTCCATCTTCGCGGTCATACGCACCGTGACCATGCCGCCACCGGAAATGCCCTCGACCTCGACATGATCGAGTTCGTCCTGCATCGCCTTCATCTTCGATTGCAGTTGCGCAGCCTGTTTCATCATGCCGAGAAAGTCAGCCATGATCCTTCCTTTTCAAAAAGCAAAAACTCAATCGTCGCCGGGGCCGTCCGCAGCATCGTCATCCGGGATATCGGCGTCGGGCAAATCCGGCGCAAGATGGCGGACCTCAACGATCTTGGCGCCGGGGAAACGCGCCAGCACTTCACGCACGCGAGGATCGGCCTCGGCACTGCGCTCGCGCGCCGAGCGCTCCTGCGTGGCCTGCTCGCGCAGCGTCGGCTGACCTTCTTCATTGGAGACGATGACGGTCCAGCGACGCCCGGTCCACTGTTCCAACTTGCGCGGAAGTTCGCCAATCAAGGCGCGGGACGCAGTTCGCTCCATCGCCAGCTCAAGCCGCCCATCCTCGAAACGCACCAGGCGGACATCGGCCTCCAGCGCTGACTTGGTCTGCAAATCGCGCTGCGCGGCAGCCAGCGCCACCAGATCGGGAAAGCTTGCGATCTTCATCGCCGGTGGCGCGGAACTTGTCGCGGGCGACAGCATTTGCGCGCGTGCGGGCGCTTCGCCGACAGCGCGCGGCGCAGACGACCGAACCGGTGCGGCCGACATCGTCGGCGGCATCGCGGCCGATGCGCTCGCGCCGCCCGAAGGGGCGCCACGGGGTGCGGAGTTCGCCGGCAGCGACAATCCGCCTCCGCCCTGCTCGATCATCCGGATCGCTTCGTCCGGCGTCGGCAGATCGGCGACGTAGGCGATACGTACCAGCACCATCTCGGCGGCAGCGGCGGGCCGCGTCGCGCCTTGTACTTCCGTGATGCCCTTGAGCAGCATCTGCCACATCCGCGACAGCACCCGCATCGACAGTTTGGCGGCGAAATCGCGCGCCCGCACCCGCTCGGTCTCGCCGAACACCACGTTGTCGGCGGTCGCAGGCACGATCTTCACGCGGGTGACGAAATTCACGAACTCCGCCAGATCGCTCAGTACCACGACCGGATCGGCGCCGGTATCGTACTGGTCGCGAAACTCCTTGAACGCCGCGACGATATCGCCACGCACCAAAGCGTCGAACAGATCGATGACGCGGGTGCGGTCGGCAAGCCCGAGCATCTGCCGCACGTCTTCGGCGCGAACAACGCCGGCGGCGTGGGCAATCGCCTGATCGAACAGCGACAGCGAATCGCGCACCGAGCCTTCCGCCGCGCGCGCGATCATGCCGAGCGCCTCGGGCTCGGCCTCGACCTTTTCCATCGACGCGATGTTGCCGAGATGCGCCATCAGCACATCGGCCTCGACCCGCTTCAGATCGAAGCGCTGACAGCGCGACAGCACCGTCACCGGTACTTTCCTGATTTCGGTGGTGGCGAAAACGAACTTGGCGTGCGCCGGCGGCTCCTCCAACGTCTTCAGAAAGGCGTTGAAAGCCGCCGTCGACAACATGTGGACTTCGTCGATGATGTAGACCTTGTAGCGCGCGCTGGACGGCGCATAGCGCACACTGTCGTTGATCTGGCGGACATCGTCGACGCCGGTGTGGGAGGCGGCGTCCATTTCCAGCACATCGATGTGCCGGCTTTCCATGATCGCCTGACAGTGCGTCCCCAGTGTCGGCATCTGCACCGTCGGCCCGTTGATGGAGCCGTCCGCAAGTTCGTAATTCAGCGCCCGCGCCAGAATACGCGCTGTAGTCGTTTTGCCGACGCCTCGCACGCCGGTGAGAATCCACGCCTGCGGAATCCGCCCGGTTTCGAATGCATTGGAGACCGTGCGGACCAGCGCCTCCTGACCGATCAGATTGTCGAAATTGGTCGGCCGATACTTACGGGCGAGCACGCGATAGGTGGCGCCCTGCGCATCCGGTGCGCGACCAAGGTCAAAGCCGCCCTGTTCGTCGGAAGGCGTTGCAGGTGAGCCGGCGTCGGTCATCAGGCGATCCGCAATTGCATAGGTTGACGAGGAGCCGGCTTGCGGAAATGTCCGGGGCTTGGATATCGATGGCTTGCCCACCACCGACGGCAGGCGTCGCCCGTTGTCCACCGGCGGAGCGGCATGGCGCTCCAAAAAAAGCAAGTAGGAGACTGACGAGCGACCCGATCCAGACCTCGTTAGGGCTGCTTCCTTCCGGACCTGACCCGGTTGGCGAGTGGCTCGTCCACCGCCAATCTCCCGGTCCCTATTTGGGGCCAAAACCGGCGGAAAGCAAGCGCCGGGCGGCTGTTCACACGACCTTGTTTCGGCTTGCGAAATCGGCTGCCTTCAGGGCCACCCGGCCCGGTTGCGCAAAGACATGGAAGCTCCGCACATAACCGGGCATGACAAGTGTTGTTCACAGCCCTGCTCTCTGCAAAATTGCCGGAACCGTTTAGGAATCCAAATGTCCGCCTCTGCCTGGTCGCTCCATTCAACCCTCGAAAAAGACACGATCAACATCGGCGACCTGCCGCTGTCGCGCGTGCTTGTCATCAAGGACGCCAACTATCCCTGGCTGCTGCTGGTTCCACGCCGCGCCGACACCATCGAACTTGTCGACCTGAACGAGGTCGAGCAGGCGCAGTTGATGACCGAAATCAACCGCGTCGCACACGCACTGAAGGACATCACCAAGCCTGACAAGCTGAACATTGCGGCGTTGGGCAATGTCGTCCCGCAATTGCATGTGCATATCATCGCACGCCGGACCTCCGACGCAGCATGGCCACGCCCTGTCTGGGGCGTCGTGCCGCCGCTGGCGCACGATCCGCAGGAAATCGAAACTTTTATCGCCGCGCTTCGCCGCAAAATCTGGCTGAGCTGATTTTTCAAAGAGCCCAAAATCAATGACAACAACAGAAAATCCCTTTCCGCTCGGACAACCGGGGTTCGTAACTCATCCGATCGACCGTGCGGCGCATATCCGCACAGATGCCGACAAGCTCTTTGCACTCGAAGGCGACCGCAAGGCGCGGGCCTACGTGGTGCATCGCGATTCGTTGGTGATGACGCAGGGCGCGGACGGGCCTCGCGCGCTACTGACGCTGGACGAAGCGCGCAAGCTCGGCGCCAATCCCGGGACGATCTTTCTCGGCCTGCACGAAGGTGGGGCGATCTTCGGCATGGGTATCGCTGCGGCGGCCGCCGAAGACCTGATGGGGCGACCGGATGTCAGCGTCGAAAATCTGCGCGCCGTAGCGGCCAGCGGCGCGGTGCCCGCGCGTGAATTGTCCACCATTGCCATGGCGAAATCACTGGTCGGCTGGCACCAGCGTCATGGTTTCTGCGCCAATTGCGGAGTCCGCACCTCCATGGCCGACGGCGGCTGGAAACGCATTTGTCCGAGCTGCAAGACCGAGCATTTTCCGCGCACCGATCCAGTCGTCATCATGCTGGTGACCGACGGTGACAGATGCCTGATGGGCCGCCAGTCGCAATTTCCACCGACGATGTGGTCGTGCCTTGCCGGCTTCGTCGAAGCTGCTGAAACGATCGAGCAGGCCGTGCAGCGCGAAATCCTCGAAGAAGCCGGCATTCACTGCACCGATGTGCGGTACTACATGACGCAGCCGTGGCCCTATCCGTCATCACTGATGATCGGCTGCATCGCACGCGCCACAACCAGCGAGATCACCGTCGACAGGACCGAGCTTGAAGACGCACGCTGGTTCACCCGCGACGAGGCCGTGGCGATGCTCGCCCGGAATCATGCGGAAGGTCTGACAGGCCCACACCCGGTTGCCATCGCGCATCATCTTCTGGCGAACTGGATTAAAGAGACGACTTGATGTCATTGACGGCTCCCTTGAAGGGGAACCGCATGACCTGTTGTTTATTGTCTCTGTCACGAGCATTTTCCGGCGAGGCGCAGTGTCAGTGAAACTTCAGAATCCACCACAAAAGGTATCATCACGCATTGTCTGTATCGGTATGCCGGTGCGCGATCTCATTTTCCGTGTGCCGGAAGTGCCTGCGCGCGGGCAGAAGGAGTACGCCAGCGAATTCGTCGAAGTGGCGGGCGGAAATTCACCCAACGCCGCGATTACAATCTCGCGCCTCGGCGGCCGCGTTCTGTTGACAGGCCCGATCGGCGGCGCGCTAGCTGCAAGCAATGCCATCATCGACGATCAATTCCGGAGTGAAGGCATCGACACCAGCGGACTTGTCACTGTCGAAGATGTGGTCACGCCGATCTCCAGTGTCCTGATCGATCCGAGCGGCGAGCGCACCATCGCCACGTTCCGCGATCCAAAGCTATGGACAGTGACACTGCCGCCGACAGACGCGCTGCTGGCGGATTGCGCAGCTATCCTGATCGAAAGCCGCTGCGCGGAGTTCGGCACCGATGTCTGTGCGGAAGCCAGTCGCCGCGGCATTCCTGTCGTAATCGACGGCGACCGGATGATGTCCATGCGCGAAGGCTTGTTGCAGGTCGCCTCGCATATCGTGTTTTCTGCGGATGCGCTGCACGCCACCGCGGGGGAAAGCGACGACGTCACCGCGCTGCGCAAACTCGCGCAGGTAACGCCTGCCCTGCTCGGGGTAACCTCCGGCGCCAAAGGTGTGATCTGGCTCGACCCGCAGGGCGAGCCGCAGCAGATGCCGGCCTTTCCCGTCCACACCGTCGATACTCTGGGCGCTGGTGACGCCTTCCACGGCGCATTCACGCTCGGCATCGCAGAAGGCATGGGGCTGGAACAGGCCATGCGGTTCGCCTCCGCGACCGCCGCGCTTAAATGCACGCGCTTTGGCGGTGCGTTCGGATCGCCTCAACGCGTTGAAGTTGAAGAGTTTCTGGCCTCGAACACGAAGGCCGCTGCGGTATAGAGCCCCTCTAAAGCCAGAAATTTGGCCTTGCCTTAGAAGAATTTTCTATATACGAGGTATGAAACCCTCAATTATGGAAGAAAGTTCTTATAATGTCTGACCTCGCCGTAGCAGTTCTTGATGCTCCGCGCCGCCTTGACGCTATAGATCGCAAAATCCTCACCGTTCTGCAGGATGACGCCTCCCTGTCGGTAGCCGAAATCGTCGACCGGGTTGGACTTTCTTCGACCCCGTGCTGGAAGCGCATCCAGCGCATGGAGGCCGAGGGCCTCATCCTGCGCCGCGTGGCGCTGGTCGATCAAAACAAGATCGGCCTTGGCATCACGGTGTTCGTCTCGGTGGAAAGCGGCGATCATTCTGACGCCTGGCTGAAGAAATTCGCCGATGCCGTCAGCGCTATGCCCGAGGTAATGGAGTTCTACCGCATGGCGGGGGATGTCGACTACATGCTGCGCGTGGTCGTCGCCGACATGCAGAGCTACGACATTTTCTACAAGAAGCTCATCAGCGCCGTCGCACTGAAGAACGTCACGTCGCGCTTTGCGATGGAGAAGATCAAGTCAGTGACGTCGCTGCCGGTCCCGGCCCTGACCGCGGCGTAAATCCGCTCCATCACGCAAACGAAGAAGCCCGCTGCATACGCAGCGGGCTTCTATTTAAGCCAGTCTGATCCGCCGAGACCTCAGATTTTCTGATTATACTCGCCGACTTCCGGATGGGTGCGCAGCACCGAATCCATCGCCTCGAACATGTCACGCATCCGCTGCTCGGAGACGGGGCTTTCCACCACCACCACAAGCTCCGGCTTGTTGGAAGAGGCGCGCACCAAACCCCAGCTTCCGTCCTCGCAGGTCACGCGCACGCCGTTGACGGTCACAAGATCGCGGATCGGCTGACCGGCAACCTTGCCCCCCTTGGCCTTCACGTCTTCGAAATGCTTCACCACCTGCGTGACGATTCCATACTTGGTTTCGTCCGCGCAGTGCGGTGACATGGTCGGGGACGACCAGGTCTTCGGCAGCGCATCCTTCAGGTCCGCCATGGTCTTGCCGGCCGCACGGTCGAGCATCTCACACACGGCAATCGCGGAGACGAGGCCATCGTCATAACCACGGCCGATCGGCGCGTTGAAGAAGAAGTGGCCGGACTTCTCGAAACCCGCCAGCGCCTTCAGTTCGTGGGTGCGACGCTTCATGTAGGAATGGCCGGTCTTCCAGTAGGTCGCGTGAGCGCCCTGGTTCTGCAGC
>CAUJJN010000045.1 GCA_963204905.1 Pseudomonadota bacterium
GCGCGAAGACACGCCGGTGGTCGCCTGCGCCAAGGGCATCGAACGCGGCAGTCACAAGTTCATGACGGAGGTGATCGCGGAAGCCCTTCCGCAGGCCGTGCCCGCCATCCTGTCCGGTCCCGGCTTCGCCGACGACGTCGCACGCGGCCTGCCGACGGCGGTGACGCTGGCGGCCACAGACGATGCACAGGCGCAGGCGCTGGTGCATGCGCTCGGTTCGGCGACGTTTCGTCCCTATCACACCACCGACATTCGCGGTGTCGAGATTGGCGGCGCGGCCAAGAACGTGCTGGCGATCGCGGCGGGCATCGTCGCGGGACGGCAGCTCGGTGCCTCGGCGCTGGCGGCGTTGACGACGCGCGCCTTCGCCGAATTGATGCGGCTCGGGCTTGCCTGCGGTGCACGGGTAGAGACCATGTCGGGTTTGTCGGGGCTGGGCGATCTGATTCTGAGCTGCTCAAGCCCGCAGTCGCGCAATTTCTCGCTCGGCCTCGCGCTCGGGCGCGACCAGCAACCTTCGCGCGACAAACTCAGCGAGGGCGAGTTCACCGCGCCGGTGCTGGCGGAACTCGCTACTGAGCGTGGCGTCGATATGCCGGTCGCCAATGCGGTGGCGGCGATCCTCGCCGGGACGGTGACTGTCGACGCGGCGATTCAGCAGCTTCTGGCGCGGCCTTTCCGCGCGGAGGGGTGATCTCTCTGTCGTGAAGCCTGCGCGCGCTTGTCGCAAGCGTCGGCCTCTTGCTAGTGAAGATGGATAAGGCGGCGTGGCCGGAACGCATCCGGCCGGGACGAGGATAACGTGGCATCATGAATTACTGGCTGGTGAAATCGGAGCCGTCGGTGTGGTCGTGGGACCAGCAGGTGGCGAAGGGCGCCAAGGGCGAAGCCTGGACTGGCGTGCGCAACCACAGCGCCAAGCTGAACATGATGGCGATGAAGAAGGGCGATCGTGCCTTTTTCTATCATTCCAACGAAGGCAAGGAGATCGTCGGCATCGCGGAGATCGTTCGCGAGCATTATCCTGATCCCACCGACGCGACCGGGAAATTCGTTTGCGTTGATATCGCCGCCGACAAGCCGTTGAAAACGCCGGTGTCGCTGGAGGACGTGAAGAAAGAGAAGCGTCTTGCCGACATGGCGCTGATCAAGTTGTCGCGGCTGTCGGTGCAGCCGGTCACCGCCGCTGAATGGAAGCTCGTCTGCAAGATGGGCGGTCTTTGAGGCGCGCATAAAATGGATTCCGCGCGTATTTCGGATCGCACCGCCTTCATCCTTGCCAACACCCGGGCGCGGCCGGTGCCGCTGGTGCCGGAAATCTCGCTCCACATTGCCGATGAAGCGGTGCCGCTCTGGCAGAAAACCGAGGACGACCTCGGCGAGATGGGATTGCCGCCGCCGTTCTGGGCCTTTGCCTGGGCCGGCGGGCAGGCGTTGGCGCGCTACGTGCTGGACCATGCGGAGGTCGTGCACGGCAAGGAGGTGCTCGATCTGGCGTCGGGCTCCGGATTGGTCGCCATTGCGGCGACGAAAGCAGGGGCGCGGCAGGTGCACGCGGCCGATATCGACGCATTCGCTTGCGCGGCGATCGACATCAACGCAGGGATCAACGCGGTCGCTGTGTCAGTGTCGTCGGTGGATTTGCTTGCGGCGCCGAATGACCGCCGCTGGGATGTGATCCTCGCCGGTGATATTTTCTACGAACGCGACACGGCCGAGCGGGTTTTCGCGTTCTTGTCCTGGCACGCCGAGCGCGGCGCGACGGTGCTGATCGGGGACCCCGGTCGCGCCTATTTGCCTTCGGCGCATCTGGCCAAGCTTGCCGAATACCGCGTGGAGGTCACCCGTGAACTGGAGGACAATACCATCAAGCTCACATCGGTCTGGACGTTCGGCGAAATCGATCCGCAGTCCAATCAAGCGGCATGAAATATCATTCTGTATCAGTTATTTATAAGCAATCTCGCGACGGCCGCATGCCGCGGCGTCATGATGCTGATCACGGCCGCCTCACGAGGATCGCCGAAAGTCCTATGTCTTTCGACTTGTAGCCATCGGGCGCGCGGACGCATAATTGATATAACAGCGAAAATCGAATTGGCCGCCAGCGCCGCGTCGAAACCGGGGCGGGTAGCGTAGCGTGGAGGAAATGATGTCCGAGAAGGTTTACGACGTTCCCGCAGACTGGGCCAAACGGGCCTATGTCGATGAAGCCAAGTACAAAGAGATGTACGCGCGTTCGGTCAACGACCCGGATGCTTTTTGGCTGGAACAAACCCAAACCCTCGACTGGACCAAGGCTCCCACCAAGGCCGGCAACTGGTCGTTCGCGCCCGGCAACATTTCGATCAAATGGTTCGAGGATGGCGTCCTCAACGTCGCCTATAATTGCATCGACCGTCATCTCGACAAGCGCGGCGATCAGGTCGCGATCATCTGGGAAGGCGACGATCCGTCGAAATCCAGGCACATCACCTATCGCCAGCTTCATGACGAAGTCTGCAAGATGGCCAACGTGCTGCGCAATCGCAACGTCAAGAAGGGCGACCGCGTCACCATTTACCTTCCCATGATTCCGGAAGCGGCCTATGCGATCCTCGCTTGCGCCCGGATCGGCGCGATTCATTCGGTCGTGTTCGCGGGTTTCTCTCCGGATTCGCTGGCGCAACGCATTACCGATTGCCAGTCCAACATCGTGATCACCGCCGACGAGGGATTGCGCGGCGGCAGGAAGGTGCCGCTGAAAGCCAATGTCGATGCGGCGATCGACAAATCCGGCGGTGTCGACTGGGTGGTTGTGGTCAAGCACACCGGGGCGGCGGTCGACATGGATCCGGTCCGCGATTTCTGGTATCAGGACGCGGCGGATATGGTGACGACCGAGTGTCCGTGCGAGCCGATGAATGCCGAGGACCCACTGTTCATCCTCTACACCTCGGGCTCGACCGGCAAGCCGAAGGGCGTGCTGCACACCACCGCCGGCTATCTCACCTTCGTCGCCATGACGCATCGATACGTCTTCGATTATCACGACGGCGACATTTACTGGTGCACCGCCGACGTCGGCTGGGTGACGGGTCACAGCTACATTCTCTACGGGCCGCTCGCCAACGGCGCGACCACGCTGATGTTCGAGGGCGTGCCGAATTATCCGGACAATTCGCGCTTCTGGAATGTGATCGACAAGCACAAGGTCAACATCTTCTACACCGCGCCGACGGCGATCCGCGCGCTGATGCAGGCCGGCGACGCGCCGGTAAAGAAGACCTCGCGCGCGTCTCTTCGGCTGCTCGGGTCGGTCGGCGAGCCGATCAATCCGGAAGCATGGGAGTGGTATCACCGCGTCGTCGGCGATAGCCGCTGCCCGGTGGTCGATACCTGGTGGCAGACCGAGACCGGCGGCATCATGATCAGCGCGCTGCCCGGCGCGATCGCGCAGAA
>CAUJJN010000046.1 GCA_963204905.1 Pseudomonadota bacterium
CCAAATCTCCGTCTTTTGCTTTTGCCGCCGTTCTCGTGAGAAATCCCATTATGAACCGCATCGACGCCCACGGACTGAAGATCGCCCCCGTTCTCCACGATTTCATCGCCAAGGAAGCCGCACCCGGCACGGGTGTATCCGCCGATGCGTTCTGGGCGGGGCTCGCCGGCATCGTCCGCGATCTCGGGCCGAGGAACCGCGAGTTGCTCGCTGTGCGCGATGCGCTGCAAGCCAAGATCGACGACTGGCACCGCGCCAACAAGGGCAAGGCGTTCGACATCAATGCCTACACCGCGTTCCTGAAGGAAATCGGCTACCTGCGCCCCGAACCGGCGACGCAACAGGTCCAGACCGCCAACGTCGACGAGGAAATCGGCAAGATCTGCGGCCCGCAACTGGTGGTTCCGCTGACCAACGCGCGCTACGCGCTCAACGCCGCCAACGCGCGCTGGGGCAGCCTGTACGATGCCTTCTATGGCACCGACGCCATTCCGCACGATCCGAGCGACACCGCCAAGGGTTACAGCAAGGCGCGCGGCGACAAGGTGATCGCCAAGGCCAAGGCGTTCCTCGACGAGGCCGCGCCGCTGGCGTCCGGCAGCCACACGGATGTCACGGGCTACAGCGTCGCCAACGGCGCGCTGGTGGCGAAGACCGCCAAGGGCAACGTCGCGCTGAAGAACCCGAAGCAGTTCGCCGGCTATCGCGGCGACGCCGCCAATCCGAATGCCGTGCTGCTGGTCAACAACGGCCTGCACATCGAGATCGTCATCGATCGCAGTTCCGCGATCGGCAAGGATGACGCCGCCGGCGTCGCCGACATCGTGATGGAAGCCGCCGTCTCCACCATTCTCGACATGGAAGACTCGGTTGCTGCGGTGGACGCCGAAGACAAGGTGCTGGTCTATCGCAACGTGCTCGGCCTGATGAAGGGCACCCTCGAAGACACCTTCGAGAAGGGCGGCAAGACCATGACCCGCGCGCTCAACGCCGACCGCGCCTACACCGGCCCCGACGGCAAGGACGTGAAACTGCACGGCCGCAGCCTGCTGCTGATGCGCAACGTCGGCCATCACATGTTCACGGACGCCGTGCTCGACGCCGACGGCAACGAAATTCCGGAGAACCTGCTCGACGCCGCCGTCACCGGCCTGCTCGGGATGCACGACCTCAAGGGCAACGGCAAGGCGCGCAACAGCCGCACCGGCTCGATCTACATCGTGAAGCCGAAGATGCACGGGCCGGACGAAGTGAAGTTCGCCTGCGAGGTGTTCGGCCGCGTCGAAGCGATGCTTGGCCTGCCCGCCAACACCATGAAGATCGGCATCATGGACGAGGAGCGCCGCACCACGGTGAACCTCAAGGCCTGCATCCAGAATGCGTCGGAACGTATCATGTTCATCAACACCGGCTTCCTCGATCGCACCGGCGACGAGATCCACACCTCGATGGAAGCCGGCCCGATGATCCGCAAGAACGACATGAAGGCGCAGCCGTGGATCAAGGCTTACGAAGACTGGAACGTCGACATGGGCCTCGTCGACGGCCTGCCCGGTCACGCGCAGGTCGGCAAGGGCATGTGGGCCGCGCCCGACAAGATGGCGGACATGCTGGCGCAGAAGATCGGTCATCCGAAGGCCGGCGCGACCACCGCGTGGGTGCCCTCGCCCACCGCCGCGACCCTGCATGCGCTGCACTATCATCAGGTCGACGTGCATGCGCGTCAGGCCGAGCTGAAGAAGGGCGGCCAGCGCGCGAAACTCTCCGACATCCTCACCATTCCGGTGTCACAGTCGAACTGGGCGCCGGACGACGTGCGGCAGGAGATCGACAACAACTGCCAGGGCATTCTGGGTTACGTCGTGCGCTGGATCGACCAGGGCGTCGGCTGCTCCAAGGTGCCGGACATCCATGACGTCGGCCTGATGGAAGACCGCGCCACCCTGCGCATCTCCAGCCAGCACCTCGCCAACTGGCTGGCGCACGGCGTCGTCACCAGGGATCAGGTGATGGATTCGCTGAAGCGCATGGCGGTGGTGGTCGACAAGCAGAACGCCGGCGACCCGCTCTACAAGCCGATGGCGCCGAAATTCGACGGCGTCGCCTTCCAGGCGGCCTGCGATCTGGTGTTCAAGGGCCGCGAGCAGCCGAACGGCTACACCGAGTTCATCCTGACCGCGCGCCGCCGTGAAGCCAAAGCTGCGGGATAAGGCCGCGCGATAATTCGCGGATCGTTTCACAATCAAAAAGCCCCGGCGCAGGCCGGGGCTTTTTTGTCGAAGCATGCGTCGCTCGTATGAAACAGCAACGCGTCAGTTCGGCCAAGACGCCACTCAGTGCGGCGCGTTCAGCTTCGCACCACCGTCTTGAGATAATTGTACGCCTTGATGATCTCGATCAGGCGATCCTCCGTCGAGCGGTCACCGCCATTCGCGTCGGGATGGTGCTGCTTGACCAGCGCCTTGTACTTCGCCTTGACGACTTCCAGGGTCGCGTCGGTGCCGAGTCCCATCACCTGCAACGCCTTGCGCTCGGCGTTGAACACCTTGCGGGTTTCCGGCTTCGGCTCCGAGGCCGCGCCGCCGGGACCCGGCCGCCATTTGCCGCGGCCGTTGAGTTCGCTGAAGACGTGGAACGGATCGTTTGCGGTGTCGAGATCGACCTCGCCGGTCTTGCCTTTGCCCTTGGCGCCGTTGGCGCCCATTTTCCAGGTCGGGCGATGGCCGGTCAGCGCGTCCTTCTGATAGCGCGCCACGGCGTCGGCATTCATGCCCTGAAAGAAATTGTACGACTGGTTGTATTCGCGAACGTGGTTGAGACAGAAGTGGAAGTATTCCTTCTCCTGCCCGCGCCCCTTCGGCGCGCGATGCGAACCACGGTTCTCGCAACCCGCCCACTCGCAGGTGATGGCTTCCTCGCGAACCTGACGCTTCGCGCCCGCCTTGGTCGGCTTGATGCGAATGCTGTCGAAGAATTTGGATGAATCGATGGGCATGATGGCCTTTTGAACCGCAACCGCTCAGGCTTCAAGTCTTGACATCGCGATTGCGTCGATTAGAGCGCTTTCGAGCAAGGCGGACACCGGCTCGCATCCAGACAACGCATCAAAACCGGAATCCGTCGGCGACATTCGCCGCATTCGAAATAATGTGATCATTGGCAGGCGATTGACCGGCAAGCACGCGCGGCGCTAAGTCTCCACCATGACAGTCCAGCATCAAATCGCAACCAAACTCACCGCGGCTTTTGCGCCCACCGGCCTCGACGTCGTCGATGAATCTCATCTTCACGCCGGGCACGCCGGGCATCGCCCCGGCGGCGAAACGCATTTCCGAGTCTATATCGTGTCGCCGGCCTTCGATGGGAAGAGCCGGATCGAACGTCATCGCATGATCCATCAGACGCTGTCGGAGGAACTTGCCGGCGGCGTCCACGCGCTGGCGCTGAAAGTCCATGCGCCGTCGGAAGTGAGCTGACCAACAAAGACGTCATTGCCAGGCTCGACCCGGCAATCCATCATTTGGAAGAAGACGGATGCGCGGATCAAGCCCGCGCATGACGGTGATCGTTCCTTCAAAACCAGAATTTACCGCATCGCCGAGAAGCGGCTGTCGAAACCGCTCGACGGTACGGTTGGCTGAGCGCCGGAGATGGCGTTGGCCTGCTTGCGGGCCGCGTCGCTTGCCGCTGAGGCGGCGGGCTTGGCTGCCGGTTTCGATGCGACATGTTTCGGCGCGGGCGCACGGCTCGTGGCGCGGGGATCGTTGCGCCGGGTGGTTTCCACCTTGGGCTTCACGACCTCCGGCGCACGCGCGGCCGGCGCCGTCGATGCGGTGTTATCCTCGCCGCCCATGCCAACCTTGCGGGCGAGCGACGAGAAGAAATTGCCCGACGATGACGACTGCTGTTCAGGCGCGGCGATGGCCATGCGCGTAGCCGGCTGCGGCGCGGGCGTTTCCGCCACGACTGGCGTGTCCTGCTCCAGCGCGCGCGGCGGATTGACGTGGGAGGGAATGGTGCCCGGCAGTTTGGCCGACGCCAGCGACACGCTCGACGAGGCCGGATCCGACAGGCCCGTGGCGGCGCCACCCGGAACGTGAGCGGCAAAAATCTTGTTCATGCCGCCGTCGATGCCGGTTTTCATGCGTGCGACCGGCGTACCCTTGGCGACCAGTTCGGCGACCTTGGCGTCGTCGGCGCGTTCCTTCGCCTTCACCGCGTCGGCCACCGCCGCGTCGACGGTGTAGGCCGGGCATGCGCCCGCGGCGTTGAACACCGGCGGCTGCGGCGATCCCGGCAGGGCGACAGCGTCGAACACGTACTTCTTCTCGCAGAAATCGACCCTGGGCTCGCGACGCGTGACCTCGAAGTGATCGTAGCCGACCTTGATCATCTTCCAGAACGGCATGTTCGGGTTGTTGCGGTGCTTGGCCATGTTCACCGGCGTCATCCGGAACGGATAGGCCTGCACCTGAAATGCGCGCTGGCCACCGAAGAACGATTCACGGCCGAGCGCGTAGATGTCGGAAATCTGTTCGTCGGTCATGGCGTAGCAGCCGCGCGACGAGCAGTCGCCATGCACCATCAACTGCGAGCCGGTGCGGCCGAGCGCTTTGTCGAAAGCGTTGGGATAACCCATGTTGAACGAGAGATAGTAGGCCGACTGCGGATTCATCTGGCCTGGCGTGATGGAATAGAAGCCTTCCGGCGCCTGACGGTCGCCCTCGCGGATCTTCGGCCCGAGGTCGCCCGACCAGCGGCAGATCGGATAAGTCTCTAACAGCGCGAAATCGCCGGAGCGGGTCTGCTTCCAGACTTCCAGTTCGGCTTCCTGCTTGAACAGGCGGATCAGGATCGGCGATTGCAGATCCATGTCCTTCTTCTGGATTTCAGCAACCAGCTTCGGCGGGACCGGCTTGTTGGCCTTGGCGTTATTGGCGAGCGACACCCCGTCGCTATTGCAGCCGGCCAGCAGCGCGCCGGCGCCGAGCACCATCGCCGTAGCAAGCACGCGTCCCCGATACCGGAAATTCACAGCCAAGCTCCGCAACGGATGGGCAAATCCGCCCCCCACAATCGACACGTCAGGCCCCCAGCCATTGAATAAAATATTAGCGTTAAAGGTCACCTGCCGGCAACCCGCGCGACGTGCAGGCGTACGGCTGCCTGCGGCCGTGGTGAACAGACCTTAAACGCCGCAGTCGCGGCCAAATTGCGGCCGGATATCGTCACGTCGGCGTGGACGCCGCGGGGATCGGGACGCCTCGCGCGGTCAGCCGAGCCGACGGCCGATCTCGAGGAATTTCTGCCGCCGCTGCCGCTTCAGCGCCTCGCCGTCGAGACTGCGGAGGTCGTTCAGGGCCTGGGCGATGGCATCGCCGGTGGTCGCGATCATCGCCAGCGGATCGCGATGGGCACCGCCGACCGGCTCCTTGATGATGCTGTCGATGATGCCGAACCGCGCCAGATCCTGCGCCGTGATCTTCATGTTGGTGGCTGCTTCCTGCGCCTTGCTGGAATCCCGCCACAGGATCGAGGAGGCCGCTTCCGGCGAGATCACGCTGTAGATCGCGTGTTCCAGCATCAGCACCTTGTTGGCGGTGGCGATGGCGATGGCGCCGCCGGAGCCACCCTCGCCGATGACGACGGCGACATTGGGCACCTTGAGCGTGAGACAAGCCTCGGTCGAGCGGGCGATGGCCTCGGCCTGGCCACGCTCCTCGGCGCCGATGCCGGGATAGGCCCCCGCCGTATCCACCAGCGACAGCACCGGAAGGCCGAAACGGTCGGCCATTTCCATCAGCCGCACCGCCTTGCGATAACCCTCGGGCCTCGCCATGCCGAAATTGTGCTTGAGCCGGCTTTCGGTCGTCGCGCCCTTCTCCTGACCGAGAACGCAAACGCTCTCGCCGCGGAAGCGGCCGAAACCAGCGACCAGCGCCTCATCCTCGGCAAACTTGCGGTCGCCCGCCAGCGGCGTGAATTCTGTGATCAGCGCGCCGATGTAATCCATGCAATGGGGCCGCTGCGGATGCCGCGCCACCTGCGTCTTCTGCCAGGGCGTGAGCGCGCCGTAGAGCTCGCCCAGCGCCTGCCCGGCCCGGCCCTCGACCCGCGCGATCTCGTCGGCGATGTCGCTGCCGCTGGCGGCCAGCGCCCGCAACTCATCGATCTTGGCGTCGAGTTCGGCGACAGGCTTTTCGAAATCGAGATAACTGCGCATACGATCGGTCATTCATTGTCGGGGACGAAAAGGAGCCGCTGGAGGCCCCCAAGAACCAGCCACGAGGCTTTTCAAGTCAAATAGCGTTCCAAGTCAAGCGCGGGCGCGCCGCATTGATTGAAAAAACCTTTTTGAATCAACGCGTTGATTTTTTATTCACCGTTGGAAAAAGGGCAGAGCACGCTCGCGCCCCTCGAGCCGGCTCCGGGCAAAATGGTGATCCGGCTATTGTTCCGCCAGTGGATGGAGGTCGCGAACCAGGCTTTTCAGCCGCTCCTCGACGACGTGAGTATAGATTTGCGTGGTCGATATGTCGGTATGGCCGAGCAATGTCTGGACGATGCGCAGATCCGCGCCGTTGTGCAGCAGGTGGCTGGCGAAGGCGTGGCGCACCACATGCGGGCTGATGACCCGCGCCGGCAGTCCGGCCGCCAGCGCCAGGTCTTTCAGGTCACGGGCAAAATGCTGCCGCGTCAGATGGCCGCTCTCACCGAACGACGGAAACAGCCATTTCGACGGTTTCGGCGCTTTCGCCGCCGGCTTCTGCCCGCCTTTCGCTTCCTGAGCCGAGGCCATTGTCGCAAGGTAGTCCGTCATCGCCTGCCGGGCCGAATCGTTCAGCGGCACCAGCCGCTCCTTGTCGCCCTTGCCGCGCACCACGATCATCCGTGCGTCGCGCCGCGCCGCCGACAGCGGCAACGATACCAGTTCGGAGACGCGCAGGCCGGTGGCGTAGAGCACTTCCAGCAGACAATGCAGCCGCGCCGCGCGCACCTGTTGCGCCGCCGATTGCCCCGGCACCTGTATCAACTCGCGCGCCCGCGCCAACAGCCAATCGACATCGGCGATGGACAGCACCTTCGGCAGAGGTCGCCCGCGTTTGGGGCCGGAGAGAATCGCAGCGGGATCGTCGGCGCGAATCCGCTCGTTGAGCAGGAATCGGAACAGGTGCCGCGTTGACGACAGCCGCCGCGCCACGCTGGACGACTTGAAGCCGCGCGCGTCAAGATCGGCGAGATAGTCGCGCAGCGCCTGGGTCGATGCGCCCGCGAAAGTCTGACCGGCCTGCTTGAGAAACGCGGCGAGATCCTCAAGATCGCGGCGATAGGCCGACAGCGTGTTGTCGCCCGCACCCTGCTCAGCCGCGAGCATGTCGAGGAACAGATCGATCAGGCGGGAATCGGAGGTGACAAGCGCGGTCATGACGCGAGTCTAGCGCAAGATCGATGCGAGCACGTTAATGCCCGCGCGCGTCATAGATCTTGCCAAACCGGATATCCGGGCGGGACGGCGGCGGGCCGCCACCCGCCCGATCGAGGATCGTGACGGTTTAAGCGAAGCGGCCGTGGCAGTGCTTGAACTTCTTGCCGGAACCGCACGGGCAATCCTCGTTGCGGCCAACCTTGCCCCAGGTCGCCGGATTGTTCGGATCGCGGCTGGCCGTGTCGGCGTTGGCGGCCGGCGCCAGCGAGACGTTGGCGAACGCCATCTCATCCTCGCCGGTGATGGGATTGGCCTTGTGGGCCTCCATCGGCGGCAGTTCCGGCTGCTCGTCGGGCGGCACGATCTCGACCCGCATCAGTTGCGCCGTCACCGCCTCGCGCAGATTCGCGATCATCGCCTCGAACAGGCTGAAGGCTTCCGACTTGTACTCCTGCAACGGATCGCGCTGGCCGTAGCCGCGCAGGCCGATCACCTGACGCAGGTGATCGAGCATGAC
>CAUJJN010000047.1 GCA_963204905.1 Pseudomonadota bacterium
GTGATCGACCGCGACGAGAACCGTTGGAATGGTCGTTTCATTTGGTCAGGATCAGCTTGTTTTGCGATGTCAGCCGCAATCGATAGTTTTCCGCGCCGTGCACGATGATCACTTCACGGCCGTTCGAAAAAAGGTCCTTGCTGTCGAGCGTGTTCCCTCGCGCGGGGATGGCGCGCCTGGTAAAAGAGGTGGCAGCTTCGCGATCACTCGGATCCCGATTGTTGTCCTCCGATGCGTTCGACATTCGGTTGGCTGTCCGTCTGCGTGGATCGATCGGGACTCTTTACAGGCGCGCGACGCTTCGAACCAACTGTTGAAGTTTATAATCACTGTAAACAGGCTGGTTCGCGGTTGACCGCTTTCGATACGCTTCGTATCTCCATGCATGACATGTAGCTTGGGGCTGCATGCCGATTGATTGGCAGCCAGCAAGCCACTGCGTTATCGCAGTGCCCGCCAGCCGAGCCTGACTAGAACATCGTAAAGATTTAGGGCGCGGGGCAATGATGGTCGGCGGCAGGGGGCGTTTGCGCGCCTTGAAGATGGGTGTGTCTGTCGTGGCAGTGTCGATGGCCGCGACGGGTTTGGCTTTCGCGCAGCAAGCGCCGGATGTTGTGCGCTCGGAGCGCGTGGCGAAACTTCCGAAGCTGAAGCCGGCAAAGCGCGCTCAGCGCGCCGCCGCATGGCAGCAGGCCGGGGTCGAGGCGGTCGTGCGGGACGCGCGCGCGCAGATCGGTCCACAGACCCTTCAACCGCTCGACATGATTACGGTCACCGCGACAAAAACCGAGCAGCGGGCGATCGATGCGTTGGCGCCGGTCAGCGTCGTAACGCTCGAGCAGATTCAGGGGCTGCAGCCGGGGCGACTCTCGGACATCTTCCACGCCATGCCGGCGGTCTCGTTCCAGGATCGAGGCGATGACCCATCCAGTTCGATCAACATTCGTGGCTTGCAGGACTTCGGTCGCGTGGCTGTCGTCGTCGACGGCGCGCGGCAGAACTATCAGCGCACCGGTCACAATGCCAACGGGTCGTTTTTTCTCGATCCGGAACTGATCGGCGGTGTGGACGTCACGCGCGGACCGACCGCCAACATCTACGGTTCGGGTGCCATCGGTGGTGTCGCGTCGTTCCGGACCAAGGATATCAACGACGTGCTTCGTCCCGGCGAACGCTGGGGCGTCGATATGACCGGCTCCTATGGCACCAACAACAATCGCGGGCTTGGTTCTGTTTTCGGCGGCGCCCGTGTTGATCCCAGCGTCGACGTGTTCGGCGGCGCGGTCTATCGCACCCAGGGCAACTACAAGGACGGCGCAGGGACGGAGATCGGAAACACCGGCAACGATATCGCCGCCGGGTTGATGAAAGTCACGGTGCGGCCCGCTGACGGTCACGAGATCAAGTTCGGCGGGTTGTTTCAGGATTACCAATACAATATCGGACAGTTCAACCGGGGCCCAGTTGCCACGGCAGCCCAGCGTGCGCTCAATCAGGGCTCGTCGGTCTATGCATCCGACGCGAAGAACTATCAGGGCACCTTGAGCTGGCGTTATTCCAAACCGGACGACAAGCTGTTCGACTGGAATATGTCGCTGTACGGCAATCGCGTCGATAACGATCAGACCAAGACCTATCACTATTCGACCAGCGGCGCGGCTTATTGTGGCGCGGGAGTCGCTGGTAATAACATCTCTGGCTGTGTCGGCGACAAGCGTGGCTATCAGATCGATACCATCGGCTTCGACGTCAACAACACCTCCCGTTTCGATGTCGGCAACTGGCGGAACGCCGTGACCTACGGGTTCGACGTCTTCAAGGACGAAGTTCGCACCACCGACTCGCGGGGCAATTCCAACATCACCACGCCGGGCGGAAACCGCATCCTCTCCGGTGGGTTCGTGCAGCTCAAGAACAGCTATGGAAGCTGGCTCGATATCGTCAGCGCGGTTCGCTACGATCACTACGAGATGAGCTCGGTCGGCACGGCGCTGGGCCAGACCTCTTCAAGCGGCGAACGCCTTTCGCCCAAGGTCACCATCGGCGTGACGCCGGTCGCGGGGTTCACGCCTTACGCCAGTTATGCCGAGGGCTATCGCGCGCCCTCGATCACCGAGACATTGATCGCCGGCGGTCATGCCACCGGTGGTGGGCCCGCGTTCTTCACGTGTCCGGACGGCACCAGCGGCCTGTTCTGCTTCCTGCCGAATCCGAATCTGCGCCCCGAGGTCGGCAAGACCAAGGAAGTCGGCGTCAATCTCAAGTATGATGGCGTGTTCACGGCCGGTGACGCGCTGCGGGCGAAGTTCAACGTCTTCCGCAACGACGTCGACGGCTATATCGATCTGGTGGCGTCTCCGCCGACGATGACGATGTTCGGACCATTCAGTCAGTATTACCAGTATCAGAACATCGCTGCCGCCCGGATCGAGGGCTTCGAGTTCGAAACGTCTTATGACGCGGGCGACTGGTTCATCGGCGTCGCTGGCAACGTCCAGCGCGGCAAGAACACCGCCACCAATGTCGGTCTGGCGACCGTGCAACCTCGCAAGGTCACGACCACCGGCGGTCTGCGGCTGCTCGATCGCAAGCTGGTGATTTCGGCGCAGTGGTCATCCTATGCGGCGCTGACGGATCTGCCGGCGGGCTATCTGCCATCGACGGCCTATAACCTGGTGAACCTGTATCTGACGTATCAGGCAACCAAGGATGTCGTGTTGACGGCATCGATCCAAAATCTGTTGAACGAATACTATCGGCCCTATGCGATCCCGGGATCGTCAACCGATGGCACGACCCAGAACGATGTGCTGTTCAGCAGTCCAGGTGCCGGTATTACCTTCAAGGCCGGCTTGAAGGTTCATTTGGGCGGAGCTTGATGTCGACGTAGCGTCATTTCATGCAATTCTCCGCCGAGCTGCGCCGATGTCCCCGGCGCAGCTTTTCCGTTGCAGAGTGCTCCAGTCAATGTGCGCAGGCTGCGCCAACAATCACAACAAGAGGTGCGAAAATGTTCATCGCCATGAATCGCTTTCAGGTTAAGCTGGGTTCGGAATCCGCGTTCGAGAATGTCTGGGCGACGCGCGAATCCTATCTTGGTAATATGCCGGGGTTTGTGGAGTTTCATCTTCTGAAGGGGCCGGTTGCCGAGGATCATACGCTTTATTCGACCCACACGACGTGGGTTGACCGCGCTGCCTTCGAGGGATGGACAAAGTCCGAGGCGTTCCGCCGCTCCCACGCTCGCGCCGACAACCAAACCGGAGAAAGCCTGTATCTTGGTCACCCGAAGTTCGAGGGTTTCGAGATCATTCAGAGCGAACGCAAGTCCGACGCGGCGGCGTAAGTTATCACAGGGTACATCGGATCATTGGAGCGCAAGGTGGCGGGCACGAACCTTTCAGACTTGAAAGCCTATCTCGCTGAGAATCCCGGCGTGGTGATCGAGGATGTCGCGCAGGATCGCGGGGTGACGCCACGCGTGGTGATCGAGGCGTTGCCATCCGCTATGGTGAAGCTTCGTGAGGGAGGATCGTTCGCTGAAGCGATGCAGGACATTGCCCGGTGGGGCGAGGTGACCCTCATCATTCACACCGCGGACGCCATCTTCGAGTTCACCGGTCCGATACCGGATGGTGAACTCGGCCGCGGCTATTTCAATTTGATGCAGCCGAAGGGGCTGCATGGGCATCTGCGGCACGACAGATGCGCCGCCATCGCTTTCGTCGAACGTCCCTTCATGGGAAAGTCCTCCGCCTTCGTCGCGTTTCTGAATGTCGATGGCGGAGTGATGTTCAAGGTATTCGTGGGACGAGACGAGACCAGGGCTTTACATCAGGATCAGCTTGAAAGATTCCGCGCGCTTGCCGAACGTATCGGACCGGTGCCGGCAAACTCTTAGTGGTCTGTCGCCTTCAAGGACGAAATACCTGGACGGCGATCGGACGCGTCGCGTGCTGCATAGTCGGCTTTGTATTCGCCCGGCAGCGACTGACGCTGCTGCGTCATCATCGCGGCCGGGTCGAGCGGCCAGATTGCTGGTCTTACATTCAACCAGCGGCGGATGTGCTGGCATAGATCTGCTCCAGTCACGTTGCCCGGTTTGGATTGGGTGGCGGCGACCCCGCCATTTCTAGCGCAGGAAGCCTGTCACCCGGTATGAACTGGCGCGGCGAGGTTCGCCGCCGCCTTGGAGGTGGCGACGCTGTTGCTTACCAGCGCCGTTCGGCACCGGCTCCGATCAAGGCCATCGATCGGGCAGCTGACTTCTCCCCTCTGCGGTTCTCTTGACCCATTTCACAATCATAGCGTGTAGTGGGACTCACGGCAGGCCTACTTGCTTTTTAGCGAACGAGTGATTGGGGGCCTCCGGTTACAAGCTCATTCACCAAGCTCATTCACCAAGAGGTGCCTGCGGGGTGCCCTTCCATTTCCGAGCGCGGGGTTTGCCATTGGCGGGCGCCGCGTCGGGAAGCCCATCCAATGAAGTGCTTTCATTGTCGTGCTGTGCCTTCCGCGGCATGCGGCCCGTTTGGCCAGTCTTCCGAATGCGGTTGGTCCCCGATACCCTGTTGGGAGCGGATTAATTGGTTAATAACCTTTCAAGTGAGACGGCGGGGTGGTAATTTCAGAAAAATTTCAGAAAATAACTCAGCGCTATCAGGACAGCCGATCCTCAATGTATCAACCTTGGTGCTGTCCGTCGTTGAGGCGCATGTCAGTTTCGGCACATGTCAGTTTCGGCAGGTGTCTTCGCGACGACAATCCGGTCTCGTTGGTTTCAAGGGGATCGGATGATCGGGGCATCTCAATACGTAAAGACTCAACTTTAGGTTCACGGCTCTGGGTTCACAGCGCGGGGAGGTCCGTGTTCGTTTATCCTGACGAATGGAGTGTGGCGCCCGCATCGGTTGTGGTCGTTGGGGTCTTGGGCTGCGGTCGGATATAGGGCAAGGTCGTCAGACCGAAAGAAAGAATGTCGCGGTCGGCATGCGTATCGGGAAGCGTGCAAGTAATGCGAGTGGGGCGGGGACGCGACGATGAATAATCATGAAACCGCCGCGCGAAGAGTTGTGCCGCGTCAATTGACACGATCGTCCGGCTTCACGCTGGTTTCCGGACCTGCCGCCAGCCGCCGCGTGCGGACGATGTTGCTGGGCACCACGGCGCTGGTCGGTATCGGCTTTTTTGCCTCGCCCGCCTCGGCGATCTCGATCAATGCCAGCGACACGGCCACGCTCCAGGCCGCGATTGCCGGTGTCAATGCCGGCACCTACGATGCCATCAACATCACCGGCAATATTACCCTGACCGCCGAACTGACGCCGATCACCAAGGCGGTCACCATCACCGGCAATGGCTATGCCATCAGCGGCAACAACACCCATCGGGTGTTTTTCATCGATGCCCCGAGTGGCGCCGCCGTCAACATTTCAAATGTGACAATCGCCAACGGCAGGGCCATGGGCGGCGACGGTGGTTTCAGCGGCGGCGGTGGCCTTGGTGCGGGCGGCGGTATTTTCGCGATGTCGGGAGCGATCACGCTTACCAACGTCGGATTCTCCAACAATACCGCGGTGGGCGGGGCTGGTTCGGCGAGTGGCGGCGGGACCGGGGGTGGCGGCGGACTTGGCGGCAACGGGGGTGGCGGCCCCGGCAACTACAATGGCGGTGGTGGCGTAGGTGTGGGTGCCTCGGGAGGCACCCAGCTTTCGCCCACGGGTGGCGCGGGCATTCTTCCCGGCGGCAGTGGTGGCAATGGCGTCGGGACCTCGGGCGGCGCCAATAGCGGCGGGGGCGGGAGCGGCAACGGCAACGGCAGCGGCGGCGGCGGTCTGGGCGGTGGCACGGGCAGTGGCGGCAGCGGCGGCAGTGGTGGTTTCGGCGGCGGCGGCGGTGGCGGTTATGGCGGCGCGGCCGGCAACGGCGGCTTTGGCGGCGGCGGCGGCGGCGCATTTTACGGCAGCGGCGGCAACGGCGGCTTTGGCGGCGGCGGCGGCGGT
>CAUJJN010000048.1 GCA_963204905.1 Pseudomonadota bacterium
TGGTGCTGATCACGTCCTTGGAATTTTCGAGGCCTGCCGGCTTCATCACCGCGCCGACCGAGGTGGCGTTGATGTCGAGGATGTGGACCGGCTTCCAGCCGAGGTCGGCGATTTTCTTGATCGCCTGTGCGGCGAATTTCGGCGTCGATGCGTCATAGACCAGATCGGCGCCTGCCGACTTGATCTTGACGATCTGGGAATCGATCGTGGGATCGGTCAATTCATAGGATGTCTCGGCAACGATCATGGTCTTTGCCTTGTCGCCGAGTCCTTCCTTGAGACCAGTGACGTAGTCGCGGCCGAGGTCATCGTTCTGAAACAGGATGCCGATCTTGGCGTTCGGGTAGTTGGTGAGGATATACTTGCCGTAGATGCGGCCCTCGGACTGGTAGTTGGGATTGAATCCCATCGTCCACGGATAGTTCTTGGGGTCGGTGAAGCGCGACGCGCCGGTCGCCGCGAACAGTTGCGGCACCTTCTTCTGGTTTAGGTATTTTTGCACGGCGGCGTTCGAGGGCGTACCGACGATCTGGAAGGTGAGCAGAACCTCGTCACCCTCAACCAGCTTGCGCACCTGCTCGACCGCTTTCGGCGGGCTGTAAGCGTCGTCGTACTGGATCAGGTTGATCTTGCGGCCGTTGATGCCGCCCTGATCGTTGATCATCTTGAAGTACGCGGCCTGGGTCTTGCCGATCGTCGCGTAAGCCGAGGCCGGTCCGCTGAATGGGACGGTCTGGCCAATCTTGATTTCGGTGTCGCTGGCGCCGGCGTCGTATTTCTTCTGTGCGTAACCCGGAGAGGCTGAGAGCGCGACGGCAATTGCGGATGCCGCAGTCAGACTGAGAACTCGATCCCTCATCGTCATTTCTTCCCTTTATTGACGTGACACGGTCTTGCGTCGATCGACGGTCGATTCGGCTATAGCTGGCGCCGTCGTTAAGGGGATAGTGGCGGAAGCGGTTTCTCAATGCAAAGGGAAACGTGACGTGATCTGGACGGCTCTGTTCTGGCCGCCGGGGTCAGGCGAGGCAAAGCAGGATCAATGCCAGCGCGGCCGGGGCGGCCTGGACAAAAAGGATGCGCCGGCTGACGCTAATGGCGCCATAGACACCGGCAGCGATCACGCAGAGCAGGAAGAACACCTTGATCTGGAATCCGAAGCCGGAAACCGGGTGGACCAATCCCCACAACAGGCCGATAGCGAGGAAGCCGTTGTAGAGACCCTGGTTGGCCGCAAGGACTGCGGAATCCTGGGCCTTTTCCGGTGAATTGCCGAAAGTTTTGAGGCCAAGAGGTTTGGTCCAGAGAAACATCTCGAGAATCAGAAAATAGATATGCAGCAATGCGACCAACGCCACGAGGACGTTCGCGATCATGGTCATGATATACCCCAAACGACGTTTTAGCTTGCTCGATCCTAGCACGCATTGTTCAGGATGCGCAGATGTCCGCGAAACCAGCTGAGCGTTTTCTTCTGGATCGGGTCAAGACGCCGATCGGCGTGGCGTTGCTTGTCACCGACGCCGAGGGGCGGCTGTGCGCGCTCGACTGGGCGGACTACGAGCATCGGATGGCCGCGTTGATGCGCCAGCAATATGGCCGGTCCGAACTCGCCGAAGGAAAGGCGCCACAGGAAATCCGGGCAGCGCTCAAGGACTACTTTGCCGGACATCTTGGCGGCCTGCGCGCCATTCGTTGCCGGTTCGGCGGCACGCCGTTCCAGCGCGACGTGTGGTCGGCGTTGCGCAAGATCGCGCCGGGCACCACGACCAGCTACGGCGCGCTTGCCGCGCGGATCGAGCGGCCGAAGGCGGTGCGCGCTGTGGGACATGCCAACGGCGCCAACCCGATCAGTGTCGTTGTGCCATGCCATCGCGTCATCGGTGCGAACGGGACGTTGACCGGCTATGGCGGCGGACTGGAGCGCAAGCGCTGGCTGCTCGCGCATGAAGGCGTCGCCGTCGACGCATCGTGATCCGCCCGCGCCGCCGCTTCAAGCGGCGACGCTGTCGTTGCTCAGCAGATGCACGAGCGCGCGCTTGATCGCGGCCTGCCGCGTCGGCGCGGTGATCTGCGCACCCAGCAAATCGGTGACATAGAACACGTCGCGGGCGCGCTCGCCGAAGGTCGAGACGTGCGCCGAGGCGATGTTGAGGTTCAGCTTCGAGATCGCGGTGGTCAGTTGATACAGCAGCCCCGGCCGGTCGAGGCCGGACACCTCGATCACGGTGTGGCGGTCCGACCACTGGTTGTTGATTGTTACTTCGGGTTCGACCACGAAGGGACGCAGCTTGCTGCGGCTGGCGACGCGATGCGCCACAACGTCTGGCAGCTTCAGCTTGCCTTCCAGCACCTGTTCGATCATGTCGCCGATGCGGGTGGCACGGCGGCCTTCATCCTCGTCACGATCGTATTCGCGGGAAATCGCAATGGTGTCGAGCGCGAGGCCGTCGGTGGTGGTGTAGATTTGTGCATCGACGATGTTGGCGCCCGCGGAGGCGCAGGCGCCCGCGATGATCGACAACAGCCAGGGATGGTCCGGCGCGAGGATGGTCAGTTCGGTGACGCCTCGCGCCTCGTCGAAGCCGACATTGATCGCCAGCTTGTGTTGGCCTTCTTCCGCCGAATGGAGGAAGCGGGCATGACGGATTTTGCGCGGCAGATCGACTTTGAGCCAATAGGCGGGATAATGCCGCGCGATGTAGGCGTTCAACTCCGGTTCCGGCCACTCCTTGAACGCAGCGCGGAATTCGGTCTGCGCCGCCTCGATACGCTGGCTGCGATTGACCTCCGAGAAGCCGCCGGTCAGCACCGGTTCGGTTTCATAATACAATGTGCGCAGCAGTTGTGCCTTCCAGCCGTTCCATACGCCGGGGCCGACGCCACGAATATCGGCGGTGGTGAGGATGGTGAGCAACTTCATGTGCTCGACCGACTGCACCACGGCTGCGAAGTTCTCGATGGTCTTGCGGTCCGACAGATCGCGCGACTGCGCGACGCCGGACATGGTGAGATGCTCCTCGATCAGCCATGCCACCAGCGCGGTGTCGGCGGCGTTAAGGCCGAGCCGCGGGCACAGCCGTCGCGCCACCTTTGCGCCGGCGATCGAGTGATCCTCCGGCCGCCCCTTGGCGATGTCGTGAAGCAGCACCGTGACGTAGATGACGGTACGATGCTCGGGACGGATCTTGCGCATCAGGTCGGAAGCGAGCGCGAATTCCTCGTTGCCGCCGCGCTCGATCTCCTGAAGGAAGCCCACGCAACGCAGCAGGTGTTCGTCGACGGTGTAGTGATGATACATGTTGAATTGCATCATCGCGACGATCTTGCCGAACGCACGGATGAAATGGCCGAGCACGCGGGTCTCGTTCATCCGCCGCAGCACGATCTCGGCGTCCTCCGAGGTGAGGATCTCGATGAACAGTCGGTTAGCTTCGGGGTCGTCGCGGACCTGGGTGTTGATCAGTTGCAGTGATCGCGTCACCGCGCGCATCGCATCGGGATGAAACGCGAGGTTGTTCTTCTGCGCCAGGCGGAAGATGCGGATCAGATTGACCGGATCCCGCCGGAATACGTCCGGAGTCGCCAGCGTGATGCGGTTGTTGTCGATGATGAAGTCGTCGCTCTCCGGCACCCGCCGCCGCTTGGTGCTGGGGCGTAGCCGGGCCATCATCCGGCTTAGCACCGGGGCCGGCTTGGCCTGCTGGTCCTCCAGCTTGGCACACAGGATCGCGGTCAGGTCGCCGACATCCTTCGCCACCAGGAAGTAGTGCTTCATGAAGCGTTCGACGTCCTGCATCCCCGGATGCGAGGTGTACCCGAGCCGCTGGGCGATCTCGCGTTGCAAATCAAACGACAATCGCTCTTCCGGACGTCCGGTCAGGAAGTGCATGTTGCAACGGACCGACCACAGGAATTCGGCGCAGCGCCGGAACGTGCGGTACTCATGCGCGTCGAACACGCCCCGTTCCAGCAACTCGCCGGTATCGCGCACGCGGTAAACGTATTTGGCGATCCAGAACAGCGTGTGAAGGTCGCGCAGGCCGCCCTTGCCGTCCTTGACGTTGGGCTCCACCAGATAACGCGACTGCCCGGCGCGGCGATGCCGCTCCTCGCGCTCCGCGAGTTTGGCGGTGACGAACTCCGAGGCCGTGCCCTGCACCACCTCCTTGTCGAAACGCTCCACCAGTTCGTCGTAAAGCCCGCGATCGCCAGTGAGGTATCGTGTTTCGAGGATGGCGGTGCGGATGGTCATGTCGCCGCACGCCTGACGGATCGACTCATCGACCGAACGGGTCGCATGCCCGACCTTCAGCCCCATGTCCCACAAGCAGTACAGGATCGCTTCGGCGACCTGTTCGCCCCACGCGGTCTGCTTGTAGGGCAGGATGAACAACAGATCGATGTCGGACTCCGGCGCCATCAGCCCGCGTCCGTAGCCGCCGGTGGCGACCACCGCCATGCGTTCGGCGCCCGATGGAATTGGTGAGCGGTAGAGATGCTGCGTCGCCGCATCGAACAGGATGTGGATGATCTCGTCCTGCACAAAGCATAGCCGCTGGGCACAGTGGCGGCCGTGCCGGTCCTTCAGGAGCGTGGCTTGCGCGACCTCGCGCGCCTTGAGCAATTCGGCTTTGAGCAACTGTGCGAGCGCCGCGCGGAAGACATCATTGTTTCCGGCATGACGTTCGGCCAGCGCGCCGACCTCGGCGCTGATCCGCGTCGTATCGAAAATGGCATCGGAAACGGGCGGCGGTGCTGCGGCGTGATCCATCATATCCGGATATCGAACGGTGCGTGCGCTGTCATCGATTCATTAGACCACGGCACGCGGACATAACATCCTCATTTTCAGCGGTGTCGCGGTGGCATCATTCTCCTGTCTCGCTCCTCTTTGGACGGACTTTCTCGCCCAATTCACCGTACAAGTGACTGGAATATATCAGTTTTATCTAGGTAACGGTGCAGGCGGACAATGCTTCAGGACATCGCCTGACGGGTCGGCCGCTGATGGGGGAAAGATCATGTTCAAGATTTCGCGACGGGGCCTGACCGCAGCATTGGCGGTTTCGCTGCTCGTTCCGGGCGTGGCGCGGGCGGCCGATCCGGTGAAGGAGATTCGCGTCGATTGGGCCACCTACAATCCGGTCTCGATGGTGCTGAAGGACAAGGGCCTGCTTGAGAAGGAATTTGAGAAGGACGGCATCAAGGTCCGCTGGGTGCAGTCGGCCGGCTCCAACAAGGCGCTCGAATTCCTGAACGCGGGTTCGATCGATTTCGGTTCGACCGCCGGCTCGGCAGCGCTGGTCGCCAGGATCAACGGCAACCCGATCAAGTCGATCTATGTTTATTCGCAGCCGGAATGGACCGCGCTGGTCACCGCCAAGGATTCCAGGATTACCAAAATCGAGGACCTCAAGGGCCAACGCGTCGCGGTGACCCGCGGTACCGATCCGCACATCTTCCTGGTACGGGCGCTGCAAAGCGTCGGGCTGTCGGAAAAAGACATCAAGCCGGTGCTGCTGCAACATGCCGACGGTGCTACCGCGCTGAAGCGCGGTGACGTGCAGGCCTGGGCCGGTCTCGATCCGATGATGGCGGCGGCGGAAGTCGAGGACGGCGCACGGCTGTTCTATCGCAACAAGGACGCCAATACCTGGGGCATTCTCAACGTCCGCGAACAGTTCCTGAAGGATCACCCTGATCTGGTGCAGCGTGTGCTGAAGGTCTACGAGGAGGCGCGCAGGTTCTCGCTCGCCAACTATGACGAAGAAAAGAAAATCTTTATCTCGGTCACCAAGCTGCCCGACGTGGTGGCGGACAAGCAACTCAAGGAACGAACCGACCTGACGCATTCGAAGATCGGCGCGCCGCAACGGGCTTCGATCCTCGCCGCTGGTCTTGCTTTGCAGCAGGCCGGTGTGATTGCCGCCAATGTCGATGTCAAGGCGACGTTGGATTCGCTGATCGACGAGAGCGTGCCGCTGACCAACTGATCCCGACTGCACGGAAACACATTGAGAACGCAGCCGACGCGTGCCGATTTTCCGGGCGCGTCGGTTTCATTCAGGTCATCCCATGACTGCCGTTGAAATGACCCTGGTTCAGGTATCCGCCTCCGATCCGACATCGCAGCCGCGCCGCCGCCCGCGTCGCCCCATGTCCTTCCTGCTCGGCTTCGTGCTGCCGGTCGGGCTCGGTGTGGCGTGGGAGCTGCTGGTCCGTCTCGGCTGGTCGGACGGGCGGCTGGTGCCGCCGCCGTCGGTGATCTTCGCCACGCTGTGGGAGCTGGCGCGCACCGGCGAACTCTGGATCCACACGCAGGCGACCGTGTTACGCGTTGCCGCCGGTTTCGCGCTCGGCGTGATGGCGGGCACGCTGGTCGGCGCCATCGCCGGCTATTCCGCCCTGTCCCGCCGCGTGCTCGATCCCACCTTGCAGGCACTGCGCGCGATTCCGTCGATCGCATGGGTGCCGCTGTTCATTTTGTGGTTCGGCATCTTCGAGGCGTCGAAGGTGGCGCTGATTGCCGTCGGGGTGTTCTTCCCGGTCTATCTCGGGGTGATGGGCGCGATCCTCAGCGTCGACCGCAAGATCGTCGAGGTCGGCCGCGCCTTCAGGCTATCGGGGCCGGCGCTGGTGCGACGCATTCTGCTGCCCGCGGTGCTGCCGAGCTACATCGTGTCGCTGCGTTCCGGTCTTGGCCTCGGCTGGATGTTCGTGGTGGCGGCCGAATTGCTCGGCGCCTCCGAAGGGCTCGGCTATCTGCTGATGGACGGCCAGCAACTCGGCAAGCCGGCGCAGATCGTCGCCGCCATCGTCGTCTTTGCCGTCATCGGCAAGACCACCGACTGGTTGATCGAAATCGCCACCGCGCCGCTGCTGCGCTGGCAGGATGCCTACGGGCAACAGGCGGGAGAGGCGTGATGCTGATCCTCGATCAGGTCGGGAAGACCTACCCTAATGGCGTCAACGCGCTCGAGCGGTTTTCGGCCGCGATCAAGCCGGGCGAGATCGTCGCGGTGATCGGCGGTTCGGGGTGCGGCAAGTCCACGCTGCTGCGGGCCATCGCCGGGCTCGACCGTGCCAGCCGGGGCACCATCACGCTCGATGGCGATGTCATTGCCGCGCCGCACCCGAAGATCGGCATCATCTTCCAGGAGCCGCGCCTGTTGCCGTGGCTCAGCGTCGCCGACAACGTCGCCTTCGGACTCGGCGGCCTGTCGAAGCCTGAGCGCAGTGAGCGTGTCGTACAGGCACTGAGACGCGTTGGACTTGCCGACAAGGCTGGTGTCTGGCCGCGCGAACTATCCGGCGGGCAGGCGCAACGCGTCGCGATCGCGCGCGCGCTGGTGCCGCGACCGGAAGTGCTGCTGCTCGACGAGCCGTTCTCCGCACTTGACGCGTTCACCCGCCGCGACTTGCAGGATCATCTGCTTGATCTGTGGGCGGATTCGCGGCCGACGCTGATTCTGGTGACCCATGACGTCGACGAGGCGGTGGTGCTGGCGGATCGGATCATCGTGATGAGGCCGCGGCCGGGACGCCTGTTCGAGGAGATTCCGGTGTTCCTGTCGCGGCCGCGCGACCGGGCCTCGGCGCTGTTCGAGGACCTGAAACGCCGAGTGCTGACCTCGCTCGACCAATCGCTGGATCGCGCCGTTCCGGACCGGCAGGAAACGTCCCTGACCGGCGAGGCGATGTGGTGGTGACAGAGTATCCAACTGACCCCGGTTCGTTGTAGGATCGCCATCAGCCAATCGACACATTCGGGAGAAACACCAGTCATGGATGCGGCAGAACTTCGTGCGATGCAGGCGCCGATCAAGGAGCGACTGAAGAACGATCCGAAGACCGGGATGATCACCCTGAAAGCCAAGGGTTCGGTCGACAATGACGGCCTCACCTGCAAGGTCGAGACCGGACGCGCGCTGGCGGTGGCGGGCCTGCACCCGGCGACCGGCGGTTCGGGCCTTGAACTGTGCTCGGGCGATATGCTGCTCGAGGCGCTGGTGGCCTGCGCCGGCGTGACCTTGAAGTCGGTCGCCACCGCGATCGAGGTGCCGCTGAAGGAGGGGCGCGTCTCCGCCGAGGGCGATCTGGATTTCCGCGGCACGCTCGGCGTCGACAAGGAGGCACCGGTTGGCTTTGCCGAAATTCGCCTCCGCTTCGATGTCGATACCGATGCGCCGAAAGACAAGCTCGATCTGTTGCTGAAGATCACCGAGCGTTATTGCGTGGTCTATCAGACCATCAAGAACGGGCCGAAAATGTCGGTTGCGATGCATCGCATTTGATCGATGCGGCGTTCCGCCGGCTTCATGCATCCCATCAATGCAATTTAGGACGTAGATGCCCGGCGCAAAGCCGGGCATGACGCCCCTCATGTCGATTTCCCCCGATCTCGCGTTGATATTGCCGCTGTTGCTGCGCATGGCAGTGACGGCTGCTTTCGTGGTGACGGCTTCCATCATCACCGAGCGATCGGGACCGTTGGTCGGCGCACTGGTGGCGACGCTGCCGGTCTATACCGGTCCGGTTTATGTCTTTCTCGCGCTTGATCACGACGACGCATTTATTGCCGCCAGTGCGTTGGCGGCGCTGCCGATCAATGCCGTCATCATCGCATTCGGCATGATCTACGCACTGATGGCGCAGCGGCATGGCGCCCTCGCCAGTTTCGGGGCGGCGATCGTGGCGTGGCTGGTGCTGACGTCGATGGCGCATGCCATGACGTGGTCGTTGGCCGGTGGGCTCGCGGTCAATGCGCTGGTCTGCGCGGTCTGCCTGCCGCTGGCGCAACGCTATCGGAAGGTGGTGATGCCGCCGATCCGGCGGCGTTGGTACGACATTCCTTTGCGCGCGGTGCTGGTGGCGTCGTTGGTCGCCTTGGTCGTTAGCCTGTCGAACTATGTCGGTCCAGCGGTCACCGGAATTCTGGCGGTGTTTCCCATCGTCTCATCGAGCCTGATGCTGATCCTGCATCCGCGCATCGGTGGCCGCGCGACCGGCGCGGTCCTTGCCAACGGCCTGTGGGGAATGGTCGGCTTCGGCCTTGGGCTGATGACGCTTCATCTCGGTGCGTTGCATCTTGGATCGGCGATGGGGCTGGTGCTCGCGCTGATTGTCTGCGTCGGCTGGAATCTCGGCCTATGGGCGTTTGCGCGGCGGGGCCTGACCCGCTAGTCAGTCTTTCGGCAACTTCGCCTTCAAGGCATAAAGCGCATCGAGCGCCTCGCGCGGCGACATCTCGTCAGGGTGCAGCGCGGCGAGCGCAGCGATCAACTGTTCGGCTTCGCTCGCCGGTTGCGGCTCCGCCGCAGCGCGCGACGGCACCGCGAACAGCGGCAGGTCGTCAGTCAATGCGCGCGTGGTCTGTCCCCGGTCATTCGCTTCGAGTTTGGCCAGCACCGCCTTTGCGCGCGTGATGACGCCGGGCGGCAGGCCGGCGAGCTTCGCCACCTGAATGCCGTAGGAGCGATCCGCGGAGCCCGGCAGGACCTCGTGCAGGAACACCACGTCGCCGTGCCACTCCTTGACACGCACCGTGGCGTTGAACAGGCGCGGCAGCCGCGCCGACAGCGCCGTGAGTTCATGGTAATGCGTCGCGAACAGCGTGCGGCACTTGTTGGATTCATGGAGGTGTTCGATGGCGGCCCAGGCAATGGAAAGGCCATCGAAGGTCGCGGTGCCGCGGCCGATCTCGTCGAGGATGACGAGCGCACGCTCGCCGGCCTGATTGAGGATGGCGGCGGTTTCCACCATCTCGACCATGAAGGTCGAGCGGCCGCGCGCCAGATCGTCGGCGGCGCCGACGCGGGAAAACAGCCGGTCGACGACGCCGATCCGCGCGCGCGAGGCGGGCACGTAACTGCCGGTCTGCGCCAGCAGCGCGATCAGCGCGTTCTGTCGCAGGAACGTCGATTTACCCGCCATGTTGGGGCCGGTGATCAGCCAGATTTGCCCCGACGCCTGCGTCGGCCCCGGCGACAGGTCGCAGGCATTGGCGATGAAG
>CAUJJN010000049.1 GCA_963204905.1 Pseudomonadota bacterium
GAGCTTCTTGAGATGGATCAACGGCAGCAGCTTGTTGCGCAGCCGCAGCACCGGCGTATCCTTGATGCGCTCGATGCGATGATCCGAGTTGGCGCGCGCGCGCACCAGCTCGATCACCGCAAGCTGCGGGATCGCGAAGCGTTCGCCGGCGGCCTCGACGATCAGCGCGGAGACGATGGCAAGCGTCAGCGGAATCTTGACGGTGACGCTTGCACCTTCGCCGGCTACGGACTTGACGTCGATGGTGCCGCCGATCTGGTCGATATTGGTGCGCACCACATCCATGCCGACGCCGCGACCGGACACGCTGGTGACTTCCGCGGCGGTGGAAAAGCCCGGCGCGAAGATGAACTTGTGAATCTGCGCCTCGGTCATCCGTTCGAGATCGGCTTCGGTCGCCAGCCCGTTGGCGATCGCCTTGGCCTTGATGCGCTCGGTGTTAAGGCCACGACCGTTGTCCGCGATGCAGATGATGATATGACCGCCTTCGTGGTAGGCGGAGAGCCGAATAGTGCCCTGCTCCGGCTTCCCGGCGCGGGCGCGCTGCTCGGGCGTTTCCAGGCCGTGATCGGCGGAGTTGCGCACCATGTGCGTCAGCGGATCCTTGATCAGATCGAGCACCTGCCGATCGAGTTCGGTATCCGCGCCGTGCATCTCCAGTTCGATGCGCTTGCCGAGTTCGGCGGCGAGGTCACGCACCACGCGGGGGAGTTTCTGCCATGCATTGCCGATCGGCTGCATCCGCGTCTTCATGACGCCTTCCTGCAACTCGGCGGTGACGTTGGACAGACGCTGCAACGGCACCTTGAACTCGGTGTCCTCATTGCGGCGGCTGATTTCGAGTAGCTGATTGCGCGTCAGCACAAGCTCCGACACCATCGTCATCAGGTGTTCGAGCGTATCGACGTTGACGCGGATCGATTGATTGGCGACGCGCTCGGCTTCGGCCGCATCGTTCTCCACGACGGTCTTCTTGGCCGCGGCTTTGCCGGCCGCCGACTTCTCCGCCGTCTTCCCCGGTGCGGCTGCGTGCACCGGCACGGTCGCCGGTTTCACTTCAGCTTCGGTTTCACGAAATGCGCGTTCGAGTTCGTCGAGCGACACCTCGCCGGGGCGCAACGGGCGCTCCAGCACCTGATGCACAAGCGTTCCCTGCGTGACCGTCGGTGTCGCCGCGACGGCTGCTTCGGTCAAGGCCGGTGCGGCGTGCGCACCTTCGGCCATGTCGTGAAGCTGGGCGATAAGATCCTCGTCGGCCCCCTTCGGCTCGGCTTGCGTCGCTTCGAGCTGCGCCAGAATTTCCTTGATGCGATCGATGGTGGTGAGAATCAGCGTGACGGCCTCGCCGGTCGCCGGCATTCCGTCGCGGAATTTCCCCATCAGGGTTTCGGCGGCGTGCGCCAGTGTTTCCAGCCGCGGCAGATCAAGAAATCCACAGGTGCCCTTGATGGTATGAACGAGACGAAAAATGTTATCGAGAATCTTGGCGTTGTTCGGCTCCTGCTCAAACCGCACCAACTGATTATCGACGACATCGCGACTTTCGTTCGTCTCGGTCAGAAACTCTTTAAGCAAGTCATCCATGGGAACCAGCCTTCAGACGCGAAGGGCAGTACGCGCATGCCACTTCAGAGTCCGGCCAGTTTCTCGGCAAAGCGTTTAATATTGGTTGAGTATACGGCTGCGATGGTGTCCCAGCACCAAAATAAAAGCTGCCGCCGCCATACTGCTTCAGCGCGACGCGTCAAATCAGCAAGGTTTGATTAACCATAGGAACGGGAAGATATCAGCCCGCCGTCACCACGACGGCGTCGCCTTCCATCGCCAGCGACACTTTCCATCCGCAGGATTGCGCCAGCAATCGCGTGTAGTAGGGCTGCACCGCGTGGGCATCGACCAGCGTGGCCTCTTCCGACGCCAGCATGTCGACAATCGCCTGCGGCAATCGTGCGTTCATACCGCTTGCGTTGATACGAAAGGTCATCGCATCGCCCTCGCCGACCGGATCTACGCTGAGCACACCGCCGCGCGGAATCGTTTGCTGCGCGATCACCAGCATGTTGAGTAGCAGCTTGACGCGATTCTTCGCCAGCAGCAGGCGCGGCAGATTCCAGATCAGCTTGGTCTTGGCATCCTCGAGGTGACCGCGCGCCATGTTCTCGGCATCGCCGAGATCGATTTGCGCACCGGCCGACCCGGCCGCGCCGAACGCAAGGCGGCAAAACTGCAAGCGGGCCGACGCGGTCTTGGCACTCTTGCGGATCAGGTCGAGCGCGAACTCGCGATCTTCCGCGGTCGGATTGTCGTCCATCACCTCGAGCCCGTTGACGATGGCGCCGACCGGGCTGATCAGATCATGACACACCCGCGAGCACAGCAGCGCGGCGAGTTCGAGCGTGTCCGGCGCTGGATTGGCCGCGCCTTGCGTCGATGATGAAAGGGTGTCGGACATAGATGCTTCCTCGAAACCGCGCGATAGGTGCGGCGAATCAGGCATGGACTATGGCTTGATACACTGAGGACGCTTATGCTGCCAGCGCGGGCCGATTCCGGAACGCTCGGTATCGGCACGGCGCCGCCATCGATTACAGGCCAAGACGCATCGCGACGCATGAGCGCGCCAGATAATCTTCCCGGACCATCACCCTCGACCGCGATCGATGCCCGCGCGAGCGCGCTGCTGGAGCCGCTCACCGCCCTGGTGATCGAAGCCGGCGCAGCAATTCTCGCGATCCGGCGCGGCATGCTCGGAATCGTGGAAAAGCCCGACGGTTCGCCGGTCACACAGGCCGATCTCGCGGCGGACCGTATCATTACCGACGGTCTCGCCCGGCTTGCGCCCGACATTCCGTCACTGTCCGAGGAGCGCGCCGGCGACGCGACGCTGCCGTGTGCGGACGTGGTGTTCGTAGTCGATCCGCTCGACGGCACCAAGGAATTCATCGCCGGCCGCGACGAGT
>CAUJJN010000050.1 GCA_963204905.1 Pseudomonadota bacterium
TTCGGTGATGCAGCTGCGCGACGGGTTGATCGCGACCTATCACGAGATCGCCAACACCGCGCCGGCCTTCGTCGATCTCAACTTCGCGCCGGAGCGCATCGCCAAAATCGTCGGCCGCCAGGGCGCGGCGCTGAAAGCGCGCGACGAGATGAGGCTGCATTTGAAGTAACAGCGGAGTGCCAGACCCGTCGTTACTTTAGTTTGAGCATGATCTCGTCCGAAAACCGCTTCGCACTTTTCGGGATCATGCTCTACGGCGGCGGCACGCCCATCATCTGGCGCTGGCCGAGCGCGGCGACGCTCGCGGTGCCGATCGGTCCCGCTTCGTCGTAGAGCCAGCATTCGCCGATGGCGACGCCGTCGGTGGCGTGGTGATTGACAACGTCGTAACCGATCCATTGCGTTACCGGCAGCCGGTGCAGATAGAGCGTGACGTCACTGTTGATATAGCCGAGACCTTGATCGCCGGCATTGGCAAACGGGCTCGCGAAATCCGCGCCGACCGCGACACGCACGAACGGCGTGATCGGCGCGCCGCCGACCACGTCGCGAACCTCGCTCATCCAGAGCCTGCGCGGGCCGACGGTGCCGATCGCACCGGCAATGCGGCGCACCGCCCACATCCCGCTCATGCCGAGCTTCGAATCCGGCGGCGGCATGTCGTCGGGCTTCGGCGCGTCCCAGGTCGGTGGCGACCACACGGTGCCCGGCGGGTTCTGCGTTCGCAGCAGCAACTGGCACGACGCGCGCGCCATGCTGACGCCGCCGCTGAAGAACTCCGCTTCCACCACCTTGATGCGCTTGCCGTCCCGGACCAGCCGCGTCGTGACCTCGATCGGGTCGAGGCCGGGCAAGCGGAACATGTCGACGGTCAGGCGCGCCGGCATGTAGGCGTCGTCGCCGTGGCGGTCCTCGATGACGAAGGCCAGCAGGCCGACGATGACGCGGCCGTGCAGCGACTTGCGATCCCATGGACTGACGCCGATGTCAGTCGGAACGAAGCGGTCACCGTCGCGGGTAAAGAAGGGAACGTTGCTCATGGCACGGAGCAATGCCGGGCATACGCCGCGAAATCAAGGCGATCGCGATTGGCCCTGCTTTAGAAATCGAGATCGACGTAGCTTTGCGAGGCGGGGACGCCGGCCAGCCATTCCGACAGCAGCGGCCGAAACGAGGGACGGGACTTGATTCGCGCATACCAGGACTTCGCGGCGTCGTCCTCGTTCCACGGCACGTCGCCGAGGTAATCGATGGCGGAGAGATGCGCGGCGGCGGCGAGGTCGGCATAGGTCAGGCGGTCGCCGGCCAGATAGTTCCGGGTCCGCGCCAGCCAGCCGATGTAGGAGAGATGGTAGCGGACGTTGGATTTGGCGGCGCGCATCACGTCGGCGGAGGGTGCGCCGCCGCCGTCTTCCTCGCTCATGAAGCGCTTGTAGATGCGCTCGGTCACCAGCGGGTTGGAGGCTTCCTCGAAGAACTTTTCGTTGAACCAGGCGGTGAGCCGCCGCACCTCGATGCGCTCGGCCATCGCTTGCGGCAGCAACCGACGATCGCCGCGGGTCTCGCCGCAGACCTCGTCGAGATACTCGGCGATCAGGCTGACCCCGGGAACCGGGGGAATGCCCTCGGCGGCAAGCACCGGCGTGGTGCCGGCCGGGTTCATGATCAGGAAGTCCTCGCGCCGCTCCCAGGGCCGTTCCTCCGCCAGCGTCAGGTCAAGCCCGTATTCGCCGAGCGCGAGGCGAATAAAACGCGAGTGCGGGCAGAACGGGTGGTGGAACAGCGTGAGCATCGGGTACCTGGTGTTCGATTCAAACATTTGCATCCACCTCGGCGGATACTTTGGCAAATGTGAGAATCAAAGAACCACTAGCAGATATAAGCAGCTAGCGGAGCTTGGGATTTAACATTCGCCGTCCGAGGTTGCCTTGAGGCGGAAGCGAATGTCAGATCCGCTCCTCTAGATAGGTTTTCGTCCTTAACAAAGCGTCTCTGAGCGGGGCGGAATCGCGGGCCGGTCGGCGACGCGGGCCTTCCTTACGCCCGAAGACGGCATCACCGAAGCGCTCATTTCGACGGGTGGCCTGCGCAATTCGACATTGCGACAAACCGGCAAATCAGCGAGAAGTGCCGACGTTTCGCCTGCCTGAAAGCGAAAGTTCCCATGATATCTGATGCCATTCGTGCGGTGATCCTTGGCGTTGTCGAGGGGGTCACGGAATTTTTGCCGGTGTCGTCGACCGGCCATCTCCTGCTGGTCGAACGCTTCTTCGAACAGGGCGGCGACGATTTCTGGAAGAGCTTCGCGATCCTGATCCAGCTCGGTGCGATTCTGGCCATTCTCGCCATCTATTTTGTCAAATTGTGGAATGTGGCGCTGGGGATGTTCACCGATCCCGATGCGCGGCGCTTCGTCATCGGCGTGGTGGTGGCGTTTCTGCCGGCGGCGGTGATCGGCGGTCTCGCCGGCGGTTACATCAAGAGCTACCTGTTCAATCCGTGGGTGGTGTGCTTCACGCTGATCGTCGGCGGCGCGGTCCTGATGTGGGTCGATCAACTCGACCTCAAGCCGTATCTGCACGACGCCACGGCGTTTCCGCTCCTGACCTATCTGATCATCGGCTTCGCGCAATGCGTGGCGATGATCCCGGGCGTGTCGCGCTCCGGCGCCACCATCGTCTCGGCGATGCTGCTCGGCGCCGACAAGCGTGCGGCGGCGGAGTTCTCGTTCTTTCTGGCGATTCCGACCATGCTCGGCGCCTTCGTCTACGACCTCTACAAGAGTCGTCATACGATGACGCTGGATCACTCCTATCTCATCGCCATCGGCTTCGTGGTGTCGTTCATCACCGCGATCATCGTGGTGAAGGCGTTTCTGAGCTACGTCACCCGCAACGGTTTCACGTTCTTCGCGTGGTGGCGCGTGATCGTCGGCACCTTGGGCCTGATCGCGCTGGCGCTGGGATTCTGAGGGCCAGACACACACGCACTGCCTCTCCGTCGTCATGGCCGGATTTATTCCGGCCATCCACGTCTTTAGCCGCTGATCTGTTGCAAAGACGTGGATGCCCGGGACAAGCCCGGGCATGACGGAGAAACAGTAGAGTCTTGACTTATACTTACGCGTTCTTGCGCTGGAACTGGCCCTGCGGGCGGAAGCGCCACAGATATTGCGGGGCGACGGCTTCCAGCGAATCCGGCGTGATGCCGAGCCCTTCCAGGGTCAGCCCGGCGGCCTTGGCGGTGTCCGACACCACGTTGTCGGATTGCAGCAGCGTGACCTGATCGCGCGTCAGCGTGAACGGCGACGGCGCGAACTGCAGCACCAGCGCCTTGAGCCGGGCGAGGCCGAACGGCAGCGGCATCAGCATGCGGTCGCGGTCGGTCATCGTCAGAATGATCTGGTAGATATCGCGCAGCGTCAGCACTTCGGGGCCGCCGAGTTCGTAGGTCGCGCCCGGCTTCGCCGTGCCGTCCACCGCGTCGGCGATGGCATCGGCGACGTCGCCGACATAGACCGGCTGCATCTTCGTTTCGCCGCCGCCGACCAGCGGCAGCACCGGCAACAGCCGCGCCAGCGAAGCGAAGCGGTTGGTGAAATCGTCGTCGGGGCCGAACACCACCGACGGCCGCACGATGATGCTCTCCGGGGACGCCTCGCGCACGGCGGCTTCGCCGGCGGCCTTGGAGCGTGCATAGGCTGAGGCCGATTCGGCGTTCGCGCCGATCGCGGAGACGTGGACCAGCCGTGCGCCGATGGCGGTCGTGGCCTGCGCCACGGCCGCGGCGCCCTTGACGTGGACGGCGTCGAACGTCTGCGCGCCGTGGCCGGCGAGAATGCCGACCAGATTAACGACGATGCTTGCGCCACGGGTCGCGGCCGCAACCGACGCCGGGTAGCGCAGATTGGCCTGCACGGCATGGATCTGGCCGACCTTGCCGAGCGGTTGCAAATGGCCGGCGAGCTCGGGCCGGCGGACGCCGACGCGGATGCGATATCCCCGCTTGGCCAGCGCGCGCACGACATACCGCCCCAGAAAACCCGAACCGCCGAACACGGTGACGAGGGTGTCTGAATTGGCGGACGGGTTCGACGACATGGGATCACCTCAACCGGGGCAGGGGACGCTCAAGGAGTGCGGATACGCCATCGCTCCCGCCCTGTACAGGGGATTTGACCGCCCCTGCCGCGATCCGGGACACCGCCGCGCGCCGGCCGCGTTTTGCCGTTTGACAACGGCGCGGGCTATCCGTATCAACCGGCCCGGGCCCAGGTGGCGGAATTGGTAGACGCGCTGGCTTCAGGTGCCAGTGGCTGCAAGGTCGTGAAGGTTCGAGTCCTTTCCTGGGCACCACTCTCTCTCGTGCCCCCCTTTCCCATTTGATCAGGACAGGCCCGTTCTGGGCTTCCTATTCCGTTTCCGGAAGGGATCGCCGGGGCGGGAGCGGCGCGCTTTGGTCTTTGACAAACCTATCTTGGCCCTATCTTGGCAAAGTGGGCGACTGGTGCGACCTTCGTGGTCGGAGGGGCTTGCGGAGTCGATTGCCATGCGCCTGTGCGCCGCCCTCTCACTCGTCGTCATCGTCGGGTTCGCTCTCGCGCCGGCTCACGCCGCGCAGCCGCTGGAGCCGGTGTCATGTCCTGCCCTCGTAGCGGACGTCATCTGTTATCGCGGCCAGGACGATAACGGCTCCTACATCCTTGCCGGCGTGCCAAAGACGTGGGACGGCGTTCTGGTGGTTCACGCCCATGGCGGGCCGCGCCTCGCGCCGATTACGCCGGACTACAGCGACAAGGATTTCGAACGCTTCTCCGAATTCGTTCGCGATGGCCACGCCTTCGTCACCGCCAGCTACCGCCGCCCCGGTTACGGCGCGCGGATGGCGGCGGAGGATGTCGAGAACGCACGCAAGGCTTTTATCGGCAAGTTCGGCAAGCCGCGACGGACCATCATGCACGGGCAATCGTGGGGCGGCGATGTCGGTGCGCGCATTATCGAGCTTTATGCCATCGCGCCCGACGGCGCCCGCAATTACGACGGCGCGCTCCTGACCAGCGGCGTGATCGGCGGCGGCACCCGCACCTACAATCCGCGCATCGATCTGCGCGCGCTGTTTCAATATTACTGCCACAGCCTGCCGAAGCCGGATGAGCCCCAATACGATCTTGGCATCGGCCTGCCGCCGGATTCAAAACTGAATCATAAGGAGTTGCTTGCGCGTTTCGAGGCCTGCACCGGCGCGAACCTCGCGGTCGCGCAGCGCAGCCCGGAACAGAGCCGTGCGCTGTCGGAAATGGCGGCGCTGACGCGCATCCCCGAGCGCGCGCTGTTTTCGCATCTGGCGTGGGCGACGTTCCTGTTCCGCAACATCGCCACGCATATCACCGGCGGCAAGAGCGCGTTCGGCAATGTCGGCGTGGTCTATCGCGGCTCCTCCGACGATGACAGGCTGAACCGCGAGGTGCCGCGCATCGCCGCCGATCCGCAGGCGCGTGCGCTGCTCGGCTATGACAGCGATCCCACCGGGCAGATCGCCATTCCGGTGCTGACCCTGCACGCGATCGACGATCCGACCGCGGCGGTGGAGAACGAGGCGGCCTATCGCGACACCGTGGAGCACGCCGGCAACGCGCGGCTGCTGGTTCAGACTTTCGCGCGCGAGCACGTTCACAGCAAATTGTCGTCACCACTTTATCCGGCCGAACTGGATGCATTGCTGGCGTGGATCGACAAGGGCGAGCTGCCGACGCCGCAGGCCGTGCTGGATCGTTGCCATGCCAAGCAACAGACATTTCACGGCGACTGCACCATCGATCCAGCCTATCAGGTCGCCCCGTTTCTGAGCCGAAGCTGGCCGCGAACGCCGTGAGAGCGGATCGATCAGGATCGCCCCCTCGTTCCGGGAGGAGCTTTCTGCGGCCGGACTCTGATGCGCAGATGGCCGCCGTCGCCCTTCTCAAGATCGAACGCGCCGGTCTTGCGCACGAGGTCGCTCAGTTTGCCGAAACCATAGGTGCGGGTATCGAAGTCGGTGAACAGCTTGGAAACCTGTTGGCCGACGGTGCCGAGAGGCGCCCAGCCGTCCTCGCTTTCGATCTGCGAAATCGCTGTTTTCAGAATCGGCACGGCCGCGCTCGGTGACTTCAGCACCTTTGGCTTCGGAGCAGCGTCGTCGGACGACGCGACGCTCTCGGGCAGCAGATTCTCGGTGTAGATGAAGCGGCGGCAGGCCTGACGGAAACTCTCCGGTGTCTTCTGCGCGCCGAAGCCGTAAACGTCCGCGCCCTGCTCGCGCAGCCGCGAAGCAAGACGGGTGAAGTCGCTGTCCGACGAGACCAGACAGAAGCCATCGAAGCGGTCGCTATACAGCAAGTCCATGGCGTCGATCACCAGCGCGATGTCCGACGCATTCTTGCCCTTGGTGTAAGCGAACTGCTGATAGGGATCGATGGCGTGCTTCTGTAGAATGTCCGCCCACGACCTGAGATGCGGGCTGGAGAAGTC
>CAUJJN010000051.1 GCA_963204905.1 Pseudomonadota bacterium
CGTCACCAGCGATCATTTCTCGCCCTTCCAGTGCAGCACGCAGATCAGGGTGAACAGGCGGCGCGCGGTTTCGAAATCAATCCGCACCTTGCCATCGAGCCGCTCCATCAGCGCGCGCGAGCCTTCGTCATGGATGCCGCGGCGGCCCATGTCGATCGCCTCGATCTTGTCGGGCGTCGCGGTGCGGATGGCGTGATAATAACTGTCGCAGATCATGAAGTAATCTTTGACGACGCGGCGGAACGGCGTCAGCGACAACAGATGCGCCACCACCGGCGTGCCGTCCTCGCGGCGGATGTCGAACATCAGCCGGTTGCCGGTGATGCCCAGATGCAGCGCGAACGGGCCGTTGTCGGCGCCATTCGGCGCGAACAGGTTCTGCTCAATCAGATCGTAGATGGCGATGGCGCGTTCGTGCTCGATGTCCGGCCCGGAGCGGCCGATCGAGTCCTCGTCGAGGGTGACCGCGACGATGCGGTTACGGGAATCATCCTCTGAGGCTGTCTTGCTCATGGCAGATTGAGACGCCGTCCAATCGAGCGCGAATGGGCTTCCAGTCCCTCCGCCGTGCCGAGGGTCATGGCCGCCGGCCCGAGCGCGCGCAACTGATCGGGCCCACACCGCAGGATCGACGTTCGCTTCATGAAGTCAAGCACGCCGAGCCCGGAAGAGAATCGCGCCGAGCGCGCGGTCGGCAGAACGTGGTTGGAGCCGCCGACATAGTCGCCGATCGCTTCCGGCGTATGCGGCCCGAGAAACAACGCGCCGGCGTTACGGATTTTCGCCGCCAGCGCGTCCGGATCGGCCGTCATGATTTCAAGGTGTTCCGCGGCGATGCGGTCCGCGAGCTGCGCCGCCTCATCAAGGCTCCGCACGCGGATGATGGCGCCGAAATCGTTCCATGAGGCACGCGCGATCGCCTCGCGCGGCAAGGTGGCGAGTTGCGCTTCCACGGCGCGTTCGACCTCGCGGGCGAGATCGTCATCGTCGGTGATCAGGATCGACTGCGAGTCCTCGCCGTGCTCGGCCTGTGCCAAAAGATCGGCGGCGATCCAGTCGGCGTTGCCGGTGCTGTCGGCGATCACCAATATCTCGGAAGGGCCGGCGATCATGTCGATGCCGACCTTGCCGAACACCAGCCGCTTGGCGGCGGCCACATAGGCGTTGCCCGGCCCGACGATCTTCGCCACCGGCGCGATGGCCGAGGTGCCATAAGCAAGTGCGGCAACCGCCTGCGCGCCGCCGACCCGATAAATTTCGGTCACGCCGGCGAGCCGCGCCGCTGCCAGCACCAGCGGGTTGAGAATCTTGCCGTCCGGCGTCGGCACGACCATTACCACCCGGGGAACGCCGGCCACCACCGCCGGCACCACATTCATCAGCACCGACGAGGGATAGGCGGCAGTGCCACCGGGCACATACAGACCAACCGCCTCGATCGCGCTCCAGCGCCAACCGAGTTCGACGCCCTGCGCATCGGTGAACCGCTCGTCTTTCGGCATTTGCCGCCGATGGAACGCCTCGATACGGTCGCGCGCGAACGCCAGCGCATCCAGCGTCGCGGCGTCGCAGGCCTTGACCGCGGCATCGATCTCATCCGGCGTGAAACGCAGACCGCCGGCACTGACCGCAAAGCGGTCGAATTTACGCGTCGCCTCAATGACGGCGGCATCGCCGCGCAGACGCACGTCATCGATGACGGCCCGAACCACCGCCTCGACATCGGCCGACGCCTCGCGCTTGCTGGCAAGAAACGCCGCGAACTGTTTGGCGAAATCGGAGTTGCGGCTATCGATGCGGATCGGCATGGCTGGTTTCCAGCGTCCTTTTCCCGAAGGGCGACACCCTGCTCAATGACGCGACCGCAAATCGCCGTCAACCCTTTGTTTTCACGGATTAAGTCGAGGGGTTCAGGCGTCGTCCGCGACGAGGTCCGCAAGTTCGCATTCGAGGCATTCGACCTCAAGCCGCAACGCCGCGCCACCCGCGAACATCAACACCGCCATGCCGCCTGGGGGCTTGGCCGGATAAAACTCCACGCCAAGCAGATCGAGCGCAGTCTCCACCGCATTCAGGTCGATATTGCGCGACTGGCATGACAGCACACGATCGAACCGCAACGCCGACACCAGCCGGCGCGGGGACGTTTCGCCGTTCAGCGTCTGCTCCCAGTCGAGCCGGCGCATACCGACGACCAGCCGCTTCTCGTCCGGGCGCCAGAGAATGTCGGCCGCCGCGACGGACGCCTCCTGCACATGCGCCGAGATCACCGCGAGATCATCCGCATCCAATGCAATGAGCCTCGCAGCCATGATCCGATCAGCCGCTGATGCGTTCAATGGTCGCGCCGCAGGCGGACAGCTTATCTTCCAGCCGTTCGAAGCCGCGGTCGAGATGATAGACGCGGTTCACCATGGTTTCACCCTCGGCGGCGAGCCCGGCGATCACCAGCGACACCGATGCGCGCAGGTCGGTCGCCATCACCGGCGCGCCGCGCAGCTCCTTCATGCCTTCGACGACAGCGGTTTCCCCATCGAGATGAATCCGCGCACCAAACCGCGCCAGCTCCTGCACATGCATGAAGCGATTCTCGAAGATCGTCTCGGTGATGCGCGAATTGCCATCAGCGCGTGTCATCAACGCCATCAATTGCGCTTGCAGATCGGTCGGGAAGCCGGGGAACGGCGCGGTTTCCACGTTCACCGCCTTGATGCCCGCGCCGTTGCGCGTGACGCGAATGCCGTCGTTGTTGACGGTGATATTGGCGCCGGCCTGCGCCAGCACGTCGAGCGCGGCCTGCAATAGCTCCGGCCGCGCGCCGCTCAGCTGCACGTCGCCACCGGTCATCGCCACCGCCATCGCATAGGTGCCCGTCTCGATCCGATCCGGAAGCACGGTATGCCGCGCGCCGTTCAACTTGGCGACGCCCTCGATGGTAATGCGCGGCGTGCCGGCGCCAGTGATTCGCGCGCCCATCTTGTTGAGGCAATCGGCGACGTCGAGGATTTCCGGCTCGCAGGCCGCGTTGGTGATGACCGTCGTGCCCTTGGCGAGGGTCGCCGCCATCAGCGCGACGTGGGTGCCGCTCACCGTGACTTTCGCGAAATCGATTTCGGCGCCCTTCAGGCCGCCCGGTGCTTTCGCGATCACATAGCCGCCGTCGATCGTAATATCGGCGCCGAGTTTCTCCAAAGCCATGATCAGCAGATCGACCGGCCGCGTACCGATGGCGCAACCGCCCGGCAGCGACACCTTCGCCTCATGCATCCGCGCCAGCAGCGGCGCGATCACCCAGAACGAGGCGCGCATCTTCGACACCAGTTCGTAGGGCGCGGTGGTATCGATGATGTTCGCCGCGGAGATGTGCAGCGTCTGGCCTTGATATTCGTGATCGCCGGATCGCTTGCCCGCCGCCATGATATCGACGCCGTGGTTGCCGAGGATTCGTTGCAGCTGTGCAACGTCGGCAAGGCGCGGCACGTTGTCGAGAATCAAGGTCTGATCGGTCAAGAGGCTCGCGATCATCAACGGCAGCGCGGCGTTTTTTGCGCCGGAAATCGGTATGGTCCCGTTGAGTTGCTTGCCACCGACGATACGAATGCGATCCATGCCCAGTCCCGTTGTATCCAGATAAAGTATTAGAAGAACGGATGCGCGATTGCAAAATCCGTCTCGCCACGTTTGTCGATGAAGATGCCCGGTGCGCGGCAGTCACGCCCCTGAGGATCGCGACCCGCCCAAGCCACGCGTGTTCACATCACAAGCATTGTCATTTACGGCGATTTGATGGGTCCTCAGTCCTTTCCACGATCGCGGGGGCAGAATCATCATCGTCACCACCGACCGCCGCGTCGTGGCGCCCCCGCGCCTGGGTTTTGCGCCGCTTGAGATTCGCGCGCAATGCCAGTTTCAGCCGGTCCCGGCGGGCGTCTTGCGGCCGCGGATCGGAGTGAGGCTTGCTGGCATCTGCCTGATCTGACATGAGCGGCGGTCTGATGATCTGTTCGGATGGGCGGCGGCGATTCGATCGCGTATGCTGCATCCGATCCTAGCGACTGCGACCGCGCCCGAAAACCCGTACCGGAGACATCACGGCATGAGTTCCACCGCCACGCTGGCAGACCTGCCGCGCCAGACCATCGCCGACTGGCATCGCTTCGTCGCCACCGGGGATCATGCCCTGCTGTCGTCGTTGCTCGCCGAGGACATCGTGTTCCGGTCTCCGGCCGTCCACGCTCCGATACCCGGCAAACCGGCGACCTTCCTGGTCCTCACCACCGTGGTGCAGATTTTCGAGAATTTCCGCTACGAACGCGAATTCGCGTCTGGAAGCCACGACGCGGGACTGGAATTCGCCGCGAATATCGGAAAATTAGAGCTCAAAGGCATCGATCTCATCAAATTCAATGCCGACGGGAAAATGGTCGAGTTCGAGGTGATGATCCGCCCGCTCAAGGCCTTGCAAGCTCTCGCCGAGGCCATGGGAAGCCGGATCGGCCCGCAATTGATGGCCTTGAAATCGGCGGCGGCGGCCCGCTGACAGCAAATTATCCCCGATCGTGCGGATTTCCGGCGCGCACGCTTGCGCCTCGGTGAGCCTTGTGGCAAGGATCGGCCGCCTCGGCGCAGCCTTTTGCGGGCTGGCCCTGATGTGGCGTTTGCTGCCGTAGCTCAGTGGTAGAGCACTTCATTGGTAATGAAGAGGTCGACAGTTCAATCCTGTCTGGCAGCACCACCTATCCTTCTGGGATATTTAGCGAATTCTTTAATTGCCGCTCCGTCGAAGCGACCTGAATTCCTCTCAAGGAACCAGGCGAAGCGGTTTCGCGGACTTTGCGCTCAGTAAGCTACCATTTTGGGGCTGTAGACTTGTGCAAATCATAGAGTGTGTATAAATACACACATGAACTCGCGGGACCTTATCTCGGCGTTGAAAGCGGATGGTTGGAAGCAGGTAACCCAGAAGGGCAGCCACGTACAATTCAAGCATCCGACGAAGCCCGGCCGCGTCACCGTCCCGCACCCGAAGAAAGACATCCCGCTTGGAACGCTTCGCTCCATTGAGAAGCAATCCGGTTTGAAGCTGAGGTGAGCCATGCGCCAGTATATTGCCCTGATCCATAAGGACGCCGGCAGCGACTACGGCGTCTCGTTTCCCGATCTCCCTGGTGTCGTCACTGCCGGGTCTACCCTTGACGAGGCTCGGGATATGGCCGTCGAAGCTCTCGCCCTGCATCTGGAAGGCTTGGCGGAGGATGGGGAGGCGGTTCCTGAGCCGTCCTCTCTCGAAGAGATCATGACCGATCCGGTGAACCGGGATGGTGTGGCTGTGCTCGTTCCTGCACCCACTCCTGTCGTGAAAAGCGTCCGGATCAACGTCACCCTGCCGGCGGATGTGCTGGAGCAGATCGATCGACATGCCGAAAGCGAAGGTTTTACCCGATCCGGCTTTCTTGCTCATGCCGCTAAGAAGATGCTGGCGGCGTAGGAAAATTGGGCAAAGGTCACGCGCTCGAATCTCGTCGGGTGCGCCAATAGAATCAGCAACTTATTAGATTTCGCGATTTTGCATTCTATGACCGCGCAAGCATGGGGTAAGCGATCTTCGCGAAGCGTCGGGTCCTATGATGGTGAACGAGGGTTTCCAACACTATTTGGAGGAAGCGCAGATATGCCCGCGCGCTCACTGCACTAAGATGTCAGTGGTTCATAGCAACCCAACCGAAGCCCTATCGAATGATGGCATTCCTGTTATCGCAATCAGATCGCTAAAGATTTGAGAACAGGCTGGTGTAAGGCGTGTACAGGAATTGGCGATTACGAGCGTTACCCGTGTACTCAAACAGAATGCCGTGAGAACACAGTTTATCAACCAAGCCGTTCGCGCTGGGATAGCTTACACCTAGAAAATCCTTGACGCTGTTGACGCTAACTGATGGACGCTCATACAGATGCTCAAGTAAGCGCGCGCCTGCCGCTCCACTACTTCCGAAGTTATTTGTTATAAGGGCGCGATGATCTTCTCGTAGATCAACTATTTTCCGAGCAGTATCGGTCGCCTGTGCGGCCACGGAAGCCACGCCCTTCAAGAAAAACTTGAGCCAGTTCTCCCAATCACCTAGCTCGCGAGTCTTTTGCAGGCGCTCGTAATATTCTGTCCGATTCTGCTTAAAGTAGTGAGACAAGTACAGAACGGGTTTTTGCAACAGACCCTGCTGACATAGAAAGAAAGTTATCAGCAGCCGGCCCACTCGGCCATTCCCGTCAAGAAACGGATGGATAGTTTCGAACTGAGCGTGCGCCAATCCTATTTTCACTAACGGCGGCAGATGATCCCCTGCATGAAGAAACTTCTCCAGCTCTCCCAAAGCTAGATGAGCAACTTTATGTGGTGGAGGCACAAAGGTAGCGCTCATCAACGAACTGCCTTGTGGGCCAATCCAATTCTGACTTTCTCGTAGCTCACCGGGTTGAAGATTCCGGCCTCGCACGCCCTCCAGAAGTTTTTGATGGATCTCGCGAATAAGGCGAACGGAAAGCGGCAAATCAGATAAGCGCGACAGGCCGTGGTTCATGGCCTTGACGTAGTTGAGCACCTCATCGACATCCTTTGGCGTAGATGGGTCAAAAACTTCAGCCTCGGCCTTGAGGAGGTCGTTGATCGACGCCTGCGTACCTTCGATCTGGCTCGATAGAACGGCTTCTTTTCTCACGTACATGAGAATGAACAGATCAGGATTTGGGAGGGTCTGTATCGAGCCTTCCAATCGACCTAGCGCACGATCTGCTTCGGAAAGCAGACGTTGCATTTCTGGATCAATCTCCACTGGCGGCTTCGGTGGTAGATTTTCGGGAATGAATGCTCGGTAGCCCGTAGACTGCTGAATATATCATCCCGATCGGAACATGTCGGGTTGATCCATGACTATACCCTTATTATTGCCGACCTATAACAAGGAGCGATCCAGATCGTCTATATTAAAGCATGATGATAACAAGAGCCGGACCCCCTTTAATATGGGATAGCGTCGACTCTATATATTATGGGAACTTCACTATGGGGGCGCTGCAAGAACCATATTAATCGGTGGTGCAAGCAAGGAGCCCATTCCAGCAGCATTACGATCCCAAACCAGCGGAGCCGCCCGTGCAGGACCCGGTGCATATCGTCCATCGCCAAATCTGGCGGGAAGCCGGCGTAACGACCGGCGATCGCGCGATTCCCGAGGAAACCGCGACGGCCCTCACTTATAATGGCGGCAGCTACGCCGTGATGATGGCCTCCCCGCAGGACCTCGAGGATTTCGCCATCGGCTTCAGCCTGACCGAAGGCATCATCAAGAGTTCCGCCGAGATCGACAGCCTCGACGTCATCCCGCAGGACGACGGGGTCGAGCTCCGCATGTGGCTGCGCCAGGCGGAGGCGAACCGCCTTGCGGACCGCCGCCGTCACATCGCCGGACCGACCGGGTGCGGGCTGTGCGGGATTGATTCGATCGCCGAGGCCATGCGTCCGGCGGCTATCGTCGCGCCGGGCGGCTCGTTCACCGCAAGCCAGATCATGACGGCAATGGCGGCGCTCGGCCCGCTACAGGCCCTCAACAGCGCCACCCGGGCGGTTCACGCCGCGGCGTTCTGGACGCCCTCCGCCGGCATCGTTGCGCTGCGCGAGGACGTCGGCCGCCACAATGCGCTCGACAAGCTCGCCGGGGCCTTGGCCCGAACCGATATCGACGTGACGACCGGCATGGTGCTGCTGACCAGCCGCGTGTCCGTCGAAATGGTGCAGAAGACCGCCGTGATCGGCGCGCCGTTGATTGCCTCGGTTTCCGCTCCCACCGCCTTGGCGGTTCGAATGGCCACTGCCGCGGGAATCACCTTGGCAGCCATCGCGCGCCACGACGGATTCGAGATTTTCACAAACAATCATCGATTGAATTTATCTCGCGAACTCGCGTGAATGGAGCAAAGCTCCACATCCAGCCCTCTTCGCTATAAGAGCTTGCAGCAGCCAAACGACGTCAAATCACGGCGCGGCCATGCACAGAATGCTGCGCTGCGGTGCATGGCTACCCCTGACGGCCAAAGAGCGGCGACAATGCGGCAAAAGACGCCGAATTATGGCGACATCCGGACCGCGTTAAGGTTCCATTAAGTAACAAAAATTTGTGGTTCCTCAGAAGGTTAGGAACCGGGCACCTGTGACCTCTCGGTAACAGCATTTTTCATAAAACGCGGTTATGAGATGGCTCGACGGCGGCGCTTCCACCTCCGCCTGTTTGCTCTTGGAGAGAAAAATGAAGAAGATTCTGCTTGGTACTGTGGCGCTCATCGCCCTCGGCGCGACCGCGCCGGCAATGGCCGCTGATTTGGCCGCTCGTCCCTACACGAAGGCTCCGGCTTACGTTCCGGCGCAGATTTACAACTGGACCGGCTTCTATCTCGGCGGTCACATCGGCGGCGCCTTCCGTGGCGACAGCAACAACATCTTCGCTGGCAGCCGCGACGGCACGTTCCTCGGCGGTGTGCAGGTCGGTTACGACAACCAGTTCGCCCCGAACTGGGTGTTCGGTGTCGAAGCCAACTACAGCTTCAAGGACACCAACGCGTTCTTCGCCAACCGTGGCCTCGGTTCGGTCACCGG
>CAUJJN010000052.1 GCA_963204905.1 Pseudomonadota bacterium
GTGGCGAAGGATCACGACATTCCCATCGTCGAGAACGTCCCGCTGGCGCGGGCGCTGTACGCAACCGTGGAGATCGACGACGAGATTCCGGTCGAGCACTACCACGCGGTGGCTGAAATCATCGGCTACGTCATGGGCCTCAAACGCGGTCTGTCCGGGCGGCGGACATGAGCCGGCGGGGTGGCCGACGGGCGGGAACCGCGCGCAATCACGGGGATAGCTGTATGATCCGCTTGCGCGCGGAACGCCGATTCGGGCACTCAGGTACGGTATTCGCGCTCTCGTGTTCACCGCACAGGTTACGCCTCGTTTCATGACCACCACATCGGATCATTCGCCGTTGCCAGATTCCACGCCGGCCCAAGGGACTAATAAAGGCATGGATCGGGAGCCGGTCGCGCGCAGCGGCAGCATCGTGCTGGTGTTGCTGGTGGCGGGCGTGGTCGTCGCGGCCGCGGTCGGTTTCATGGTGCTCGGCAAGAGCCATGCGCAGCCCTACATCCTCGGCCTGTTGGCGGTGCTGGCAATGGTCGGCCTGTTTGGCCTGTTCGCCTTCGCGGCGGGGTTGATCCGGGTTGCTGATCGCTCCGTCGATAATCCAATCATGCGGCCGGTCGCAGACCATGCCTTCGACGGCATCGCGGTGACCGATTCCCGCGGCTACGTGATCTATTCCAACGTCGCGTATCGGACGCTCACGGGCGCCGCGTCGGCGCAGGACGTGCGGCCGGTGGAGCGGGTGTTCATCGGCAATCCCGAAGTCTCCGAGGCGGTGTTCCGCCTGCTCAAGGCGTCGCGGGAGGGCAAGCGTTTGCAGGAGGAGGTGCGCGTCGCGGGCAGCGACGGCGCGCCGGGACGCTGGCTGCGGATGCGGGTGCGCCCGCTCGACGGCGACAAGAAGAACGCCCGGCTGTCGGTGTGGACGGTGGCGGACATCACTCGCGACCGCGAGCGTCAGGAAGATGTCTTTCAGGAATTGCAGCACGCCATCGAATATCTCGATCACGCGCCGTGCGGGTTCTTTTCGGTCGATCCCAAGGGCGAACTGGTCTACGTCAACGCCACGCTGGCGAACTGGCTCGATCACGATCTCGCGGAAATAGGTTCCGGCGGCCTGAAGCTGAGCGATATCGTCTCGGGTGACGGCGCGGCGCTGCTCACCTCGATCGTGCCGGTACCCGGCGAGGTCAAGACCGAAGTCTTCGACGTCGATCTCAAGATGCGCAACGGCCGCACCATGCCGGCGCGGCTCTATCACAAGCTGGCGTTCGGGGCCGATGGCGCGCCGGGCGCCTCGCGCACGCTCGTCATCAGTCTGGCGCGCAACGAGAGCGCCGATCCGCAGCGCACCGCCGACGTGCGCTTCATGCGCTTCTTCGACCATACGCCGATGGCCATCGCCACCGTGGACAAGGCCGGCGTGATCGTTCGCGCCAACGCGCGCTACGCCAAGCTGGCACAGGGATTGAAGCCGGGTTCGGCAAGCAGCGCCTCGATTCTCGACGCGGTCCACGAACGCGATCGTCCGGTGCTCGCCGCCGCCATTGCCAAAGCGGCAGAGGGGCACGGCGACATCGCGCCGGTGGAAGCCGCCCTCGACGGCGTCAAGGAGCGCTGGGGCGAGTTCTTCGTCACGGGCGTCAGTGAGCCGGGCGACACCGAGGCGGCCATCGTCTACCTGCTCGACACCACCGAGAAGCGGTCGCTGGAAAGCCAGTTCGCGCAGTCGCAGAAGATGCAGGCGGTGGGGCAACTCGCCGGCGGCATCGCGCATGACTTCAACAACGTGCTCTCCGCCATCATGATGGCCAACGACTTCCTGCTGAACGCGCACAAGCCGACCGATCCGTCGTTCCAGGACATCATGCAGATCAAGCAGAACGCCACCCGCGCCGCGACGCTGGTGCGGCAATTGCTGGCGTTCTCGCGGCGGCAGACGCTGCGGCCGCAGGTGCTGCATCTCGGCGACTCGCTGTCGGACCTGACAATGCTGCTGCGTCGGCTGATCGGCGAGAAGGTGAAACTCGATCTCGTTCACGGCCGCGATTTGTGGCCGGTGAAAGTGGACGTCTCGCAATTCGAGCAGGTGATCGTCAACCTCGCGGTGAATGCGCGTGACGCCATGCCCGACGGCGGCAGGCTCACGGTGCGCACCGCGAATGTGTCGGCGCAGGAGGTGGAACGGCTGTCCCATAAGGGGCTGCCGGCCGCGGACTATGTCAAGATCGAGGTGGCCGACACCGGCACCGGCATTCCGGCGGATTTGGTCGACAAGATCTTCGAGCCGTTCTTCTCGACCAAGGAGGTTGGAAAGGGCACCGGCCTCGGCCTCTCCACGGTGTACGGCATCGTCAAGCAGACCGGCGGCTTCGTCTATGTCGAGTCCGAAATCGGCAAGGGAACCTCGTTCCTGATCTTCCTGCCGCGCCACTATCCTGAGAAGGACGCGGTGCCGGAGCTTCCGGCGGTCGCGCCCGACGCCGCCAAACCGCAACAGACTTCCGCGACGGCCAAGCCTGTCGCGAAGGACATGACCGGGCAGGGCACCATCCTGCTCGTCGAGGACGAGGAAGGTCTTCGTGGATTGAACGCGCGTGGCTTGCGCTCCCGCGGCTATAACGTCATCGAGGCCGCCAACGGCGTCGAGGCGCTGGAGGCGCTGGAGGAGAACGAGGACGGTGTCGATCTGGTGGTGTCGGACGTGGTGATGCCGGAGATGGACGGGCCGACCCTGCTGACCTCGATGCGCAGCCGCGATCCCGACATCAAGGTGATCTTCGTGTCTGGCTATGCTGAGGATGCCTTCGCCAAGAGCCTGCCGGAAAACCAGCAATTCGCCTTCCTGCCGAAGCCGTTCTCGCTCAGCCAGTTGGTCGCGGCGGTCAAGGAGACGATGGCGGACCAGTGAGACGGCCTGTGGCGAATTGTGGACAAGCCGCCGCGACCGAGCGCCGCATGGGCGCGACGCCGTAGCCACTTCTCTTTTTTCGGCTATTCCCCACTTTATATGCAAGACGGCCCCGATTCCGGGGAGTGAGGAAACATAACCGATGACATTTCTTCGACGCCCTCGTGGCATCGTTCAGACGATGGCTCTCGCCATGGCCCTGGCGTTTCCGCTGCTGATGATTGCGGTCTCGGCGGCGGACGCCCGCGCCGGCCGTGGCGGCAGCGTAGGCTCGCGCGGCTCGCGGACCTATTCCGCGCCGGCGACCACCACCACCGCGCCGAATGCGGCGCAGCCGTTCAACCGCACCATGACGCAGCCTGGCACCACCGCGCCGCGCGGCGCGCCGGCGGCGGGCGCTGCGGCGCGTCCCGGCATGGGCATGATGGGCGGCCTGATGGCCGGTCTGCTTGGCGCAGGTTTGCTCGGTATGTTGTTCGGTGGCGGTCTGTTCAGCGGCCTCGGCAGCCTGTCGTCGTTCTTCGGCCTGCTGCTGCAGATCGTCATCATCGTGATGGTGGTGCGGTTCGCGATGTCGTGGTGGCGTCGCCGCAATGCGAATGCGGCTGCCTATGAAGGCCCTGCGAACGGTCCCGCGCCCTCCGCCGGTGGCCCACAGACCAACCTGCGTAGCATGCTCGGTGGCGGTCTTGGTGCCGGTGGTCCTGGCGCTGGCGCGACCGGCGGCGGTTTCGGCCTCGGCGGCGGCGCGGCGGCATCGGCTCCGCTGGAGATCAAGCCGGACGACTACGAGGCATTTGAGCGGCTGCTCGGTGACGTCCAGGCCGCGTGGTCCAACGAGGATATCGAGAAGCTTCACAAGCTGGCCACGCCCGAAATGGTGTCCTACTTCACCGATGACCTCACCGCCAATAAGCAGCAGGGCGTGCTCAACAAGACCACCGACGTCAAGCTGTTGCAGGGCGACCTCGCGGAAGCATGGCGCGAAGGCGTCACTGACTACGCGACGGTGGCGATGCGCTTCAGCTTCGTCGACAAGACCATCGACCGCGCCAGCGGCAAGGTCGTCGATGGCAGCGACACGCCTGTTGAAGCGACCGAGGTGTGGACGTTCTCCCGCCGTCCGGGGGAGGGCTGGGAGCTGAGCGCGATCCAGCAGACCTGATGCGGCGTGCAACCATTTAAGCTGAGGGGCGTTGTGGCGAGGGCCGCAACGCCCCTTTTTCGTTTCGGTCGACGCGCGGCGGTTCGGTTGGAATATTTATCGCGACAAGGGGTTTTCAGTCTTTCGGACCGGCTCATGCCGGCCGTGCCAATCAGGCGCCTTCAATCAACCAAAAACGGGGAGATCGATGTCAGTGACTTTCATCAAAGTATGGCGAACGGGTGGTTGCGTGGCGGCTGCGCTGGCGTTGTCAGCCGCGGCATTGCCGGCTCAGGCCCAAAACGCCAACACCACCTTCTTCATCACCAGCACGGGCATCGGTAACGGTGGCAATCTCGGTGGCCTCGCCGGCGCGGACAACTGGTGTCAGCAACTGGCACAGGCGGCTGGAGCCGGGGCCAAGACCTGGCGTGCCTATCTGTCGACCCAGGCGGAGGACGGCAAGCCGGCGGTCAATGCCAAGGATCGCATCGGCAAGGGGCCGTGGCAGAACGCCAAGGGCGAGGTGATTGCCAAGGACGTCGCCGACCTTCACGGCGCTGGCAACAATCTCACCAAGCAGACGGCGCTGAGCGAGAAGGGCGAGGTCATCAACGGCCGTGGCGACAAGCCGAACCGTCACGATATCCTGACCGGGTCGCAGGCCGACGGCACCGCCTTCGCGGCAGGCGAAGACCGCACCTGCAAGAACTGGACAAGCAGCACACAGGGTGCGGCCATGGTCGGCCATTCCGACCGCATGGGCCTGAATGAGGAGCCACCCGCGAAGTCCTGGAATATGTCGCACCCCTCGCGTGGTCCGGACGGCGGCTGTTCGCAAGCGGACCTGCGTTCGACCGGCGGCGACGGCCTGCTATACTGCTTCGCGGCGAACTGACGCCGCTCCGCCTGTTCCGCAAGGGCCGGCTTGCCGCGGCCCTTGCGGGATTTGCCGGGAAGACTACGCTTGCACCACGAAAGCCGTTTTTGATCCTGCTTTTTCCTGATCCAATCATTAAATCCAGTCATTAAGGAGCGTTACATGTTTCGCTGGACGGCCATCCTGACTTCCTCCGCTCTCATCGCCTTCGCAGGATCGCTGCCGGCCGCGGCCGCAATGCCGGTCGCCGGCCTGCACACAAACGCAAGCGATCTCGTCCAGGTGCAGACCAAAAAGAAGAAATCCGCCAGGACGACCCGGCAGAAAGAAATCGACAGCTCGATCGACAGCGGAACCGTGCCGAAGCGTTACCGCTCCTCGGTGCCGAAGCAGTATCACCATCTGATTCCGTTCGCGCGATAGCGCGCGTAACCGTCGCGATTGTTGGCGCGCGTTGGCGGCGGCTTTGACTTGCCAACAAGCCGCTGCAGATCGCGTCGTGCACTTTCAGGCAAGTCCTCTTAAACCAGCAGGTCGATCCGCGTGCCCTGTCGCAGCGCGTGGGGCGGCGGCTCGCGGGCGGATCTGCGTTCGACCAGCGGCGACGGCCTGCTGTATTGCTTCGCGGCGAACTGAAACTTTCCCGCCGCGTTGGTCTATCCTTCGGGTGCTCGCAACGCGCGAGCGGCGTTGGGTGGAGGCAGGTCGATGCGTTACGAACTTTATTACTGGCCGAGCATTCAGGGACGGGGCGAATTTGTGCGCCTCGCGCTCGAGGATGCAGGTGCGAACTATGTCGATGTCGCGCGGGAGCGCGGCACGGCCGGCATGATGGCGATGATGGGCGGCGGGACGATAGCGACCCCGCCCTTCGCTCCGCCGTTTCTCAAGGCCGGCAAACTGGTGATCGGCCAGACCGCGAATATCCTGTTTTATCTCGGATCGCGACATGGCCTCGCGCCCAAAGCCGAAGCCGGCCGGCTGTGGCTGCATCAGCTTCAACTGACCATCACGGACCTTGTTGTGGAAATCCACGACACTCATCATCCGCTCGGGCCGACGCTCTATTACGAAGACCAGCGCGCGCCGGCCAAAAAGCGCGCCGCCGAATTCTGGGCCGAGCGCGTGCCGAAGTATCTCGGGTATTTCGAGACGCTGTTGCGCCAGCGCAAGCAGGCTTACATCAACGGCCGCAAGGTTACCTATGTCGATCTGTCGTTGTTTCAGATTATCGCCGGGCTGCGCTACGCGTTTCCGAAACACATGAACGCTTATGAGCACAGCATTCCTGCGCTGGTGGCGCTTCACGACCGCGTCGCCGCGCGGCCGAACATCGAGGCCTATCTCGCCAGCGATCGCCGCATTCCCTTCAACGAGGATGGTATCTTCCGGTGCTACAAGGCGCTCGATGCGTGATCTGACCGTCGCGGGCTGTCAAGCGAGAATGTCGATCCGCGCTCCCTGACCCGGCGGCAGCGGCGCGCGCTGCGGCGGTTGTTGCGCGCGGTCGCGGCTTTCGTCGACATTGGTCGGCTTTGCCGCTTCGCCGGACGATGTTGCGGCACCGTGCGATGTCATGGACGCGGGAGCGGAGGTTGGGGAAACTGACATCTGCGAACTCGTTCTGATAACCGTCGCCGGCTGCGATGTGATCTCGCGGAATATAGTCGTTAAGGCGCGCGTTGGCGCGGGATGCGACAAGTGGAATTGGCGATGGAGTGAATGCCGGGTGGTTGTCATCGTTAAAATGCAAGCAATAGTATCTCTTCCGATGCGCGACCGGCCCGGTCCGGTCAAAAGGCGCCCGATGGGTATGACATGAAGCTGAACCTGCGCTGGCTCCTCCGCGATCTCGTCAACCAGATCTGGTTCACGGTTGCGTTGTATTGTCTGCTCGGCATCCTGGTCGCGTTGAGCGCGGTGCTGTTCAAGCGATTCATCCCGGCGAGTGTCTCAAGCCAGATCGGCGCCGATGCCGTCGACCGTATGCTCGGTATCATCGCCGCCAGCATGCTCGCGGTGGCGACCTTCTCGCTGTCCACCATGGTGCAGGCCTTCGTGTCCGCGGGCTCGGGCGCAACGCCTCGCGCCGCGCAACTGGTGGTCGAGGATCGTGCCGCGCATCAGGCGCTGGCGACGTTCATCGGCGCGTTCGTGTTCAGCCTCGTCGGGCTGGCCGCGCTCTCCACCGGCATTTATGGATCGAGCGGGCGGCTGCTGCTGTTCGTCGCCACCGTCGGCGTCATCGTGCTGATCGTCGTCACGCTGCTGCGCTGGATTCAGCGGCTGTCGAAGCTTGGGCGGGTCGCGGAAACCATCGATCAGGTCGAGCAGGTGACGCGACGTGCGATCGAGGATCGATGCCGGCATCCGTGCCTCGGCGCGCAACCGTGGCTGGACGCTTCGTCCTTGCGGGCGCCGGTGCTGGCACGCAGCGTCGGCTATGTGCGGCGCATCGATGTCGCGGAACTCGACGCCATCGCCGAGGAAATCGGTCAGGACATCTACGTCGAGGCCGCGCCCGGTGCTTTCATGACCCTCGATCGCGCGCTGGTCGGGCTTGGTATTGATGTTGATGAAGCGATGCGGGACCGCATCGCCGGCTGCTTCATGGTCGGCGACCAGCGTTCGTTCGAGCAAGATCCGCGCTTCGGTTTCATCGTGCTGTCGGAGATCGCATCGCGGGCGCTGTCGCCGGCGGTCAACGATCCCGGCACCGCGATCGATGTGATTGGTACGACGGTCCGCCTGCTCAGCCTCTGGACCGAGGGACGGGTCGGCCCCAGCCGGCCCACGGAGTATCAGCGCGTCCATATGCGGCCGATTTCGCCGCATGCGCTGCTCGACGATGCCATCGTTGCCATCGCGCGCGACGGGGCGGCACTCGTGGAGGTCGGCATTCGTCTTCAGAAGGGATTGAAGGCCCTGACCCGTCTGGGGGACTGGGAGCTCGCCGAGGCTGCTCGCGCGCAGGCGCGCGATGCCCGGACGCGGGCGGATGCCGTCCTTACGTTCGCAGGCGATCGCGAGCGCATCGCGGCGGCCGCCGGGCCCGACGGATGATGTCGCCGCGCCATGTCGAGGAGGGCAGTTTTGAACCCTTCAAAAGTGCGGCAAATAGGCCTAAAGAGGGCGCAAATCCCGTTCCCGAGAGGCTGTTCCGATGAATGCACCGACCGCGATCCCCGACCAGAAGCCCGTGCCGCCCTACACGCACACGCCGTTGTTCCCGCTCGGCAAGGACGAGACGTCCTACAAGAAGGTATCCAGCGAGGGCGTGAAGGTCGAGAAGGTGCTCGGCAAGGACATGCTGGTGGTGTCGCGCGAAGCGCTGAAAGCGTTGAGTGAGGCGGCCTTCGGCGAGATCAATCACTATCTACGCCCGAGCCACCTCAAGCAGCTCCGCAATATCCTCGACGACAAGGAAGCCAGCGATAACGACAAGTTCGTCGCCTTTGATTTTCTGAAGAACGCCAACATCGCCGCCGGTGGCGTGCTGCCGATGTGCCAGGACACCGGCACTGCGATCATCATGGGCAAGAAGGGCTGTAACGTCATTACCGACGGCGAGGATGAGGCGGCGCTGTCGGAAGGCGCGCGCGACGCCTATCTGCGTCGCAACCTGCGCTATTCGCAGGTCGCGCCGCTGTCGATGTACGAGGAGAAAAACACCGCCAACAACATGCCGGCGCAGTGCGAGATCTACGCCGAGGGCGACGACGCCTACAAGTTCATGTTCATGGCCAAGGGTGGCGGCTCCGCCAACAAGAGCTTCCTGTTTCAAGCGACGCCGTCAGTGCTGACCAAGGACCGGCTGCTGGCGTTCCTGAAAGAGAAGATCATGACGCTCGGCACCGCCGCGTGTCCGCCATATCACCTCGCCATCGTCATCGGCGGCACCTCGGCCGAACTCTGCATGAAGACGGTGAAGCTCGCCTCCGCGCGCTATCTCGATGCGTTGCCGACCCACGGCAGTGAGAACGGCAACGCCTTCCGCGACCTTGAGATGGAGCAGGAAGTGCTCAAGATGACGCAAAGCTCCGGCGTCGGCGCGCAGTTCGGTGGAAAATATTTCTGCCACGATGTCCGCGTGATCCGTATGCCGCGCCACGGCGCGTCGCTGCCGATCGGCTTGGGCGTGTCGTGCTCGGCGGACCGCCAGATGCTCGGAAAGATCACGAAGGACGGCGTTTTTCTTGAAGAGCTTGAGCACAATCCGGCGCAGTACCTGCCGCCGGTCGAGGGCAAGCTCGGCGGCGAGGTGGTGAAGATCGATCTCAACCAGCCGACGAAGGATATTCTGGCCACGTTGTCGAAATATCCGACCAAGACGCGGCTGTCGCTCACCGGCACCATGGTCGTGGCGCGCGATGCCGCGCACGCCAAGCTGCGTGAGCGGCTGGAGAAGGGCGAGCCGCTGCCGGACTACTTCAAGAACCATCCCGTGTATTACGCTGGCCCGGCGAAGACACCGGAAGGCTACGCGTCCGGCGCGTTCGGGCCGACCACGGCGGGCCGTATGGATTCCTTCGTCGATCAGTTCCAGGCAGCGGGCGGCTCGATGGTGATGGTGGCCAAAGGCAATCGCTCCGCGCAGGTGCGCGAGGCGTGCAAGAAGCACGGCGGCTTTTATCTCGGCTCGGTCGGTGGCGCGGCGGCGAACCTCGCCGAGCACTGCATCAAGAAGGTGGAAGTGGTCGAGTATCCCGAACTCGGCATGGAAGCGATCTGGCGCATCGAGGTCGAGGATTTTCCAGCCTTCATCATCATGGACGACAAGGGGAACGACTTCTTCAAGGAATTGAATCTCGGTTAGGCCGACACATCCACGTTGGATCGTCATTGCGAGCGAAGCAATCCAGTATTCCTTTCAAAGCCTGGATTGCTTCGTCGCCAAGCCGGCGTTCGGACAATGCGGAGAACCGATCGGAGTGCGCCTCGCCATGACCGACGAATGCGCGGTTACGCTTCCGGTCGTTAACCAAACGACAAGGTCCGGAAAACGATTCGCGGGGATCATCCTGAGGGCGTTCGCGGGACTCGATTCTGTCCGGAGTCGCAAGGGTTGCGGCGAAAAAGAATCCGGATGACGTTTCCGGTCGTCCTGCTTCAATGGTTCCACTGGAGCAGGACGATTCGGAAAACGCGCATGAGCATGGACGCCGTCAGATTGAATACGATGCTGATCGCGCTGCTTGCCGCCGCGAGCGCGATCAATGGGCTTATGGTTTACAGCTATCTGTAATCCGTCGTGACGATCTGTTGACGCGTGTCAACCGGCGGCGGATCGAGGGTCTCGCCTGAAATTGCCTGCGTTATGCCGGCATGTTCCCTCCCGCGATCTTGTGCTAGTCTGTGACGTGATGACACGTCCTCGGTTCGGGGCCGGTACGCAGTCATGGCGTACCTTCGGAACCGGGATGACTGTCATGCAGGCCGGGTTTTGCAGACGCACGATATTGCCGGGCTTTCTGTTCTTTGCGGCTGTGGCCGCGATCTTCAGTTCTGCGCGCGCGCAATCCGAAGTGATCGTCGCGCGAACCGTCATTACCCTGACAGTTTCCGATCAATCCTTGTTGCCAGGACAGCAGCTGAAACTGACCGCATCGGTTGCGATGGAGGATGGCGGCGAGGTGCCCGGCGGCACTATCGAATTCATTGACGAAAGCAAGAGCAATATCCTCGGCCGTACCAGCGTGTCCGCGCCGTGGATCGTGCTGCATCGCCTGTCCGATGGCTCGCACACCTTCCGCGCTCGCTATAGCGGGTTGCAAAGTTATTATCCGTTCGTGATCGATTCCGTCACGTCAGCGCCGGTGGTCCATACCGTGCGCTCGGTGCCGCGCGTCGTCATCTCGTCGTCGCAAAATCCGAGCACGCCGGGACAGGCGGTGACGCTGACGGTGGCAGTGAAAAGCCGCGACGGAACGCCGAGGGGCGACGTCACCATTCGCGACGTCGCGCTCGACAGCGTGCTGGCGGATCGGGTGATGCTCGACAGCAACGGCATGGCGTCGTTCACCACGTCCGGGCTGGAGCAGGGCTCGCGCACCATTGTCGCGAGTTATCATGGCGATGCCATGAACAGGTCGGCGGTATCAACGCTACTGATGCAAATCGTGTCGCCGGCGCATGCGCACGGCGAGCGACCGTCGCGCTAGAAAATACGTCCCGTCGTTGCGAGAAGCGAAGCAATCCAGAACGCCAAAGAGCAAGAACTGGATTGCTTCGTCGCTAACGCTTCTCGCAATGACGGAGAAAATTCGAGCAACACGACACCGTGCTTATGTACGATGTCGCTTGCGTGGTTTCAGGCGCGCGTGCCATTGAACGGGAAGCTGCCCATCGGGCCGATGCCCATTTCTCCGCTCATGGAGTCACCGCTCACAGAGCCGGTGAAAGTCAGCGTCAGCGGCATCGGATTGGTAATGGAGATTTTCCACGTCACGTCGTTGCCGTTCACGCTGCCGTCGAAGATTTCGCCCGAATTGCCGTCCGCCGCCTGCGTGCCGCTCAGGGTGCCGCCCGCGCTGGTCAGCGTCAGCGTCGCATTGCGCTCGCCCATCGGCGTGCTCATGGTGATATTCCAGTTTCCGTCGACCGACATTCGGTTTCTCCAATGCGTCGCGCGTCGGTTTGAGGCGCGAGGTGAAATCTCTATACCGTAAAATCGTGCCGGCGCGAATTGCCCCGGGCAAGCCCCGCTGGCGGCCAAAAGCCTCAGCGGGCGGGCTGCACGGCGGCGAGCGCTCCGGCGCGCAACTTGCGTTTGATGATGGTGCGGAAGGTCACGTACTGGATTGCAAAAGCCGCGATCTTGGCGCCGACCGCCACGACCGACACATAGAATGCCCACAGCTTCAGATCGCCGGTCATCGCCACCGCGATGGTGCCGAGGCCGAGCACGAACATCAATGCCGCCCAGGCATAGCCGGCTGCAATGGCGAGGTGGGGGATGAGATTGCGCACCATCTCGGGCGAATAGCGTAGCATCCAGCCCTTGCGCAGCATGATGAAGCCGATGGCGAAATGGCCGATGGCGGGCTTTGCCAGCACGAAGCGCGGATCGTTGGTGAGCAGCGTCATGCCGCCCAGCACGACCACCAGCGCGAGACTGGCGTAGGTCATGAAATCGAGCGTCTGTCCTTTGACGTGCGCATAGATCACCTGCGCGATCGCGGAGACGATCGCCACCAGCGTGGCGGCGATGACGTTGTCGGTGACGACGTAGACCACCAGGAAAACGATGGTGGAGAGAAAGTCGGTGCCGAGCTTGAGGAATACACTTTTCATATGATCACCAGATTCGATGGAGTTTATCGAGCCCGAGCGACGAATTGCGCGCGGCGGCGGGCGGAATACCAGGTGGTGAAATAGACCGCGCAGTTACGCGCCGCGAATGCGGTGGCGACGCCGATCCATACTGGCAGCGACGGCCAGTAGATCAACAGGATATCCGCGATTAGCATCAGAATGAAGGCGCCGATCCACGCCCATGTCAGGATGTAGTTGGTGGTCATGAAGGCGGGCTGGGCGACGATCTCCGGCTCCACCACCTCGCGAGCATATTGCAGCGTGAACGGCAACCGCAGAGCGATCGATCCCAGTGCGATCGCCAGCACACCGAGATCGACCACGAGGCGAATGCCGTGGTCGCCAATCCCGCCGCCGGAGAGGATCAGATAGGCGCCGACCGTGGCAAACACAATCGACGAACCGGCCGCCAGCGCCTTCACCGAGCGGCCGTGAGCCATGTCAAAGGCAATCGTGCCAAGTGCGACTGCGCTGGCCGCGAAAAGGCTGATGAGGGGCGTGGCCAGCATCATCATGGCGCCGAAGACGGCGAAGGGCGCAAGGATCAGGAACAGCATCACCGGTGTGCTCCAAGGGTAATCTTGACAGTGTCAAGTTTATAGGGGCGCAAAGCGGCCCGCGTCAAGTGAAATCTTTACACTGTCAATATCGGGTTGGGTGGATTTTTCGGCCGGGGTGTTGGCACGGTCGATCGGACCGACCTCCGTGGGGGCCGCACGAAAATGTGGTTTAATGAAAATCGGAGCTCTTTCCCGGTGATTGCGGGATGGGCAAGCCACGAAGCAATCCAGTTCCCGCTTTGTGACTTCTGGATTGCTTCGCTTGGCTTGCAAGGACGGAAATTTAGGTTGTGCAAGCCGGAATAGGCTTTACTCAGCCGCTTACGCCGCGGCGACCCAGTTGCCATGGAATCCGTCCGGAACGCGATGGCCGAGCTTTACCAGCGCCACCGGGCCGCTGCCGACATCCTGCGCGTCGAACACCGCGAGGTCGCTGCGATTCTCCCGCGCGCGCCAGACCACGGCGAGCAGCCAGCCGTCGCCCTCCGCCGCGTCCGCACCACGCTCGACGAACACCGGTTCGGAGATGCTGTCGCCTGTCGGCAGCATGTACTGCGCCTTGCGTGAGCCGTTCCCGTCGACGTGGACGATTCCGTGCAGAGCGGTGGAGGCGGGAAGATCGGGGTTGGCGCAGGCGTACCAGCCGTGCGCGGTGGCCAGGCCGGCACGCCGTTCGTCGACGCGGGGAAACTCGCCGGTGACGTCGTCGAGGTAGGCGCGTGAAAACTGGTCGGTATTGGCCGCGAGATCGAAGGTCCAGCGGCACAGCCGCGCACGCAGGCTGGCTGGATTGCTGGGGCGCCCGTCCACCCGCGGGAACAATGGCGCTTCCTCGTATTGCATCACGTCGGCGACGATCCGGTTGCCGTCGTCCCAGGCGTTGAGGACGTGAAACACGTAACAGGCCTCCGCGCGGAACCAGCGGATATTGGAGGTCTGGCCGCTGCGTGGCATCACGCCGACATAGCCGCCTTTTTCGGGCTCCCAGCCATAGGCCGGCTGGCCCTTCATCGCGCGCTCCATGCTCCCGGTCAGCGGCAGAATCGGAAACAGCACATGGTTCGCCGTGACGATGAAATCATGCACCATGCTGGAATAGGGCGTATCGAATTGCTCGAAGCGCGATACGCGGCCGCCGGAATCCACCACGCCGTAAGATAGCGCCGAACTGAAAGGGCCTTTGGCATTGTAGCCGAAGAACATCATCTCGCCGGTGACGGGATCGACCTTGGGGTGCGCGGTGAACGGCCCGGCGATGCGGCTGTCGTAATTGCAGTAGCCGCGCGTCGCCAGCGTGGCCGGATCGATCTCGGTGGGGAGATGGCCCTCCTCGAGCGCGAGCAGGCGGCCGCCGTGATAAACGATGTTGGTATTGGCGACGCCGCTGTCATTGCACGAGGTCTGGGGCGCGTCGCGCAGCTTGATCGGGCCGAAGCCGGCAAAGATGGCGCGGCCGGCATCGTGTTCGGCGAGCCACTTCGGCGTGCGGACCCAGCGATTGCGATAGCTGGCGCGGCCGTTCTCGATGTGGAAGGCGTGAAGCATTCCGTCGCCGACGAACCAGTGCGCGCCGGGCGCGTCGAATTGCGGATTGGGACCGTTGCGGTAGAGCGTGCCGTTCAGCTCGCGGGGCAATTCGCCCTCGATCTTGAGGAACGGCGCGTCGCATTCCATGGGAATCGGCGCGAGGTTGTTGAGGGCGGGTTCAGCGTCAGCTTGGGGCACGGCGATCTCCTCGTGTCAAATATCTTGACGATGTAAAGATACACTAGATCGATATTTCCAATCCGGTCAAGCTAAATCTTTACAGTGTAAAAATTGCGCTTTATAAGAATCGGATGGCCCACAAGACTGTATCCCGCCGCAAAATGTCCACGTCGGCCGGCACGGCTTCGCGACTGACAGCGGCACGAACCGCGAAGATCTCCGCCAAGACCGCGACGAAGCCTGCAGCCGCGGCAAAAATGGCGCGCAAGCCGAAAGCCGCCGCGCGCTATCATCATGGTGACTTGCACGACGCGCTGCTCAAGGCGGCCGAAACCATTCTTGAGCGTGACGGGCTCACCGGTCTGACGCTGCGCGCGGTGGCGCGGGAGGCGGGCGTGTCGCACGCGGCCCCGGCACATCACTTCCGTGATCTCGCCGGGCTTGTCAGCGAACTGGCGGCGATCGGTTATCGTCGTTTCGGCGCCGCGATGAATGCGGCGGTCGTGCCGGGGCGATCATGGGCAGAGATCGGGCTGGCGCGGGCGCATGCCTATCTCGATTTTGCCCGCGCGCATCCGGCGATGTACCAACTGATGTTCCGCGCCGAACGGCTCGACATGAGCAATCCGGTGCTGAAGAAAGCCGCCAACGCATCCTTCGCCGGATTGATGGCGGCGGTCGGCATCGGACGAGGCGAGGCGGTCGCGAGCGAAGCGTTGACGCTGGCGCAGGCAGCGGATGCGGCGCGGGCCTGGTCGATGATGCACGGCTTCGCCACGCTGCTGCTTGACGGCCGTTTGTCGGACGTCCTCAATCGGCTGCCGGCGGGCAGCACCGTCGATCAATTGCTCGATGTCATGCTGCGTGGCGGCGGGCCAATCGGCCAGCAGGTCGGCTGAGGCGTGAGGCCTGGAAGATGATCCAACAGCGTTGAATCCGATCCGTTGTTTGATTTTTTATCCGAGCATGATCTTTTCCGAAGGCCGATCCACACCTTTCCGGATCATGGGCTAACGCGCTAGCCCGAGCACGGTGGCGCGGCCGCTGTTGCCAACGACGGAAACCTTGTCCTTGGCGCAGTCGAACGTTTTCGCCAACCGATCGGCGGCATCGCGCGCCATTTCATTGGCGTTGGTATTGGCTTTCACATCGACGTAAGCAACGTGGCATACCGCGCCGGGCGGCAATCGTGTCACCACCAGCATTTGTGCCGAACGCGGACGTCCGTCCTTGTCGGTGTCGTCGTTGTCGGCGATGTACCAACGCTGGATGGTGGCGAAAGGCTTGCCCGCGCCGTCGCGCCGCCATTCGAGGGTATTGGTGGTGGAGTTGAACGGGCCGAACCAATGATTAGCAGCGGGCTCCTTTTCCGCCTGCTTCGCCGTGCGACCGATGGAAACGGTGCGACGCAGGTCATCCTCCCGCACCAGCACGATCAGCCCGTCGATGCCTGTGCAGATCGTCGCGTTGGCACGGCAATCCTTTTGCGCGGTGGACGTGTAGGCGCTGCTGAAAGTTTCAGCGTACGCCGTCCCTCCGAACAGGCTGCCGGCGATGGCGACGCTCACGATCAGCATACGAAAACGAGGCGTGAGGTGCGGAAAGGCTGTCATCATGTGGGTTGGACGGCTGCAAACTGGGGAAGGTTCAACGCGGGGCCGGCGAAAGACCTGACAATCCGGCGAAATTTGCGATAGAAAGCCGACTCACGGCAACTCCGCCGCTTCAGAGCCTGCATTTCCGAACCATGCCAGCTATCTCCTCCGACAAACCTTATCGCATCGGCCGTTCCAAGACCGGACTGGGCCTGTTCGCCACCATGCCGATCAAGAAGGGAACGAAGATCATCCGTTACTTCGGCCCCATGCTGGATTGCCGGAAGGAAAAGGATGACGCGATCGAGAACAAATATCTGTTCCAGATCAACGGTCGTTGGACCATCGACGGCTCGGTGCGCAAAAACATCGCGCGCTACATCAACCATTCGTGCCGGCCGAACGCGGAGTCCGACGTCAGCGCCCGCAAACGCACCGTCCACATCCGGGCCATCAAGAACATCGCGCCGGGCGAGGAGATCAACTACGATTACGGCACCGAGTATTTCAAAGAGTACCTGAAGCCGATCGGCTGCAAGTGCGCCGCCTGCGAACGCAAGCGTGCGAAGCAGCGCGCCGAGGCGCGGGCCTCGAAGCTCTCCAAGAAACCCTCCAAGACGAAATCCGCGACCAAGGCGAAGAAGGCCAAAGCTGCGAAGAAGGCCAACGCGAACGCCAGGAGCAAGCCCGCTGCCAGCGCATCCGGCAAAGGCCGCGCGTCGAAAGCCGCCGCCAACAGACGTGCCGGCGTCAAATCGGTCAAGACTATGAAAGCTTCGCCGAAGAAGCGCGCGCGGGCGGCCTGACACGCGTCCTGGACGCTGCGCGAAACCCATAACCTCACAGGTCATGGAATGGCGGATAGGGGCCTGCTAGGCTCTCGTCATGACCAGTCAACTTTCCACGGCGCGAGCGGCCAGCGCCGCTCCGGCCCACATCGGCGAGCATCTGCGGCAATGGCGGCAGCGCCGCCATCTCAGTCAGCTCGATCTGGCGGGCGAGGCCGACGTCTCCGCCCGCCATCTCAGTTTCGTCGAAACCGGCCGCGCCGCGCCGTCGCGCGGCATGGTGCTGCGTCTCGCAGAGCGTCTGGACGTGCCGCTGCGTGAGCGCAACGTCTTGCTGGTCGCCGCCGGCTTCGCGCCGGCATTTCCGCAGCGCGGCCTCGACGACCCGGCGCTTTCATCTGCGCGGCAGGCGATCGATCAGGTGCTCAAGGCGCATGAGCCCAATCCAGCTTTGGCGGTCGATCGGTACTGGAATCTGGTCACGGCCAATCGGATGGTCGGCGCGCTATTAAGTGGCGTCGCGCCGCGTCTTCTCGCGCCGCCGGTCAACGTCTTGCGTCTCTGTTTCCATCCGGAAGGGTTGGCGCCGCACACCGTCAATCTGGCGGAATGGTGCGCACACCTGCTGGAGCGGCTGCATCGTCAATGCGAGGCGACCGCCGATCCCGAACTGTTGAAGCTCTATCACGAGCTGAAGGCCTATCCGATCCCGGCCCGGCAGCGTCCGGTGAACAGCGCTGCGGTCGCGATCCCGTTTCAGTTGCGGCATGACGGCGTGACCCTGAGTTTCATCTCGACGACAATGGTGTTCGGGACGCCGGTGGATATCACCTTGTCGGAACTGGCGATCGAGACTTTCTTCCCGGCCGACGAGGCGACTGTCATCCGGCTCAAGGACATGGCGGCTCATCGCAATTAGCGCCTTGCGATTGTCGAGACCGGCTGATTAGTTGTCGGGCCTGCAAAGCAAGGAGGCCCGCCATGAGCGCGATCAAGCCGTTGACCCTCGATATCGTGTCCGATGTCGTCTGCCCGTGGTGCTACATCGGCAAGCATCGTATCGAGAGCGCGTTGGCGCTGGTAACCGATGTGCCGGTCGAGGTGCGCTGGCGCCCGTTCTTCCTCAATCCGTGGGTGCCGCGCGAGGGCATCAGCCGCGACGAATATCTGACCACGAAATTCGGCTCCGTCGAAGCCTACAACAAGATCGCTTCGCGTGTGGTCGAGGCCGCGCGCGAGGAAGGGCTGATCTATCGCCCCGACTTTGTCAGCCGCCAACCGAATACGCTCGATTGTCATCGCCTCATTCATTGGGCGGAGCGGGATCCGTCCGGCGACAAGGCGGCCGCGGTCAAGCAGCGGCTGATGGAACTGTATTTTCGCGATGGCGGTGATCTCACCGATCCCGAGGTTCTGGTGCAGGCAGCGGCTGATTGCGGCATGGATGCCGCGACGGTGCGCCAGCGTCTTGCTACCGACGAAGATGTCGACGTGGTGTCGTCGCAGGCGCAGGAGGCGGCCGACAAGGGCATCAGTGGCGTGCCGACCTATGTGTTCGCCGGGAAGTATGCGGTGTCCGGCGCGCAGCCGCCGGAACAGTTGGCCCGCGCGATCCGTCAGGTTTCCACGGAGGTCAACGCGGAAGCCGCTGAATAGCCCACCCCGTCCTGGGTTTGGATCGTCATTGTGGCGGCGTGCGCCGGTTGCGGTCCGGCCGCAAGCGCCGCGCCATGTCGCGGAGACGGATTCGTGCCGCCAGCGCGGTATGGACGATGGCGACCGTCGGATCGTGCCGGTAGAGCGGGATCAGCACGTCACCGATCCTCAGCCGCCCGCGCCAGATCGGTTCGATCATGGTGTGTCCGGCGTCAGCCGTGGAATCCGCCGCGGCGATGAACGGGTCGGCGCAGAGGTGGCGGGTGAGGTCCAGCGTGAGCTGCACGCCCGGCGAGAATTTCGCGAACGCTTCGTCGATGCCGATCTTGAAATAGAAGGCGCGATTCTGGTGACGCACCACGATGGCGGCAGCGACCGGTGTCGCGCCGGCATGGAGCGAGACGATTTCGCATCCGCCCGTCTTCGCCAGCAGCGGCACGGCGGCGCGGATGAAGCGGCGGTCGCCGTCACGTTGCAGCAGGGCCGTGCCACGTTGGCCTTTCCAGCCACTTGCCTCCAACGTGAGGAAGGTCTCCAGCGCGCGGCCGACATCGTCGGGTGTCCGCGCCACGTCAAATCTGACAGGCCCGTGACCGGCAAGACGCCGGCGTTGCCGACGCAGTTCCTTCAGCTTGCGCGCGCCCAGCGCGCCCCGTAGCAGCATGTCGGCGTCCTGCGTCGCGTCAAGACAGGCGCGCGCGTAGGCGCTGACAAGGCGCGGCCGAAGACCGTCGCGGGTGAGAGCTGTGGCAAAAGCCGCGAATGCCTTGCCGTCGAGCGCGATATCTCGCAGCAACAGGGCGCGGGCACCGGCATTCCGGGCTTCCTGCAATAGCGAGGCGGCGGCTTCCAACGCGGTGGCGCGGTCGAGAAGCGGCGTGCCCAGGGTGCCGTAAGGATCGGCGCTGACCAGGACGGGCAGGGGAAGGCGATAGGCCTGCCAGAGCGAAGCGACCGGCATCAAACCGTTCATTACCGCAGTGGGATCATGGCCGCTTGTCGGCGTGCGCCAGGCCGTCAACGCCGATGCGCCAGTGCGGCCGTCGGCGTAAGCGTCCACCGCGCGTTCCCAGTCGGCCAGGTAGTATCCGTTCGGTTCCACCACGCGCCCGGCGAGATTATTCCACTGGGTGCGGGACACCGAGGAGAGCGGCGTCAATCCGCGTGCCGGCGATGCGCGATGACCGGCTTTTGCCGTGTCCGCGCGATCCGGCGACCCATGCCGCCGCGAGGTGATGTCTCCAAGGTCGACCAAACCCAAAATCCCGTCATCATCGGCCGTCGTCAGACTAGTGCGGACATTTCAATTTAGCGTTGGCCGATACATTTAAATTGCAGGCCAGGATTAACGCGCCGTTCACTAACAGCCCGAGGCGCCTGCGCGGCTGCGACACATCGCGGGAGCGAGGCGCGGTGCCATATCGTGCCATCTTGAACCGTGGCCTGCCTTCCGCCGACCAATCACTGGCCGGCTTCCGACTTTGGCCGCGCCTGCTGACAAACTGGGACGAGGGGTGACGTGATGCTTCGCCGGACTGTATTGAGCGCGGTCGCTGCCGCGAGCCTTTTGTTGGGCACTGCGGCGGCGATGGCGGAAAGCCGGATGGCGCTGGTGATCGGCCAATCGGCCTATCGCGCGGTGACGCCGCTTCCGAACCCGACCAATGATGCCAAGGCGATGGCGCAGCTTCTGGGCGAGGCCGGCTTTGAAGTCACCTCCGCGTCCGACCTGTCGCAAAATGCGATGCGGCAGACGGTGAGCGATTTCGCGGCGCAAGTGGCGGCGAAGGGCAAGGACACCGTCGCGCTGGTCTTTTATGCCGGACACGGCATGCAGATCGACGGTGAGAATTTTCTGATCCCCACCGATATTGATCCGAAGCGGGAAGCGGATATCCCGCTTCAGGCGGTTCGCCTCAATGACATTCTCAACACGCTGACATCGGTGCCGAGCCGGATGCGTCTCGTGTTGCTCGATGCCTGCCGCAACAACCCGTTCCCGGATATCGGCAGGACCGCTGGCCGGGGCCTTGCGATCGTCGATGCCAAGTTCGGCGCGCCAGGCACGTTCCTGTCGTTCTCGACGTCACCGGGCGCGGAAGCCGAGGACGGCAGCGGCGCCAACAGTCCCTACACGACGGCGCTGCTGACCGCCGCGAAGGAGCCCGGTCTCTCGATCGAGGATGCCTTCAAGCGGGTGCGTGTCTCGGTGAACAAGGCCACCGACGGCCGGCAGACTCCCTGGGAAAGCTCCTCGCTCACTGACGATTTCCGTTTTTTCACGGTGGCGAGCGATGCATCGCCCAAGTCAACTGATGTGAAGCCAAGTGACGTGAAGCCCACCGAGGTGAAGGCGGCAGGGACGAAGTCGGCGGAGGGCGCCGCAGCCGCGACCAGGCCCGTCGAGCAAAAACGTACCCTTGAGCAATGGAAGGTGGTGTTGAAAGGCAAGTCGCCTGAAGCTGCTCACGACATGATCGTCGAAGATGGTTCGGTCGATGCCTACGAGGCTTTTGTCACGCTCTACAACGATGCGGTTTTTCTCCCCCGCGCCCGGACTTGGCTCGACCGCCATCTGCGCATGATCGCCTGGAACAAGGCGGTGATCGAGAACAGCGCGGCCGGCTATCGCGTCTTCCTGTTGGCCTATCCCGACAGCGACCTGACCCCAACCGCGCGCAAGCTTGAGGAGCGGCTGCGCAATAGGCCTGAGTTCGCACCGGCCGCCGCAGTGGCGTCGCTTCAGCCGGCCAATGCGTCGGCTCCGACCTGCCCATGCAGCACGCCGCCGGCCGCACCGGCCAAGAAGACCGAAAAGCCGGAGAGACCCTCGAAGAAGCGTGCCAGCGCGCCGCCGCAGCGTTCATCGCTGCCACCGCCGCCGCGCAACGCGCCCGTCCCGGATGAGGATGTCGTGATCTATCGCCGTCCACCGCCGGGTTACGGGCCGACGCCCGGCATTTCCATAGGCGGAGGAATCATCGGCGGCGGTGGACGCGGAGGCTACTCACCGCCGCCGAACCGAGGTTCGGTCGGGCCGACGGGTGGAGGATCGCGCGGCGGCCGGTATTGAACCCGCCCGATATCCTCAATTTTCTCAAAGCGCCTCGCGTCATCCATCGGGTCACGCGAGGTTCTTTCATTTTGACCGCTTTCCCTCGTTAAGCCAGTTCCCAGCCCGTCCGAAACCGCTATAACTTGCGCCAATAACAAGCAGTCTTGAAGGAGACGCGGGATGGCGGACGGGCTTCGCAAAGGATTGACCAGCTACGGCGACGCCGGGTTCTCGCTGTTTCTCCGCAAGGCTTTCATCAAGGCGGCGGGCTATTCCGACGACGCGCTGGATCGCCCCATCGTCGGCATCACCAACACCCATAGCGATTACAATCCCTGCCACGGCAACGTGCCGGCGCTGATCGAGGCGGCGAAGCGCGGCGTGATGCTGGCCGGCGCGATGCCGATGGTGTTTCCGACCATTTCCATCGCGGAGAGTTTTTCGCATCCGACATCGATGTATCTGCGCAATTTGATGGCGATGGATACCGAAGAGATGATCCGGGCCCAACCTATGGACGCGGTCATCGTGATTGGTGGTTGCGACAAGACCTTGCCGGCGCAGATCATGGCGGCAGTGAGCGCCGATCTGCCTACCGTGGTCATTCCGGTGGGGCCGATGGTGGTCGGTCATCACAAAGGCGAGGTGTTGGGAGCCTGCACCGATTGTCGGAGGCTGTGGGCGAAGTATCGTGCCGGCGAGATCGACGATGCGGAAATCGAGGCAGTGAACGGTCGTCTCGCGCCGTCGGTCGGCACCTGCATGGTGATGGGTACCGCCAGCACGATGGCTTGCGTCACCGAGGCGCTGGGCCTGTCGCTGCCGATGAGCGCGACGATCCCCGCGCCGCATGCCGAGCGTGTGCGCTCCGCGGAAGCGAGCGGCAAGTGCGCGGCGGAGATGGCGAAGCGCAAGGGGCCGAAGCCGAGCGAGCTGCTGACGCCGGCGTCGTTCCGCAACGCGCAAGTGGTGTTGCAGGCGATCGGCGGCTCCACCAACGGGCTGGTACATCTCACCGCCATCGCTGGCCGCACCTCCTATCGCATCGACCTCGATGCATTCGACGCGCTCGGCCGCGAGGTGCCGGTGCTGGTCGACCTGAAGCCGTCTGGCGCGCACTACATGGAGCATTTCCACCATGCCGGCGGCGTGCCGAAACTGATGAAGCAACTCGGCGACCTGATCGATCTCGATACGAAGACCATCACCGGCGCGACATTGCGCGATGTCGTCGCAGGCGCGGAGGAGGTGCCGGGGCAGGACGCGATCCGCCCGCGCGACAATCCGATCCGCCCCGAGGGTGCGATGGCCGTTCTGCGCGGCAACCTCGCGCCGCGCGGCGCGGTGATCAAGCATTCCGCGGCGAGCGAGCGGTTGTTGCAACACACCGGCCGCGCGGTGGTGTTCGAGTCGGTCGAAGACATGACGTTGCGAATCGACGATCCCGCGCTCGATGTGTCCGCGGACGACGTGCTGGTGCTGCGCAACGCCGGGCCGAAGGGCGCCCCGGGCATGCCGGAGGCGGGTTATCTGCCAATCCCGATGAAACTGGCGCGCACCGGCGTCAAGGACATGGTGCGAATCTCGGACGCGCGGATGAGCGGCACCGCGTTCGGCACCATCGTCCTGCACATCACGCCGGAGTCGGCGGTGGGCGGCCCACTGGCGCTGGTGCGCACCGGCGACCGGATTCGTCTCGACGTCGCAGGGCGGCGAATCGATCTTCTGGTGGACGATGCCGAACTCGAACGCCGCCGCGCGGCTATCGTGGAGTCCGAACGGCCGGAATGGGCGGCGCGCGGTTACGCGCGGCTTTTTCATGATACGATCACGCAGGCCGACGACGGCTGCGACTTCGATTTCATGCGCGGCGACGGGAAACTGTAGTTCCGACTTTCGCCGTCATTGCGAGGAGCGCAACAACGAAGCAATCCAGTCCTTACTTCGTCGTTTTCTGGATTGCTTCGCTGCGCTCGCAATGACGGTGGAGATGGCGAGCCAGGCTGCGTCTGAAATCAAGCACGCTCTTCCCAGATCATCGCCAGATGCACGATCGTCTCGGCGGCTTTCTCCATGTCCTGCACGCTGACCCATTCGGTGCGCGAGTGGAAGGCATGTTCGCCGGCGAAGATGTTGGGGCAGGGCAGGCCCATGAACGACAGCCGCGACCCATCTGTGCCGCCGCGAATGCTGCTGCGAATGGGTTCCAGTCCCGCACGGCGAATGGCTTCGAGCGCGTGATCCACCACTTGAGGATGAGCGTCGATCACCTGCTTCATGTTACGATATTGTTGCGTGATATCGATTCTGTAGGTCGAATGCGGAAAATCCTTCATCACGTCCTTCACGATCGATTCCAGCAGCGCCTCCTTCTCGTGCAATCCCTGTTCGGTGAAATCCCGCACGATGAGGGCCAGCGTCACCTGTTCCAGTGCGCCGTTGATGCCGACCGGATGCAGGAAGCCGTCGCGATCTTCCGTCGTTTCCGGTGAGCAGGTGTCTTGCGGCAGTTGCTCGATGATGCGTGCCGCGATCTTGATGGCGTGCTCCATCTTGCCCTTGGCGAAGCCGGGATGAACGCTGACACCGGTGATGGTAATGACGGCGGCGTCGGCGGAAAACGTCTCGTCCTCCAGATGCCCCGCGGTTTCGCCATCCATGGTGTAGCCGAAATCGGCGCCGAGTTTTTTCAGGTCCACCTTGTCGACGCCGCGTCCGATCTCCTCGTCCGGCGTGAACAGGATCTTGATGGCGCCGTGCCTGATCTCCGGATGCGCGAGCAGGAAACGCGTCGCGTCCATGATCTCGGCGACGCCGGCCTTGTTGTCGGCGCCGAGCAGCGTGGTGCCGTCGGAAGTGACGATGTCATTGCCGATCTGATCGTTGAGCGCCGGATTGTCGCGGACGCGGATCACTTGCGCCGGATCTCCCGGTAGTACGATGTCGCCGCCCTGGTAGTTGCGCACGATTTGCGGCTTGACGTTCTCGCCCGAGCAATCCGGCGACGTGTCCATGTGCGAGCAGAAGCAGATTGCCGGTACCGTCTTGTCGGTGTTGGCGGGAATGGTGCCGTAGACATAGCCGTGGTCGTCGAGATGCGCGTCGGCAATGCCAAGCTCACGCAATTCGCGCGCCAGGAGGCCGCCGAGGTTCTTCTGTTTCTCGGTGGAGGGGCAGGTGGGCGAGGCAGGATCGGACTGGGTGTCGATCACCACGTAGCGAAGGAAGCGCGCGGTGACGTCATGATCAAATTTGAGATGAGAGGTCACGGCAGCTGTCCTTTGTCGGTAGGAACGTCCATTCGCGGTGACGTCTTGTGAAGGTGGTACTCAAATGAAAACGTCACCCCGGGCGGCCGCGCGGCGGCGGCCCGGGATGACGTTACAGAACGCCAATTCTGTCGTGGAGAGCAAGCAAGGCCACAGCCCTGCGGACATCCCGGGCTGCGATCAGATCGCTTCCTTGAGTTCCTTGGCGGCGCGGAAGGCCACCTTCTTGCTGGCCTTGATCTGGATGGTTTCGCCGGTGGCGGGGTTGCGGCCGGTGCGCGCGGCGCGCTTGCGAACCTGAAGGATGCCAAGGCCGACGATGCGGACGCGCTCGCCCTTCTTCAGGTGCTTGGTGACGCGGGTGACCAGATCGCCGAGAATCGCTTCCGCCTGCTTCTTCGACAATTCGTGCTCTTCGGCCAGCGCGGCAGCCAGGTGCTTGAGCGTGATGGTGGTCGGGGTCGCAGCTTTCTTCGCCATTTCCAGGCCCTCCTCGTTGTTCGAATCTCAAAAATATCGACGTATCAGGCATTATTTGATTCGGGGGGGCGCTGACTACGTTGTTTTCCCGGAAAAAGCCGGGTTTCTCGCGCAGGTCTCGATAAAACAGGCGTTCCACAACGGTTTTCCGAACTGGCTTGACTTGCGATGGTCTCACCTTTAAGTCCCACCTCCACGACACGAATGGATCGGCAACGATCCGTGCGGGAGTAGCTCAGTTGGTTAGAGTGCCGGCCTGTCACGCCGGAGGTCGCGGGTTCGAGCCCCGTCTCTCGCGCCATTTTCCGTAATGCCTTCAATGGCTTGGAAAATGGCAAAAATAGTTTCCGACTCCACCCCTAAATACTTTCCGACTCTGGTGATCACGGCCTGTTCACGGGGCGCCATCATTTGCGGCCCTTTCGCGGGGCTTCAGTAGCCCGCATGAGAGTGCGGCCACGCGCGCGCGCTTCATCGGCCAGGCGCACCAGCGTCGCGTTGTGTGGCGTGTAGGTACGTTGCAGTTCGCGATTGGAATCGATCGTGTTCGCCATCTTGCCGGCGAGCGCCGCGGGATCGACTCGGCCGGCCGTCGCTTCGATCGCGCCCGACCGGCGGAAGTCCTGCACCTGTCGCTTTTCGCCGGGGAACACCGCGGAGCGAACCGTGCGGAAGTCGTCGCCCAATGTGTTCTTCGTATAGGGCGCGGGCGCGCGAGGACGTCCGCCGCGAGGGCCAGGCGCGGCGCCGCGTGTATGGAAGATCGGCGTTTCGGGGTGAAGGGTGAAAGGCAGACTGGCGATATAGGCGGCCAGCAACCGCTCTGTTCGTCGTGACAGCGTGCCAATAGCGTCGCGGCCGGTCTTGGTGCGCTCGATCTCGAACAGCGGTCCCTTCGGATCGGGAGTGAGCTGCGACGTCGTCAGGCTTCGGACGTCGACCGGTGACAGCATCGTATCCCACGCGACCGCCAGCGCCGCGGCCAGACCCTTGTAGCCCATCCGCCACGCGCCTTTGACCAGGCGCACGGCTTCGCCCTCGAGCCAATAGACGTCGCGCGGCTTCGGCGTCTTGCGCCGGATGCTGAGCGACGGATCCTTGCCGACGACGTAACGCTTCCCGTCCTCGCGCTTGATGGTGCCGAGCACCTGCCACAGCGCACGCCAGATCTTCATCCCGCGGTAGGCTTCGCGGACGCCTTTCGTTTGCAGCAGACCTTTGATCTTCTCGTCGGAGGGATCGCCGAAATACCACAACGAGAGATCGTCCATCGAGATCGTGTGCGGATCGACGTCGCCGAAGAACGGTTCAATGTATTTCCAGCCGCGTTCCCAGTCCTCCCGCGTGCGCGGCTTCTTGGTTTTCCAAACGCCGGTTTTCTTAAAATGAGCAAAACCCTCGCCGAGACTGTTGGTCGGGAAGACGCGTTCGAACTTCTTTGCGGAGGCGTCGACCTTGCCTGCTCGAAATTCGGCGCGCATCTGATCCCACTTCCGATTCCAGCTCTCCGCGATCGCCCAGGCGCGCGGACCATCCTCGCCGCAATCGACGTGTTCGAAGCCGAGCTTGGCCATCAACGTTGGCTCGAAGACGCCGGTCTTCTTGTTCGGCCGCGCGAGACATGGCGCCCAATAGCCGCGTTTGGTGTGGTCCTTCCACTGCCTGGTGATGTAGTAGCGGATCTTCACATCCCCCACTTCCCGCCCTCCGCCAACCGCTGCCGCACGACGTCCCTAGCGTCACGCGCAGAAGTGGCGGTGGTCAAGCGATCACCGAACAGTTGTGGATAACGTGCCTTGCGCCAAGCATCGATGGCGTCGAGGTCGTAATTTCCGGTGGTCGGATCGGCCTGCGGAAATCCGCGCCGCTGCAGCTCCGGCAACCGCGCATTAAACTCGGCCAGCGTAAGCCAGATCCGCCTCGCGGCCGCGATCGGCGGGCAGTCTCCGCCCGGCGGGAGCTTGAAGCGCATCGTCACGCTGCCTGACCCTCCGTCTTCGCGATCACGTCAAGCCAGTGCTCGTCGATTGCCCTGTCCTGAACGAGTGGTTTGCCGACCGGCATTCGCGAGATCCAGCCGCACTCGCAAGTTGCGACCGACACGGGCCTTCCGTCCGGATAGTCCCGCGTCATTCGCACGATGTGCGCGTTCCAGCACGCCGGATGCTTCCACGGCTGCTTCGCGTAATCGACGGGCGGCTTCATGGGGCGTCCCCGTCGCGTGAGGACCACTGCAGGAGCGTGCGCTGGCCGCGCAGCGTGTTCAGCAGTTCTGTGGTCAGATCGATCGCGGTGTCGAGCTGTTGCTTCCGCTCGGCGATGGGCTTCGACGCGTGCGCCGCCTTCACCACAGCGTTGGTGATGCGCGGCGTCATTGTCGTCGTCGCCCGGACGCAAACGGAAAGCGCGGTTTTCTCGCGGTTCATGGCCGCGCCTCCAATGGAAAGTTGGTAACGGCGGCAGCGCCCCAGGCGTCACGCGCGGCCGCGTCGTAGACGCGCGCGGCCTCGGCGCCGGCGGTGAAATAGCCAAGGTGATGCCGGTGGCCTTCAACCTCGATCGCCGCGCGAAACTTGTTCTTGTCGCGCTGGAAATAGACGCCGCGATAGCCCGACGCGCCGAGCGGCACTTTTGCCAACGACATCGGGCGGCTTTCTGCGCCGGCCTTCTTGCGACGCATTGCCAGCGCGCGTCGCTTTGCCCGGGCCCAATCGAGACTGGCCATCACCGGACCTCCGCTAGCTTGATCGCGCGGCGCGCATTCGTCACCATCAATTCCCAGCCGTCGCGGACCCGCGGGTTGTCGTGATACGGAGGCGGTGGCAACGTTGGATCGCAGAACGTGAAGGGCAAGACAGACTCGTAGAGATGCCATGCTGCTGCCATCACCCAGGCATTGGCGCGCATCTGTGGCACGGGCGCGAGGCGGGCAAGCGTTGCCTCCCGACTGACGACGAGAATCTCCTTTTTACGGCGCCCAACATCAACCGCCCACGGTCCCATCGTAAATCCGAACTCGCTGGATTGCGGGACCGTCATCACGCCGCC
>CAUJJN010000053.1 GCA_963204905.1 Pseudomonadota bacterium
CGCGCCGACCGCGAGGTAATGGCCGAGACCGATTGTCATTTCACCCACTCCGCAGCGTCGGTTTCGCGCAGGCCCTGCCCCGACGGCACCTGACGCACGGCCATCGCCGCCGCCTTGGTGCGGGCATTCTGCACGCTGATGTTCTGCCGCTTGACGTTGGCCTTGTGGCGCAAGGTCAGCACGATGGCGCCGATCATCGCCACCAGCAGCACCAGCGCCGCGACCTGGAAGTAATGAATATATGTCGTGTACAGCACCAGCCCGATCGCCTCGGTGTTGCTGACGTTGCCGGGGATCGGCGCGGTGATGGTCTTCGCCACCGTCGGGTTGATCACCCAGCCGCCGGCGACCAGCAGCAGTTCGGCGAGGAAGATGGCGCCGACCAGCAGACCGACCGGCAGATATTCCAGAAAGCCCTCGCGCAGTTCGGCGAAATCGACGTCCAGCATCATGATGACGAACAGGAACAGCACCGCCACCGCGCCGACGTAGACGACGACGAGGATCATCGCCAAAAATTCCGCTCCGAGCAGGATGAACAATCCCGACGCGTTGACGAAAGCGAGGATCAGGAACAGCACTGAGTGCACGGGATTGCGCGAGGCGATCACCATCACCGCCGAGCCGACCAGCACGGCGGAGAACAGATAGAAGAACAGCGCGGGAAAGATCATGCCCTCACCTCACCGGTACGGCGCATCGAGCGCGATGTTCTTCGCGATCTCGCGCTCCCAGCGGTCGCCGTTGGCGAGCAGCTTGGCCTTGTCATAATAAAGCTCCTCGCGCGTCTCGGCGGCGAATTCGAAGTTCGGGCCCTCGACGATAGCGTCGACCGGGCAGGCTTCCTGGCACAGCCCGCAATAGATGCACTTCACCATGTCGATGTCGTAGCGCACGGTGCGGCGGGTGCCGTCGTTGCGGCGCGGGCCGGCCTCGATGGTGATGGCCTGCGCCGGGCAGATCGCCTCGCACAGCTTGCAGGCGATGCAGCGTTCCTCGCCGTTGGGATAACGGCGCAGCGCGTGTTCGCCACGGAAGCGCGGCGAGATCGGTCCCTTCTCGAAGGGATAGTTAAGAGTCGGCTTCGGCTTGAAGAAATACTTCATCGTGAGGACGAACGCCTCGAGGAATTCCGTCAGCAGCAGCGACTTTGCAGCGGTTGTAACGCTCATGACAGCCTCATTGCGGAGCCAGCCCGCCGAATTGCAGGACCGCCGCGACGATCACGACCATGGCCAGCGACAGCGGCAGGAAGACTTTCCAGCCAAGGCGCATCAGTTGGTCGTAGCGGTAACGCGGCACGATGGCCTTGGCCATTGCGAACAGGAAGAAGATGAACAGCGCCTTCAGCGCGAACCAGATGATGCCGGGCACCCAGGTAAATGGCGCGAACGGGATCGGCGACAGCCAGCCACCGAGGAACAGGATGGTGCCGAGCGCGCACATGGTGCAGATCGCGACGTACTCGCCGAGCATGAACAGCAGGTACGGCGTCGATCCGTATTCCACCATGAAGCCGGCGACCAGTTCGGACTCCGCTTCGACGAGGTCGAACGGCGGACGGTTGGTTTCCGCCAGCGCCGAGACGTAGAAGATCACGAACATCGGCAGCAGCGGCAGCCAGTACCAGCCGAGCAGGCCCCATTTGGTGTCCTGCGCCGCGACGATGGCCGACAGGTTCAGCGAGCCGACGCAAAGCAATACGGTGATCAGCACAAAGCCGATCGAGACTTCGTAGGACACCATCTGCGCCGCCGCGCGCAGCGCCGCCATGAACGGATATTTCGAATTCGAGGCCCAGCCGGCCATGATGGTGCCGTAAACCGACAACGACGAGATCGCGAACAGGTAGAGAATGCCGACATTGATGTCGGCGATCACCCAGTTCAGGTTGACCGGGATCACCGCCCAGCCCGCCAGCGCCAGCACGCAGGTCACGAGCGGCGCGAGCAGGAAGATCACCTTGTTGGCGCCTGCCGGAATCACCGGCTCCTTGAGCACGAACTTCAGAAGGTCGGCGAAGGATTGCAGCAGACCGAATGGCCCCACCACGTTGGGGCCGCGCCGGATCTGCACCGCTGCCCAGATCTTGCGGTCGGCCAGCAGAATGAAGGCGATCGCAACCAGCAGGATCACCAGCAGCATGACGCTCTGCGCGATCATGATGATCAGCGGCCACAGATATGCGGTCCAGATTTCAGCCATCGCCTCGTCTCACTCCGCTGCCGTCAACATCTGCCCGGAGGCGAGACGCGAACATTCCGCCATCACGGCGGAGGCCCGCGCGATCGGGTTGGTCAGGTAATAACTCGCATAAGCCGGCTTGAACGCAGCCGCATCCGCCTTGCCGCCGCGTCCGGCCAGCGTGCGCACCGCCGTCGCGTCGGCAGGCTCGATCTGGTCGATCCGCATCAGGTGCGGTGCCGCCTTGAACGCGATCTGGCGCAGCGCCGCCAGCGTATCGAACGGCAGCCTGTGGCCCAGCGTATCCGACAGCGCGCGCAGGATCGCCCACTCCTCGCGGGCCTCGCCCGGCGGGAAGCCGGCACGGTTGGTCATCTGCACGCGACCCTCGGTGTTGACATAAAGGCCCGACTTCTCGGTGTAAGCCGCGCCCGGCAGGATGACGTCGGCGCGATGCGCGCCGCGGTCGCCATGGGTGCCGATGTAGACGACGAACGCGCCGTCCGCGACATTCACCTCGTCCGCGCCCAGCGAGAACAACACGTCGACGCCGTTCGCCGCACTCATCTGCGCAGCCGTCAACCCGCCCTCGCCCGGCACGAAGCCGATATCGAGCGCGCCGACACCGGATGCCGTGCCGTGCAGCACGCCAAAACCGTTCCAGCCATCCTTCACCGCGCCGATATCGATCGCGAGTTTCGCCGCCTGCGCCAGGATCGCAGCGCCGTCAGCACGCGAGGTGGCGCTGACGCCGACCAGCACCATCGGATTCTGCGCGGTCTTCAGAACTTCGGCGAAAGAGTGCTTACCGCCCGCGATATCGCTCAACGTCTCGACGCCCGCGCCGAGATAATCGACGGGATAGGTCAGGTCCGCTTGCGCGCCGATCAGCCCGATCTTCAGCTTGCCGGTGCGCCAGCGCTTGCGAATGCGCGCGTTGAGCAGCGCGCCTTCATGGCGCGGATTGGAGCCGACAATCAGCAGCGCATCAGCCTGCTCGATGCCGGCGATGGTCGGATTGAAGATGTACGACGCGCGACCCGCCTTGGCGTCGAAGGCGTGGCCGCCCTGAACCGCGATGTTGACGGAGCCGAGGCTGGCGAGAAGCTGCTTGAGCGCGAACATCTCTTCGACGGTGGCGAGATCGCCGGCGATGGCGCCGATGCGCTTGCCGTTCGTTCCGCGCACCTTCACCGCGATGGCGGCAAAGGCTTCGGACCAAGACGCCGGACGCAGCTTGCCGTTCTCGCGCAAGTACGGCCGGTCCAGCCGTTGCGTGCGCAGGCCGTCGACAATGTGGCGCGTCTTGTCGGAAATCCACTCCTCGTTGATCGCCTCGTTGACGCGCGGCAGGATGCGCATCACCTCGCGGCCACGGGTATCGACGCGGATCGCCGAACCGAGACCATCCATCACATCGATCGACTGCGTCTTGCCCAATTCCCACGGCCGCGCGGCGAAAGCATAAGGCTTCGAGGTCAGCGCGCCGACGGGACAGATATCGACGAGATTGCCCTGCAATTCGGAAGTCAGCGCGGTCTCGAGATAGGTTGTGATTTCCATATCCTCGCCGCGACCGATGGCGCCCATCTCCGGTGCGCCGGCGATTTCCGCGGCGAAGCGCACGCAGCGAGTGCACTGAATGCAGCGGGTCATCGAGGTCTTGACCAGCGCGCCGAGATACTTGTCTTCCACCGCGCGTTTGTTCTCGGCGAAACGGCTGGTGTCGACGCCGTAGCCCATCGCCTGGTCTTGCAGGTCGCACTCGCCGCCCTGATCGCAGATCGGGCAATCGAGTGGATGGTTGATGAGCAGAAACTCCATCACGCCTTCGCGGGCCTTCTTCACCATCGGCGAACGCGTGGAGATTTCCGGCGGCTCGCCCTTGGGGCCGGGGCGACAATCGCGCACGCCCCAGGCGCAACTCGCGACCGGCTTCGGGCCGCCCTTCACTTCGACGAGGCACATCCGGCAGTTGCCGGCGATCGACAGCCGCTCGTGATAACAGAAGCGCGGAATCTCGGCGCCCGCCGCCTCGCATGCCTGCAGCAGCGTGTAGTCGGCCGGCACATCGATCTCTTTGCCATCGATGATGAGTATGGTCATGACAGGCTCGTTCCAGCGGAATCCGGTCGCGCTTTCCACGCAGCCAGCAATTCGGTGACATCAATACCGTCGATGGTCATACCCTCAAGACGGCTGTTAACGATCGACGCGCCCGCAAGGTTCGCGTTGTCGATCCACAATCCCGACAGATTTGCGTTTTGAATCCGCCATCCACTCATGTTCAGGTCGTCGAACGAGCAGCCGGACAGGTTGATGTTGTGGTACTGACCACCGGACATGTTGACGTTTTCGTAAGTCGTGCCCGAGAGATTCACATCATCGAACACAGACCCCGATACGTCGCTGCCGCGAACGTCAAGCCTCGTTTTCTGCTTGTGAATGTCCATCACGCCTACTCCGCCGCGATCATGTGATCGGGGTCGAGGATGCCCTGATCGTCCAGCGTTGACTTGCGGGTGAAATCGTCGATGCGCCGCTCGATCTCCGGGCGGAAGGCGCGGATCAGGCCCTGGATCGGCCATGCCGCCGCGTCGC
>CAUJJN010000054.1 GCA_963204905.1 Pseudomonadota bacterium
AATACTCACGAACGCCCACCTTGCCAAGCCGATCCCCCGTCACTAGGGAAACTTGGTCGCATCAATAAATAATACTTTGCCTTAATGGCCCCTGGCGCGCGCCTCATCAGCAAGCCGTCGGAGAACGCCTCGCAAGGCCGCCGGATCGCGGACCCGCTCCGGAAAGGCGATTCGCACCGTCTCCGCACCGTTCGCGAGGTCGATTCCGTCCGGATCACACCCCGTGCACCGCCAATCTTCGTCGGTCGAGGCTACCCCTGCCAATTTTGTTGCATAAAGTTTCATCGCGTCCAAATGTTCGGCATTCATGTGCGCGATGATGTCGGGCTCGGCTTCAACCAGTCGATCGCAGCCGGCCAGATCGGTCAAAACCTGCTCGGGCGGAAGATCGACGATGCGCCCAAACCCCGCAACCAGATGAACAGCGTCGATCCGAACTCGGAAAAACCCGAAATCCGGAAAGGACACAAAGCTTTCCGCATCCGGATGGGCATTCAGATACCGTAGACGCGGACGTGACGCCGCATTCCCCGTAACCTCATGGGCGCGGCCCGTCACCATGATCCGGGCTCCCTCCAGGGGATCCCCGGCCGCCCGCTCGTCCAGCATCAGCGACACCCGAGGGTCGGCCAGAATGTTCCGGGTATGGATCGCCAGCCGCGAAATCAGCAGAATCGGCGCACCGTCCACATCGCTTGCAACGTTGACCAGGGAACAGTAGGGCGCGCCGCCCTCCACCATCAGCGTGGCAAGCGCCCCCTGCCGGCGGCGGCGCAGCAGGCTCCGGGTCAAGATTTGAGGATTGAATTCGGGATCAGGGCGCATCGTCAAATCTCTCGAATTTCTGGCTTGGGGCTTTTTTCCACAGTTCCGGCCGTTATATAGCCCGTGAGGGCCGAAGGCGGGGAACCTGTGGCCATTTGGACCGTTTGGAACTCAGCCACACTTAAGCCCAGCTTGCATTGCTCGTTGGCGAGGTTTTCATGACCCTCCGATACGTTACCGTGTCGCGTAGGTCGACTTACAAGGCACTCCGCTTCGGAAAGCAGGCTCATGCCCACAATTGCTCTGGTCGATGATGACCGCAACATTCTTACCTCTGTCTCGATCGCGCTTGAGGCCGAGGGCTATCGCATCATGACCTACACCGACGGCGCCTCGGCGCTGGACGGGTTTCGCACCAGCCCGCCCGACCTCGCGGTGCTGGATATCAAGATGCCGCGCATGGACGGCATGGAGACATTGCGCCGCTTGCGCCAGAAGTCGGACCTCCCTGTGATCTTCCTCACCTCGAAAGACGAGGAGATCGACGAACTGTTCGGACTGAAGATGGGCGCCGACGATTTCATCCGGAAGCCGTTCTCGCAGCGGTTGCTGGTCGAACGCGTCAAGGCGGTGCTGCGCCGATCGGCTCCGAAAGACCCCGCGGCCGCGCCGAAGGAAACCGATGCCAAGGCGCTGGATCGCGGCCTGCTGCGCATGGACCCGGAGCGCCATACCTGCACCTGGAAGAACGAACCCGTGACGTTGACCGTCACCGAATTCCTGATCCTGCAGGCGCTGGCGACACGCCCTGGCGTTGTGAAAAGCCGCAACGCGCTGATGGACGCGGCTTACGACGATCAGGTCTACGTCGACGACCGCACCATCGACAGCCACATCAAGCGGCTGCGCAAGAAATTCAAGGTTGTCGACGACGATTTCGAGATGATCGAAACCTTGTACGGCGTCGGCTATCGCTTCAAGGAAACCTGATCGAAGCGGCTGAGAGACCGTGCGCGCGCCCGGCGGACGCGCACGTCGTCCCGCATCGTGACCTCATGCGCCCGTTCGCACGATTTATGATAAGGTGCTCGCGGGCGCAAAACTGAAACAACCGGGCGGGTTTTAGCCATTGCTGGATCGCACACAGCCTGACCGAGAGAGCGTTGACGACGCCGTTTCGGCGGCCGGCGGCGCCTCCCATGCTGCACAGGACGCCGTGCCGGCCTGGCGACGCCCATTGGGCTGGCTGCAACGCGCCGGGCAGTTCTTTTTCGCCGTCAGCTTTTCGAGCCTCACGCGACGCATCGTCTCGCTCAATCTTGCCGGCCTGATTGCACTGGTCGCCAGCATTCTCTACCTGTCGCAATTCCGCGCCGGCCTGATCGACGCCCGCGCGCAAAGCCTGCTGGTTCAGGGCGAGATTATCGCGGGTGCCATCGCCGCCTCGGCGACGGTAGAAACCAACACCATCACCATCGATCCGGACCGACTGCTCGATCTCAAGCCGGGCGAGACCTATGCTGCGCCGGACGAACTCGCGACGCTTGATTTTCCGATCAATCCGGAGCGCGTCGCACCGGTGCTGAAGCGATTGATCTCGCCGACCAAAACCCGCGCGCGCATCTACGACCGCGACGGCGTGCTGATCCTCGACAGCAATAGCTTGATTCGCCGTGGCGACGTCATGCGGTTCGAACTCCCGCCACCCGCCAACGAGAAACCCGGCCTGGTGGAACGCGGTATGATCGCAGTCCGCACCTGGCTCAATCGCGGCGACCTGCCGCTCTACCGCGAGTTGGGACCGGAAAACGGGAAAGGCTATGAGGAAGTCGCGGAATCGTTGAGAGGCGACAAGTCCAGCATGGTGCGCATCAATGATCGCGGCGAGATCATCGTCTCGGTCGCGGTGCCGGTGCAACGCTTCCGCGCCATCCACGGCGCGTTGATGCTGTCGACGCAGGGTGACGACATCGACCAGATGGTGACGGCCGAACGCCTCGCCATTCTGAAAGTATTCGGCGTCGCCATGGTGGTAATGATCGTGCTCTCGCTGCTGCTGGCCAGCACCATCGCCGGACCGGTGCGCCGGCTGGCCGCCGGAGCGGAACGGGTCCGCCATCGCATCAAGACCCGCGTGGAGATTCCCGACTTCACCCGTCGCCGCGATGAGATCGGCCACTTGTCCGGGGCGCTGCGCGATATGACGGAAGCGCTTTACAACCGCATCGAAGCAATCGAGATGTTCGCTGCCGACGTCGCGCACGAACTGAAGAACCCGCTGACCTCGCTACGTTCGGCCGTGGAAACGCTCCCGCTGGCCAAGACCGAAACCAGCCGCGCGCGTCTGCTGGAAGTGATCGAGCACGATGTGCGCCGGCTCGACCGCCTGATCTCCGATATTTCCGACGCGAGCCGGCTGGATGCCGAATTGCAGCGGCAGGACGTCGCGCCGGTCGAATTGCGCCGGCTGCTCACCACACTGACCTCGGTGGCCAACGAAACGCGGCTCGGCCACGATGTTGCTGTCGAAACCCGTTTCGAGGGCGGTTCCGCGGATACGTTCTCGGTTCCAGGCCACGACTCGCGGCTCGGGCAAGTAATCTCAAACCTGGTGGTTAACGCGCAGTCATTCTCGGAACCTGGCGGCAAGGTTCGTGTGAGCTGCCGCCGCGTCAAATCCGAAATCGAAATCGTTGTCGACGACAACGGCCCCGGCATTCGCGATGATGCGCTCGAACGCATCTTCGAACGCTTTTATACGGACCGACCGCATCAGGGCTTCGGGCAGAATTCAGGACTGGGTCTTTCGATCTCAAAGCAGATCATCGAAGCGCATCGCGGCCGTATCTGGGCCGAAAATCGCAAGGGACCACAGGATGCGGACGGCAATCCAACCGTCGCCGGTGCGCGCTTCGTGGTGCGGCTGCCGATATGACGACATCGCCGGTCGCCCCTGACGAAAGCCCGCCGGGCTCCCCGAGCATTCATGCGTCCGCCGTTCGCGTCGGCGACCGGGCCGTCCTGATCCGCGGGCCTTCTGGCTCGGGCAAAAGCCGATTGGCTCTCGACCTGATCTTGGCCGGACGCGGCGGACAGCTTCCGCCGACGGTGCTGGTCGGCGACGACCGCGTTCATCTACAGGTCCGCCACGGCAAACTCCTTGCCCGGCCCGCGCCTCCCCTTGCGGGACTGATCGAGGTTCGCGGGCTCGGTATCCGGCGCTGCGACTTTGTGTCCGAGGCGATCGTCGGCTGGCTGATCGACCTAAACGCCGCCGACGGAAACCGCTGCCCTCCTCCGGAAAGCCTGAAAACGACGCTCATCGGCATCGAATTGCCGCGAATCCCCGTGGAAATCGGATTTTCGGCGCTACCACTGATTGCCGCCGCGCTTCTCACGAAGCCTTTATCAACACGGCCTGCGACAACGGCGGAAGATTGCCCAAGCGGAATTCACCACCATATAGGTCCCAGTGTTGCCACCGATTAGACCGGCCCCGGTTCCCGCCTTGTGGCGAAATTTAGGGAAAATCGTGACGCTCCCCCCTTGCGCGGGAGCGCCGGATGGTCAAAGTGGCCCGTTCGTGCGGTGCACCAAAGCACGCGCGAGGAGTTTTCGATGATTGGTCTGGTTCTTGTGACCCATGGGCGCCTTGCCGACGAATTCAGGGCAGCGCTCGAACACGTGATGGGTCCGCAAAAGCAAATCGAGGCGATCACGATCGGCGCCGAAGACGACGCCGATTTGTGTCGAAGCGATATCATTGAAGCCGTCAACCGCGTCGACAGCGGCAATGGCGTCGCCATCCTCACCGACATGTTCGGCGGCACGCCGTCGAACCTTGCGATTTCCTGCATGAGCAGGCCGAAGGTCGAGGTTCTCGCCGGCATCAACTTGCCTATGCTGGTGAAACTCGCCAAGGTACGTAACGATCTGCCCCTGCCGGAAGCGATTGCCGCCGCGCAGGAAGCTGGTCGGAAATACGTCACCATCGCCAGTCGCGTTCTTGCAGGAAAATGAGCCCACCGCCCGACGATCTCCCCCTCTCCAGTGATGCCAGCGCAGGCGGCCCCGCATCGTCGTCAAGCTCGGTGACACGCGAACTGCCTATCACCAACAAGCGTGGCCTGCATGCCCGCGCCTCGGCCAAATTCGTGCAAATGGTCGAACGCTTCACTGCCGACGTCACCGTCACACGCAATGGCGAAACGGTGGGCGGCTCCTCGATCATGGGATTGATGATGCTCTCGGCGGGGCCGGGCACCACCATCACCGTTTCGGCAACTGGAGCGGACGCAGCCGAAGCCATCGCCGCCATCGCCGATCTCGTCGGCAGCAAGTTCGGCGAAGGCGAATAAAGCGCGATCGTCACTTCCAGATTGCTTCGCTTCACTGGCAACGAAAACTCACACCAAGTGCCTTTGACATTGACCTGTCCATCGTCATGTCCGGGCTTGTCCCCGGTCATCCATGGATTTGATCCTTTGTGTGATTCAAGACGTGGATAGCCGGCACAAGGCCTCGGCATAACGAGCCACGCATAACGCCCGTTGCTATCAACCTCGGTACATTTCGCTATAGAGCGCTTTGCATTACGTCCGGACGCCGAGGCCCCGCGCCGCCAGCCGTGCCAGCACGTCGTTCAGGTGCTCCCTGTCGCGGGTTTCGATCACCAGTTGAAGCAATGCGGCCTTTGCCGGCAGGTCCGAGAATGTCCGCTGATGCGAGACTTCAATGACGTTTGCCCCCGCTTCGGCGAGCATATTGCAGACCAGCGCCAGTTGGCCGGGACGATCGACAATATCGATGGCCAACTGCGTGAGCCGGCCTTCGCGCGCGAGATCGCGGGTCAGAACTGACGCGATCAAGCGCGTGTCGATATTTCCGCCGGTTAGAACGAGGCCGACATTTGTGCCCTGAAAGCGTTCCGGCATGGCGAGCACCGCGGCGACGCCGGCGGCGCCCGCACCTTCCACAACCGTCTTCTCGACCGAGATCAGCATTGCGACCGCCCGCTCGATGTCGTCATCCGACACCAGAACGATATCGTCGACCAGCCGGCGAATAATCTCCTGGGTGATGTGCCCCGGCGACTTCACCGCGATCCCCTCGGCAAGTGTGTCGCCGCGACTGGGCAGATCCGTGCCCTTGATGGCATTGTACATGGACGGATAGAGCCTTGCCTGAACACCGATGATACGAATGCGCGGATTGATCGCCTTGGCCGCGATCGCGATACCGGAGATCAGGCCTCCGCCGCCGATGGGAATAACCAGCGTCTCAAGCTGCGGAACGGCTTGCAGCATTTCGGAGCCGATCGTCCCCTGCCCGGAGATGATCAACGGATCGTCATAGGGGTGGATCAGCCTCAGGCCGTGCGTCTCGCCATGCTTCAATACGAACTTGCCGGCTTCCTCGAGAGTTTGTCCGGTGATGATCACCTCGGCGCCATGCCGCCGCGTGTTCTCAACCTTCACCATCGGCGTGCCGATCGGCATCACGATGGTCGCCGGAATTCCCAGGCGCCTGGCGTGATAGGCAACGCCCTGCGCGTGATTGCCCGCCGACATGGCAACCACCCCGCGCCGGCGCTCATCCGCCGACAACGCGCTGAGCCGATTGAGCGCGCCACGCTCCTTGAAGGTCGCAGTAAACTGCAGGTTCTCGAACTTGAGCCAGAGGTTGCAGCCGCAAATCTCGCTCAGCGTGCGGCTTTGGCTGCAATCGGTCACGACAATCGAACCACGCAGCGTCGCGGCCGCCGCGATGATGTCACCGGGGCCGATTTTCGCGCCGCCGATGTCAAAGGCAAGGTTCGCAGGGGCTGACGATGAATTGATTGTAGCGGACGACATGATCTTCCCTCGGCTATACAAGTACGACGCCTCCGCTTCCGATGTCGCGCGGAACGCTTCGATCATCACCACATGACGGCCCACGACGGCATGCTGTCAACTTCTTGATGATATCCGCCGGAAAGACTGCCCGGTGCGGCGCCCGCATCGACACCACCTCGACCCGTTCTTGTAGCTTGATCGAGAATGAACCATCTCAACGACAGCCGAACTCCTCGGCAAGAAGCCGAGGAGGACAGTGACGGCGAGTAACAGCGAGTTCTTTCATGGCGTCATCCACGATTCATGTGCCGCCCCGAGTTTGAATCCGGTACCTCTCCATGTCGCCAAGGAGCGACCATCGCTGGGCTCAACACTCATCGATTGAGATGGAATGCAACGAATGCATCGCTGCAGATAGTTGCGAAGAAGCGACGGACGCATCGCGTCCCAATACGCCGCCAGTCATCAAGTTCGGCAACAGACGCTCGATTTTGTCGCGTGCGCAATGAAGCGCCTTGTCGTAGCAGATCGACATTTTGCGGCCTCCGGTGGGCGGAATACGGGGTTGAGGCTTCGAACTATCAACGCTTCACGCCGCCGTTTACCGGATCTGCAGAGCGAGGAAACCACGGCCCAGGCTTTGGAGACCTTCCGCTCTCTGGTCAGCCGGGTGGATTTCGTTCCGGAAGGCGGAACGCTGGCAATCCTCCCGCGCGGCGACCTAGCCACGATCCTTCAGTTTGGAGCGGGCACGAAAAAACCCCGACTTCCTTTCGAAAGTCGGGGTTTTGGACGACCTGCTATCGCAGGCAATGGTGGTTGCGGGGATAGGATTTGAACCTATGACCTTCAGGTTATGAGCCTGACGAGCTACCGGGCTGCTCCACCCCGCGATAAATCAGTGCACGCCTCATCAGAGGAAACGAAACCAACTCCACGCCGAAGGGCGTCGATCAATCCCGGCCAAACGCTTCCTGAGAAGGCAACCACGGCAGATGCCGACGGCGCGTGGCGTATGTACCAATGCTCGCTCCCTTTGGGAAGGGGGAATGATGGTCCTTTTCAACATTTTATGACAGCGGAACCAGGCTTGCCGTGGCGTTCCTGCACATTCATTGCAGTTCGACGCGTTCAAGCAAGCATCGCGGCTTGCCCGGCCCCTGCGCAAACCTCGGTTATTTCGAGGCCCGATCTTTGATCTGCTTGCCCCCTCGCCCGCAAAAGCACAGCATCACGCGTGTCAGGCCAGTTTCGAGGACCCCATGGATCAATCCGCCGCCCCGTCAGACAGCAGCACTCTCGAAGCGAGCTTTCGCCGCATGGTGGCACTGTCGCGCCAGCAATCGTCGCCCTCACTCAATGAGCGGCTCGAGCGGCTGGCGAGCCTGAGCGCAATGCTGGCGACACACGAAACCGCGTTCCAGCAAGCTATCTCGGCCGACTTCGGCCATCGCGCCGCGATCGAGACCACGATGGCGGAGACGCTGCTGGTGCAAAGCGAGATCAAGCACGCGCGCAAGCACCTCAAATCGTGGATGGCATCGCAACGGGTGGCGACGCAGCCGCACTTCTGGCCGGCGCATAACCGCCTGCTGCCGCAGCCGCTCGGCGTCGTCGGCATCATCGCGCCGTGGAATTATCCGCTGCAACTCACACTCGCGCCGGCGATCGCCGCGATTGCCGCCGGCAACCGCGTGATGATCAAGCCGAGCGAACTGGTGCCGCGCTTTTCCGTGCTGTTAAAGCAGGTGATTGCGGACACCTTCGATGAATCCGACATCACCGTCACCGGTATCGACGGCAACATCGCGGAAGTCTTT
>CAUJJN010000055.1 GCA_963204905.1 Pseudomonadota bacterium
GGCGCGACCATCAGCACGTCGAGGTCGGCGCGCGGCTCGATCAGGTTGAAATGGACGTTGAGACCGTGAGCGAACAGCAGCGCCGCGCCCTTCTTCATGTTGTCATGGAGGTGGTCGCGATAGATGTCGCCCTGCAATTCGTCGGGGGTCAGCATCATCATGACGTCGGCCCACTTTGCAGCCTCAGCAACTTCCATCACCTTGAAGCCGGCAGCCTCGGCCTTCTTGGCCGAGCTCGACCCCTTGCGCAGCGCGATCGCCACGTCCTTGACGCCGGAATCCTTCAGGTTCAGCGCATGGGCATGGCCCTGGCTGCCGTATCCGACGATGCAGACCTTCTTGCCCTTGATCAGGTTCAGGTCGGCGTCACGATCGTAGTAAACACGCATGGTCGTTCCTCTGTGTCAGTCGGGCGCGATTGCCCGGATAGTTGAGTTTTCGGGTGAGATCGAGCCCCCGCAGCGGCAGCGGCCCGGCTGAAAATTCTGCCGTTGTCTAGAACATTTTGCCGCTAAGGGGAAATCGGTTTTGCGCATGGCCAGTCTCTGCTCGGAGGGTCCTTCCTCAGCCTTCGGTCAGGACCGGGTAGAGCGACGCCAGCAGCAGCCCCGCCATGACCCAATTGAAGACACGAAGGGTTGCCGGCGACCTCACCAGCGATTGCAGCGAGGTACCAAGCAGCGTCCACGCGACCGATGACGACAAGCCAAAGACCAGCAGCAGAAACGCCATGGTCAGGATATTCCAGGGATAGCTAGCCAGCGCGGCATATGCCGTGATGGTGCCAATGGCGATCACCCAGCCTTTGACATTGATCCACTGGAACAGCGCGGCCTGCCAGAACGTCAGCGGCTGCGGTGATCTGTCACTGTCCGCGATCGGCCCCGTCCGGGCGATGCAGACGGCAAGATAGATCAGATAGGCCGCTCCGGCATATTTCAGGATCGATTGCAGCCGCGGATAGCTCACGAATACCGCGCCGAGGCCGAACCCCACGACGACCACCAGGAACGCGAAGCCAAGGCTGACGCCGACGACATGCGGTAGCGTCCGGCGGAGGCCGAAGTTGAGACCAGACGCAAACAGCATCACGTTATTCGGCCCCGGCGTGTAGAGGCCGACGATCGCGAACACAATGAAAGCCATCAACAATTGCTGGGATGCGACCATCGCAACCTCACACGATCCGACTCGAATCCGCCCCCATCACATGCCGTCGGGTCCACGACCGATCGCGGCAACGCCGGTGCGCGACACCTCGACCAGACCGATCGGCCGCATCAGGTTGACAAATTGATCAATCTTGGAGGTCGCGCCGGTGATCTCGAACACGAAGCTCTCGTTGGTGGCGTCGACCACGCGGGCGCGGAACACTTCCGCAAGCCGCATCGCCTCGATGCGCTGGTCGCCGGAGCCCTTCACCTTGACCATTGCCAACTCGCGCTCGATGGAACGACCGGTCAGCGTCATATCGACGACCTGATAAACCGGGATCATGCGGTCGAGCTGATGCTTGATCTGGGTGATCACCATCGGCGTGCCGGTGGTGACGATGGTGATGCGCGAAACGTGTTTCTGGCTCTCGGTCTCGGACACCGTGAGACTTTCGATGTTGTAACCACGACCGGAGAACAGGCCGATCACCCGAGCGAGCACACCCGGCTCGTTGGCGACCAGCACCGACAGCGTGTGGGTCTCGTTAGGGTCGCGGCGCTCTTCCATGAAATAGGCGGAGGCAGGTTGGGTCATTGCAATCTCTCGGTTAGCTAGTCGTTTGGCGCCGCGCGCTCCCTCCCCCGCTCTCGCGGGGAGGGAGCTGGGGTGATGGGCTGGCCGCATCGCGCCCCCCTCACCCGGACTTCGCGCTTCGCTTGAAATCCGACCTCTCCCCGCATGACGGGGAGAGGTGAAAAGAACTCACACCAGCGCCTTGCCGCCGGCAAACGCCTTGGCGGTGGCGTCGTCGTTGGCTTCGGCCGGGAGCAGCATCTCGTTGTGCGCCTTGCCGGAGGGGATCATCGGGAAGCAATTCTCAAGTGCCGCGACACGGCAGTCGAACAGCACCGGCTTCTTCACCTTGATCATCTCGTGCAGAGCGCCGTCGAGATCGCCCGGCTTGAACACCTGCATGCCAACGCCGCCATAGGCTTCCGCCAGCTTGACGAAATCAGGCATCGCCTCAGTGTACGAATGCGACAGCCGGTTGCCATGCAGAAGCTGCTGCCACTGCCGCACCATCCCCATGTACTGGTTGTTGAGGATGAATATCTTGATCGGCAATTCGTGCTGCACGGCGCACGACATTTCCTGCATCGTCATCTGCACCGAGGCATCGCCGGCGATGTCGATGACAAGGCTGTCGCGATGCGCCACCTGCACGCCGAGCGCGGCCGGCAGGCCGTAGCCCATGGTCCCGAGCCCGCCCGATGTCATCCAGCGGTGCGGCTCCTCGAAGCCGAAGAACTGCGCCGCCCACATCTGATGCTGGCCGACTTCGGTGGTGATGTAGGTGTCGTGGCCGCGGGTCGCCTCAAACAGCCGCTGGATCGCGAACTGCGGCAGGATGATATCGTCGCTCTTTTTGTAGGCGAGCGAATTGCGCGCGCGCCAGCGGCCGATCTCGAACCACCAAGGATCGATCTTCGGCTTCTTGCCTTCAGCCTTGAAGGCTTTCAAAAGGTCTTCCATCACGCTGCCGGCATCGCCGATGATCGGCACGTCGACGCGGATATTCTTGTTGATCGACGACGGATCGATGTCGATGTGAATCTTCTTCGAGCCGGGCGAGAATGCGTCGGTGCGCCCGGTGATGCGGTCGTCGAAGCGCGCGCCGATACACAGCATGACGTCGCAATCGTGCATCGCCATGTTGGCTTCGTAGGTGCCGTGCATGCCCAGCATGCCAAGCCAGTTCTTGCCCGAGGCCGGATAGGCGCCGAGGCCCATCAGGGTCGAGGTGATCGGAAAGCCGGTGGCCTCAACCAGCGCGCGCAGTGTCTGCGAGGCATCACCGCCAGCATTGATGACGCCGCCGCCGGTGTAGATCACCGGCCGCTTGGCGTTGGCCATCAGCGCGGCAGCCTTGCGGATCTGATTGGGATCACCCTTGGTCTGCGGCTTGTAGGAGACATGCACATCCGACTTGCGCGGCGGCGTGTAGGTGCCGGTGGCGAACTGCACGTCCTTCGGCACGTCGACGACGACCGGACCCGGACGGCCCGAGGTCGCGACGTAGAACGCCTCGTGCAGCACCTTCGGCAGATCCTTGATGTCGCGAACCAGCCAGTTGTGCTTGGTGCAGGGCCGCGTGATGCCGACGGTGTCGCATTCCTGGAAGGCGTCGTTGCCGATGAGATGCGTCGGCACCTGCCCGGTGATGCACACCAGGGGAATCGAATCCATCAATGCGTCGGCCAGCGGCGTCACCATGTTGGTGGCGCCGGGCCCTGAGGTCACCAGGACAACGCCCGGCTTGCCGGTGGAACGCGCGTAACCTTCCGCCGCGTGACCCGCGCCCTGCTCATGCCGGACCAGAATGTGTTCGACATCGCCCTGCTGAAAAATCTCGTCATAAATCGGAAGTACCGCGCCGCCCGGATAGCCGAAGATGTGTTGGACGCCGTGATCAACCAACGCGCGGACGATCATTGCCGCTCCGGTCATCTGATTGGCATCGTGGCTCTTGCTGTCGCTCATAGCTCTCTCCGGATGCGCCAGTCGGCGCGGCTTGAAGTCGTAGTCCAGTGTCGGGACGTCCAAAATAAAAAAGGGCCCGAGAGGCCCTGCACACACCGCCCGAATTCGGGGTGACGTCAGTCACCCCCGGCGGTGTGCCAAGGTACGACGATAATAAGGAGGCTGGTAACTTTATTGCGCATGGATCGCCGTAACTTCCCAAAGGTTGCGCGGTTATAGAAGGCTGCAACGCGCTGGTCAACAGCACGCTAGTTCAAAATACGCCCCCGGTTCCGGTTCGGCTAGGACAAAATTGCGCGGGTCAACCATGCGGCGGCCTCTGACGGCGCGATCCAGGCAAATTCGGGAAGCTGGTGGCGGAACCAGGTGAATTGCCGCTTGGCGTAGCGACGGGTATCGAGCTGGCCGATGCTGGCAGCCTCGTCCAGCGACGACTCGCCTGCCAGATACCGGATCAGGGCTGGAACGCCGTGGGCCTTCATGGCGGGCAGCAACGGATCGAGCCGCCGTGCCGCCAGCCGCCGGACTTCCTCCAGCGCGCCACTTTCCAGCATCGTTCTGAAACGCGCGTCGATCCGTCGATAGATCACCTCGCGCTCCGGCGCGAGGAAAACCGCGATCACCTGATCTCGCGGCAACAGCGGCGGCAGCCCCTCATGATGCCAGTCAATCAACGAGCGCCCAGTCCCCTCGATCACTTCCAGCGCGCGGGCAATACGGCTGCGGTCCCGTGGCTTCAATTTTTCCGCAGAAAGGGGATCACGTCGTCGCAACGTCTCATGCAAGGCTTCGGGACCATCGCGATCAAGCCGCGACCGCACGGATTCGCGTATCTCAGGAGGAATGGACGGCACCGCCGACAGTCCTCGGGTCAATGCCTTGAAATAGAGCCCGGAGCCGCCCACGAAGATCGGCAGACGCCCCTCGGCCCGCACTTCCGCGAGCACGCGCTCCGCTTCGGCCACCCACATGCCGGCGGAGCAATTCACAGCGGCATCGACATGACCGTAGAGCCGATGCGGAACTTGTGCTTCCTCTTCCGGAGTCGGCCGGGCCGTGATGACGCGCAGGTCGCGGTAGACCTGCATGGAATCGGTATTGATGACGATGCCGCCATGTGCCCGCGCCAGTTCGAGCGCCAACGCCGACTTGCCGCTCGCGGTCGGCCCTGCGATAAGCACCGTCTTGGCAGCCATTTTGCGCGAATCCGTCATGTCCCTTGTCGCCACGCTCATCTGCAATCCCGTCAATCCGGCCCTCGACTCCACCATCGTGGACGGCGCCCGCGCCGTTCTGCCCTCACCAGGCGCAGCACACTGGCTGTTCGACGAGGTCGCGGTCGATATTCCGTTCGCCAGCGCCGAGGACATCAACACGATCGCCGACCGATTGCGCGAGGCGCGCGGCGATCTGCCGATCGATGTTGTCGTGCAGCCTATGGCCAATCGGCGCAAGAAACTTTTTCTGGCCGACATGGATTCCACCATGATCGGACAGGAATGCATCGACGAATTGGCGGACTTTGCCGGACTGAAAGCCCACGTGTCGGCGATCACCGAACGAGCGATGCGCGGCGAGATCGCCTTTGAGCCTGCATTGCGCGAGCGCGTCGCGCTGCTCAAGGGCCTGCCGTTGAGCGTGACCGACGAGGTGCTGAAGGAGCACATTCGGCTTACCCCCGGCGGGCGCGAACTGGTCAGCACCATGCGCGCCAACGGGGCTTACACCTGTCTGGTGTCCGGAGGCTTCACCGCCTTTACTGGCAAAGTGGCAGAGATGATCGGCTTTCAGGAGAACCGCGCCAACACGCTGCTGGCAGAGGACGGCAAGCTCACCGGCACGGTGGCCGAGCCTATCCTGGGCCGCGAGGCCAAGCTGGCGACGTTGCGCGAATTGCGCGAGGCGTTCGATATCGACGATATCGACACGCTCGCGGTGGGCGACGGCGCCAACGATCTCGGCATGATTCAGGCTGCAGGCCTCGGCGTCGCCTATCATGCGAAGCCGGCGGTTGCCGCCGCCGCCCATGCCCGTATCGATCACGGCGATCTCACAGCGCTCCTCTACGCGCAGGGTTACACACGCAGCGAGTTCGCGAGCGTTTGAATCATGAACGCCGCCGACGTCACCATTTACCACAACCCGAAGTGCAGCAATTCGCGTGGCGCGCTGGATTTGATCCGCGCCGCCGGCATCACCCCGACCGTCATCGAATATCTGGCGGCGCCGCCGACCCGCGCCGAACTTGCCGACCTGCTGCTCCGTGCCGGGCTAACGCCACGAGAAGCGATCCGCTCCAAGGAAGCGATCTATCGCGAACTGAACCTCGGCGCGGCCGATGGCGACGCTCTGCTCGACGCAATGATCGCCCATCCAGTGTTGATCGAGCGGCCCCTGGTCGTCACGCCAAAGGGCGTGCGGCTCTGCCGTCCGCCCGAACGCGTCCTGGATATATTATCAAAGTAGTTCCGCATGGCTTGCACCGTCATTGCGAGCGAAGCGAAGCAATCCAGCGCTTGCCGCGCAAGCATTCTGGATTGCTTCGTCGCTTTGCTCCTCGCGATGACGAGAAAAGTCAGCAAGGCTACTTCAGGCTGACCGCGACGAAGCGTAACTCGCCCTCGCCGTTCGAGACCAGCAGCAGCACCGACTTCTTGCCGTCCTTCTTCAACTGGTCGACGCGCTTCTTGACGTCGGCCGCGTTGACGACGGCTTCCTGCGCCACCTCGACAATGACATCACCTGCGCTGAGCCGTTTCTCGGCCGCGTCGGAGCCGTCATCGACGCCGGTGACGACGACACCTTTCACGGAATCCTTGATCTTGTAGCGACCGCGCAGATCCTTGCTGATATTGGCGAGATCGAGGCCGAGCGCTTTCTGCGTCGGGGTCTTCTCGACGTTATCGCCGCTCGGTTTGGCTGACACCTTCACCGGCTCATTGCTGTCATCCAGGCGGCCGATCGTCACCTGCTTGGTCTGCTCGGCACCCTTGCGAATAACCAGAACATCCACCGCCTTGCCGGTCGACGTATCCGCAACCACGCGAGAGAGATCCTTCGGCTCCTTGATATCCTTGCCGTCGAACTTGACGATGACGTCGCCCGGTTCGATCCCGGCCGACTTCGCTGGCCCCTTGTCATCGACGCCCGCCACCAGCGCGCCACGTGCCGGTTTGATGCTGAGGCTCTCGGCGATTTCGTCGGTGACCTGCTGGATGCGAACGCCGAGCCAGCCGCGTCGCACTTCCTTGAACTCGCGCAACTGATCGATCACGCGGGACACGGTCTTCGACGGCACAGCGAAGCCGATGCCGATCGAGCCGCCGGACGGCGAGATGATCGCGGTGTTGACGCCCACCACGTCACCATTGAGATTGAAGAGCGGACCGCCGGAATTGCCGCGATTGATGGCCGCGTCGGTCTGGATATAGCTGTCGTAGGGTCCCGAATTAATGTCGCGGTTGCGCGCCGAGACGATGCCGGCCGTCACGGTGCCGCCGAGGCTAAACGGGTTGCCGATCGCGATCACCCACTCACCGAGCCGTAATGCGTCGGAGTCGCCGAACTTCACCGCGGTCAGCGGCTTCTCGGCCTTGAACTTGAGCAGCGCCAGATCGGTTTTCTTGTCGACGCCGATGAGGTCCGCCCGCGCCTTGGAGCCGTCATTGAGAATCACGTTGATTTCGTCCGCATCCGCGATGACGTGATTGTTGGTCACGACATAACCGTCGGTGCTGATGATAAAGCCGGAGCCCAGCGAATTGACCTTGTGCGCGCGTGGACCACCGCCGCCCTTGTCGCCGCCCGGCCCGCGCCGGTTCTTGAAGAAGTCTTCGAAGAAGTCTTCGAACGGCGATCCCGGCGGCAGTTGCGGCACGACCCGCCGGTCGGCGCCTCCCTTGGCCTCGACGTTCTGCGTTGTTGAAATGTTGACGACAGCATCGATCACTTTTTCCGCGACGTCGGCGATGCCTTCCGGGCCACGCGCCTGCGCCGACGCCGGCAGCAGGATGCCGGTCGCGCCGAAGCTCGCCATGCCGAGACTGGCGCCAAGACAGATCGCCATCAGCCGTTGCCGCAGTCGGCCACCCTGGGTTGGAACTGCTTCGGTCATGTTCGATAAATCTCCTGCAACGAGGTCAAATGACTTGAATCGGCAGCCTCGAAAGCCGCACTGTGCCTGAAAGTCGAGCCGGCGCAAGCGCCGCAGGATCAACCCGCCGTTATGATCCGCTATCAGCGGCAGGGATTGCGGCAAATTAACGAGCGTCGCGGCCATCGCCGCGGACGGGTCACCCGCCGATCTACCACCGGATCAGCCAGATCACGATCAAGCCGAGAACCGCCGTTCCAATCCCGGTCAATCGCAGGATGGTATCGGGGGTATGCAACACGCTTTCCATCGCCCGACGCATCCAGCCCGGCGCGGCAGCGAAAACCAGACCTTCGATCACGAGCAACATTCCCACGCCGATGAGGAAGTCGGCGAACGCAATAGGCCTCATCGGACGGCAACCTCCCTCGCTCGGCATCGTCATGGCTTTCGCCGGTGACTCACCGCGTTTCCCGGCGCGATTAGAGCACGATCGCACGGCCGGGGCACCGGCTATTTACCGATTGATCCAGATCGAGAAAAGTATCGGAACGAACGCGCTGTCGCCGGCGACATCCATACGGAAAGATTGGGCCGGTGCCCGCGACCGACGCCGCCATGCGGCGGCGGCGCCGGTGTGCTGGGACGGGCAACCCACGTCGTGTCGCCCGTCGCTGCCTATTTGGAATCGGCTCCTTGTGCATTCGACGCACCGTTCGCCGCCTTGCCCGACGGGTTACCGAAGAAACGGAAGAAGTCCGAATCAGGCCGCAGCAGGAACCGCGTATCGTTATGCTTGAGGCCGGTCTCGTAAGCCGACATCGAGCGGTAGAATGCGAAGAAGCCCGGGTCCTTGTTGTAGGCGTCGGCGAACAACCGGTTGCGCTCGCCGTCACCCTGACCACGGATCTGCTCGGCTTCCGAATTCGCGTCGGCCACGATCACCGTCGCCTCGCGATCCGCCTTGGAGCGGATCTCCTGAGCCTTCTGACCGCCCTGAGCGCGGAATTCAGCCGCTTCACGCTGACGTTCGGTTTGCATCCGCTGATAGACCGCCTGGCTGTTCTGATCCGGCAGGTCGGCGCGACGGATGCGAACATCGACGACGCCGATACCGTAGCCTTCGGCCTCCTTGTCGAGTTGCTCGCGAATACGCCCCATCAGGGCCTCGCGCTCGTCCTTCACCACCTGGATAAAGGTCGCCTCGCCGAGCACACGTCGCAGCGACGCGTTGAGCAGCGCCGTCAGTTGCAGGTTGGCCGCCTGGATCGTGCCAACGCTCTGATAGAAACGCAAAGCGTTCTTGATGCGATAGCGCGCGAACGCATCAACCACGAGTCGCTTCTGGTCCGAGGCGATGACTTCCTGCGAGGGATTCTCGAGATCGAGAATCCGCTTGTCGATGCTGATCACCGAATCGACAAAGGGCGCCTTGAAGTGCAGGCCGGGCTCGGTCACCACGCGAACCGGTTCACCCAGTCGCACCAGAAGCACCTGCTCGGTTTCCCGCACCGTGAACAGCGAACTGTAGCCGATCACCACCACGACGAGCAGCAACAGCAGCGCGACGATTCCTGAAACTCCGGCTCTCATCGCACGCTCCCATTCGGCTTATTGGGCTGATTGGCGGCCGAGGGCGGCGCACTGCGCCGCGACGTCAATTCGCCGAGCGGCAGGTAAGGCACGATGCCCTGCGATCCAGCTCCGCCGGAATCGTAAATCAGCTTGTCGGCGCCACCGAGCACGCGCTCCATGGTTTCCAGATAAATGCGCTCGCGGGTCACGTCAGGCGCAAGTTTGTAGGCTTCATAAACCTGCAAGAAGCGAGAGCTTTGGCCCTTGGCCTCGGCAATGGCCTGCTCTTTATAACCCTCGGCATTCTGCACGATCTGCGAAGCCCGACCGCGCGCATCCGGAACGATACGGTTGGCGTAGGTCCGCGCTTCGTTCTGCAGACGCTCAAGGTCGGCGCGCGCCGCCTGCACGTCGCGGAACGCATCGATCACCTGCTGCGGCGGGTCGACCTTCTGCATCTGCACCTGCTGGATCATGATTCCGGCGCCGTATTTATCCAGCGTTCGCTGCATCAGATCCTGCACCGAATTCTCGATGTTGGTTCGCGCGCCGGTGAGGATCGGCTGAATCTCGGAGCGTCCGATCAATTCGCGCATCGCGCTTTCCGCGACAGCCTTCACGGTGCCTTCCGGATTCTGGATGTTGAAGAGGAAGTCGCCGACACCATCCGGCTTGATCCGCCACAGCACGGTGAAGTCGACGTCGACAATATTTTCGTCGCCGGTCAGCATCAGGCTTTCTTCCGGCACGTCGCGCATGACAGCGCCACGCCGCGCCGGATCCTGCGACATCGTCATGCCGATGTTGAGCGTCGAGACGCGCAGCGCCTTCGGCAGCAACACGGTCTCGATCGGATACGGCAGGTGATAATTCAGACCGGGCTGCACGGTGCGAACATGTTTGCCGAAGCGCAACACCACGCCGAGTTCCTCGGACTGCACCCGAAAGAAACCGGACAGGCCCCAAACCGCAAGACCCGCGACTATGAGGAGAAGGATGCCCATCGTGCTCATGTGGCCGCCGGGCAAAATCGATTGCAAGCGATCCTGGCCTCGCCGCAGCAGGTCTTCCAGATCAGGCGGCTTTGGACCCGTAGATTGAGGGCCGGAACCCCACGGCCCTTTCGGACCCGAGCCCCACGGGCCTCCGCCTTGATTCTTCCACGGCATCGACAACCTCCTCGGCGCTGGCCGGACTCGAATTTCCAGCCCAGCGAATAACCTGCACGGCTTTATAGGGGACGCTTCCGGCCCTTACAACGCGGCTCGTTGCGGCGTGTTAACG
>CAUJJN010000056.1 GCA_963204905.1 Pseudomonadota bacterium
TCGGCGAGCACTTTTCCGCCGGGCTCGACCTGTCCGAACTGACCGAGCGCGACGCCACCGGTGGGCTGATGCATTCCCAGATGTGGCACCGGGTGTTCGACAAAATCCAGTATTGCCGGGTGCCGGTGATCGCGGCCTTGCGCGGCGCGGTGATCGGCGGCGGCCTTGAACTGGCCTGCGCCGCGCATATCCGCGTGGCCGACGCCAGCACCTACTACGCTTTGCCGGAAGGCAGTCGCGGCATCTTCGTCGGTGGCGGCGGTTCGGTGCGATTGCCGCGCCTGATCGGCGTGGCGCGGATGGCGGATATGATGCTGACCGGCCGTGTCTATTCCGCCGGCGAGGGCGTTGCCTGCGGCCTCTCGCAGTACCTCACCGAAGCCGGCGGCGCTTACGCCAAGGCGCTGGAACTGGCGCATCGTGTCGCTGAAAATGCTCCGCTGACCAACTTCGCGGTGCTGCAGGCACTGCCGATGATCGCCGAATCCAATCCACAGACCGGTCTGCTGATGGAGTCGCTGATGGCGACGGTTGCGCAAAGCGATCAGGAAGCCAAGAAGCGGATCCGGGCGTTTCTCGATCGCAAGACCGCGAAAGTTCGCCCGACCTGAGAGGGATGTAAGCCTAATGACGATCGTGGCTGCTTCCAAGGAAACTCAAGCCGTGCCGCGCGCGCCTCTGCGGCCGATTTCGTTCGGGCGCCCCGCGGTGCGGATCGAGCGGCGCACCGACGGCACGATCTATGTTCGCCCCGTCGCCCCGTTGAATGATTATCCGCGCCGCCTGACGGATCGCCTGCATCATTGGGTGGAGCGCGAACCGAACCGGGTGTTCATGGCCGAGCGCGCCGCCGATGGCGGCTGGCGCAGCATCACCTACGCGCAACTGTTCGACGCCAGCCGGCATATCGCCTCCGCGCTGCTGGCGCGTGGGTTGTCGGCCGAGCGGCCGGTGATGATTCTCTCGGGCAATTCGATCGATCATGCGCTGCTGGCGTTCGGCGCGCTTTACGCGGGCATCCCGTTTTGCCCGGTGTCGCCGGCCTATTCGCTGGTTTCGAAAGACTACGGCAAGCTGTCCTTCGTGATGAAGCTGCTGACGCCGGGGCTGGTCTTTGCCTCGGATGCCACGCAGTTCGCCAGCGCGCTCGCGTCCAATGTGCCTCCCGATGTTGAAATCGTCGCGGTGAGCGGCGAGTTGCCGGGCCGAGCGGTGACACGGTTCGCCGATCTGCTGGCGACGCCCGAGCACCCGCAACTCGATGCGGTGCACGACGCCATCGGCCCGGACACCATCGCGAAATTTCTGCTCACATCGGGCTCGACCGGCAATCCGAAGGCGGTGATCAATACCCAGCGGATGATGTGCGCCAATCAGGTGATGCTGCGCGAGACGCTGGCCTTCCTCAAGGACGAGCCGCCGGTGATCGTCGATTGGCTGCCCTGGAATCACACCTTCGGCGGCAATCACAATATCGGGCTGACGCTGTTCAACGGTGGATCGATGTATCTCGACGAGGGTAAGCCGACGCCGGATGCCATCGCCGAGACGGTGCGCAATCTGCGCGAGATTTCGCCGACCGTCTATTTCAACGTGCCGAAAGGCTATGAATCGTTGCTGCCCTATCTGCGTGAGGATGCGGCGTTGCGCGAGAAGTTCTTCGGCAATCTGCACGCGATGTTCTTCTCGGGTGCGGCGCTGTCGCCCTATGTCTGGGGCAGTCTCGATGATATTGCCGTGCAGGTGACGGGCAAGCGGGTCCCGATGTTGACCGGGCTTGGCGCCACTGAAACCGCGCCGTTCTTCATGTCGGTGACGCCGGAAACCAGCCGCTCCGGTCATATCGGCCTGCCGGTGCCGGGCAACGACGCCAAACTTATTCCGAATAATGGCAAGATCGAAGTCCGCGCCCGGGGGCCGAACGTTACGCCGGGCTATTGGCGGCAGGCTGATTTGACGGCGAAAGCGTTCGACGACGAAGGCTTCTATATCCTGGGCGACGCGATCCGCTTCGTCGATCCGTCAAACGTCGATGCCGGCTTTGATTTCGATGGGCGCATTTCCGAGGATTTCAAGCTCGGCAGCGGCACCTGGGTCAGCGTCGGCCCGCTTCGCGCGCGTCTGATCGCCGCCTGCGCGCCGCTGGTGCGCGATGTGGTGATCGCCGGCATCAATCGCGACGAGTTGTCGGCGTTGGTGATCCTCGATCTCGACGGTTGCCGCGTCATCAATCCGGCCTTGCCGGCGGGCGATCTTGTCGCCGCCGCCCATGACCCGAAGGTTCGGCAGGCGTTCCGGGAGCGGCTGGCTGCGTTCGCGGCTGCGGCCACGGGGTCATCCAATCGTGTCGCGCGTGCCATGCTGGTGGATGAGCCGTTGTCGATCGATCGCGGCGAAGTGACGGACAAAGGCTCCATCAATCAGCGTGCGGTGCTGGAGCATCGCGCCGGATGGATCGAGAGCCTTTATGCATCGCCGCTGCCGGCTCACGTCATTTCCGTCGCTTAGACGCGACACCGAGATTTACGTCATCGAGACTCACAGGAGGACATCATGAAGTTGCAAGGGCAGGCTGCCATCGTCACCGGTGGCGCATCGGGATTAGGCGCGGCGACCGCGCGGAAGCTGGCCGCGCAGGGCGCCAAGGTTGCGGTGGCCGACCTCAACACCAAGCTCGCGGAAGAGCTCGCCAAGGAGATCGGTGGCGTCGCGGTGCATTGCGACGTGTCCGATGCGGCATCGGGCGAGGCCGCGATCGTCGCCGCCGCCAAGGCGCACGGTCCGGCACGCGTCCTGGTGAACTGCGCTGGCATCGGCGTCGCCAAGCGCGTCGTCGGTCGTGAGGGGCCGCACGGGCTGGCGGATTTCGACCGTGTCATCCGCATCAACCTGATCGGTTCGTTCAACATGCTGCGGCTCGCGACGTCGGAAATGTCGAAGCTCGCGCCGCTCGACGGCGGCGAGCGCGGTGTCGTCATCAATACGGCCTCGGTCGCGGCCTATGACGGCCAGATCGGGCAGGCGGCCTATTCGGCCTCCAAGGGCGGCATCGTCGGCATGACCTTGCCGATCGCCCGTGAACTTGCGCAATTCGGCATCCGTGTGCTGACCATCGCGCCCGGCCTGTTCCTGACGCCACTGCTCGGCGCGTTACCGCAGGAAGCGCAGGACAGCCTCGCCTCGGCTATCCCGTTCCCGCACCGTCTCGGTTCTCCGGACGAATACGCGTCGCTGGCGCTGCACATGATCGACAACCCGTATCTCAACGGCGAAGTGGTGCGGCTGGACGCCTCGCTGCGCATGGCGCCGAAATGAAAGGAACGGCCGTCCCGCGACGGCCGCTGTTAACGCTCGTGCGGTGTGACATCGTCGCGCGGCACGAGCGGGGATGACTTCGCCAACAGCACCGCCTAAAGAAGGGGCTGAACTGAAAAAACGCTTCACTAAACTGGATGTCAAAGCATCTTCAGGGAGGAACGCATGAAGAAACTCACACTGTCCATGGCCGCTGTCGCGGCGATGGCGCTGCCGGGCCTGATGGCTCCGGTGCTGGCGCAAAGCAACGAAATCGTCGTCGGCATTTCTGTCACCACGACCGGGCCGGCGGCCGCGCTCGGCATTCCCGAGCGCAACGCGCTGGAATTCGTGGCGAAGGAGATCGGCGGCGTCCCGCTCAAGGTCATCGTGCTCGATGATGGCGGCGACCCGACCGCCGCGACCAACAACGCCCGCCGCTTCGTCACCGAATCCAAGGCCGACGTCATTATGGGGTCGTCCACCACACCGCCGAGCATCGCGATGTCGACGGTGGCGAACGAAGCCGCCGTTCCGCATTTCGGCCTCGCGCCGTTCCCGATCACGCCGGAGCGCGCCAAGTGGTCGGTCTCGATGCCGCAACCGATCCCGATCATGGGCAAGGTGCTCTACGATCACATGAAGAAGAACAACGTGAAGACCGTGGGCTATATCGGCTACTCGGATTCCTACGGCGACCTGTGGTTCAACGACCTCAAGAATCAGACGGGGCCGATGGGCATCAAGATCGTCGATGAGGAAC
>CAUJJN010000057.1 GCA_963204905.1 Pseudomonadota bacterium
CCTGACGATCTTCGCCGTGTTCTATGGCCTCGACTGGATCGCAACGGTGCCGCCGACCATGCGGCTCGCCAACGATGCGTTCGGCGATCGCAAGGCTCCGGTGATTTTTGGCTGGATCGTCGCCGGGCATCAGCTGGGCGCGGCCTCGGCGGCGTTCTTCGCCGGCGCGATGCGCACCGCGCAGGGCGATTACCTCGGCGCCTTCGTCATCGCCGGGCTCACCGGCATCGTCGCCGCCGTGCTGTCGTTGATGATCGGCCGCAATCGCGATGCCACCGCAAGGCTCGCTCCAGCTTAAAGACTCGCGCCAGCTTGATGGCTAGCGCCAGCTTGGAAGCGCTCAGATCTTGAGCCCGCGCAGCGCCGCGCCGACCACTTCGAGGGTGTACGGCTTCTGGATCACAGGCACGTCGGCGAGCGTGTCGGGAATCGGCGCGCGTTCGCCGTATCCGGTCGCGAAGATGAAGGGCACGCCGAGCTCGTGCAGCGTCTGGCCCACTGCAAGGCTGTTTTCGGCGCCGAGATTGAGATCGAGCATCGCGAAACTCGGCTTGGCGTGCGCGATGGCGCGCAGCGCCTCGGTGACCGATCCCGCTGTCTGGACATGGCGTGCGCCGAGTTGAAGAAGGATCACCTCGGCGTTCATGGCGATAATCAGGTTATCCTCCACGATCAGCGCCGATCCCGTCAGGCGTGGCTCGGCATCCTCCTGCTGTTCGATCCGCGCGGGCGCATCGGCAAGGCCCGGGATGAGTTGGACGAACTGCGACGGAATGGTGAAGCGCGCCTGCACGCCCAGCAGATCGAAGCGCAATTCCGTCTCGCCCTTGAGGTCGAATGGGATTGATCGTTCAATGATTGTGGTGCCGAAGCCGCGCCGCGACGGCGGCTGAACCGGCGGCCCGCCGCGCTCCTTCCAGTCGATCACCAGGTGTGCATTCGGATCGACGTTCCAGACCACTTCGACCCGCCCGGTGGAATCCGCCAGTGCGCCGTATTTCGCGGAGTTGGTCATCATCTCATGCACGACGAGCGCCACGGTGGCGAACGCCTTCGGGTCCAGCGCGACGTTCGGGCCGGTCATGCTGATGCGCTCGGCGCGCTCGCCGAGATAGGCGCCGGCCTCCGATTCCACCAGCGACCGCAGCGCCACCGGCGCCCAGTTCAGATTGGTGATCTGGTCATGGGCCCGGGCCAACGCCTGAATGCGGCCGCCGACGACGGATGCGAATTCCTCGAGGCTGCCGGCGGATTGCTTGCTTTGCGTCACCAGGGCCCGCACCAGGCTGAGAATGTTGCGAACCCGGTGATTGAGTTCGGCGATCATCAGTTCCTGGCGCTCCTCCGCCGCGCGACGTTCGTGCGCGGCGAGATCGGCGAGTTGCAGGATCACCTCCAGCAGCGTGATGCGCAGGCTTTCCGCGATGTTCACCTCCGCCTTCGACCATGGCCTGGATTGTCCGCGCACGGTCTCCTGCCATAGCTCGAAGCTCTTGCGCGGCGTCAGGCGCGGCCCGAGCGGTCCCTCCTCGTAAACCTTGTCCGGTGCGCCGGCCCAGTTCACCGACCGCAGAATCTCGCGACGGAAGAAGATCAGACAATCGCGCGGCGTGCGGGAAATCGGAATGGCGAGGAAGCCGGCGGCGCGATCGCGAAAGGATTCGCCGTTCGCGTAAAGCCGCGCAATTTCCGCCGTCGCGACAATGCGGCCCGGCGACGTGCGGTTGATGAAGCGGATCAGATCATGCACCTCGCTTTCGGTCGGGGTCTGGCCGTCGAGGGTCATGTGGCCGTCGGCCCACACCGCGAGGCCGTCGCAGTCGATCATCTTGCGGTATTCGGGAATGAAGTCGGCGATGGCGCGGGCGCTGTGCGCGTGGGTGGCGGCCGATTCCATCAGCCGCTCCTGGATTGTGTGGGCGCGCGCCTGATAGGTGACGCTGTCCTCGCGCTCGCGCCCTTCGAGAATCCAAGAAAACATCTGCCCGAACAGTTCGGCCGCGGTGCGGCGTTCGAACGCGATTTGATGGGCCGAGGCATAGTGATGGCAGGCGAACAGTCCCCACAATTCGCCGTCGCGGAGGATCGACACCGACATCGACGCCGTCACCCCCATGTTGCGCAGATACTCGATATGGATCGGCGACACCGACCGCAGCACGCTCATCGACAGGTCGAGCAATTCGGCGTTGTGAGTCGCGTCAGCCACCAGCGGCACCGGGGCCGCGTTGATGTCGGAGATGATGCGCAGCCAGTTGCGCTGATACAGCGCGCGCGCCTGCTTCGGAATATCGGAGGCCGGATAGTGCAGACCCAGAAACGACTCCAGGCCGGCGGCGGCGACTTCGGCGATCACTTCGCCGGAGCCGTCGGGATGGAAACGATAGACCATCACGCGGTCGAAGCCCGTGAGAATCTTGATTTGCCGCGCCGCTTCCTGCGCAAGCTCGGTGAGGGTTTTAGCCTTGCGCACGCGGCCGAGCATCAGCCGCACCAACTCGCCGGAGTTGGTGTCCGGCTCGATCACGCTGGGCTCTGCTTCGATGATCAGGTAAGCGCCGGAGAAGTGGATGGCGAGGTCGAACGGCTTGCCGCCGTCCTGCAAGACCACGCCGAATATGCGCTCCACCGCGTCGGCGCCCGACAAATAATCAATCCGTCCGCGAATCTTATGCACGGCGTCGGCGCAAAACACCTCGGCGATCGGCCGCCTCAGCAGGTCGGCGTGCGCGATGCCGAAATGCGTCTGCGTGTTCGTCGAGGCGATGGCGATGGTGAAGTCCGAGAGCAGCGCCAGCAGCGCGCCGAACGGCTGCACCGAACCCGGAATGTGGATCGGTTCGCGGTCGCAATTGGTGAGGTCCACAGGCAGGTTCATGACAGCCGCGCTCCGTCGGCGAACAATGCGAACGCCTGGCGCGCGGCGTCGATCGCCTCGCCGGTTTCGCGCGGGCCTCGCGCCGCGTTGTCCAGGATGGTGAGGAAGCGTGGCCACAGCGGCAGCCCCGCGCCATGTCCGAGATAGGCCGAGGCGGCCGCGACCGTCGGGTCAGGGGACGCCGCGGTCTGCTTCAGCAGGACGCGCGCGCCAAGTCGCGAGCCTTCGAGCACATAGGCCGCGCCGAGCATTCCGGCAGCAGTGAAGCCGGGCCGCACCGGCAGCGGTCGCACCGTACCGCCGAGCGCGGCGAGATCGGCGGCGATGGATGTGGCACGCAGACGCTGCTCCCAGTCCGGAATGATGGCGGCGATACCGGCTTCGCTCAGCGCGGCCTCGAGCGGCAGCAGCGCGGCGGCGGAAGCTTCGAGGAAGCGCCGGTAGCCGGATCGCGATTGCAGCTCGAAAGCGCCGAAGGTCGCATCGAGGGCCTGGTGGGCTTCGGCCGTGGCGGCGCGCAAGGCGGAGCGCAACGTACCGGCGCGGACAGAGGGGGGCGCGATGGCCTCTGCCGAGGCAGCCTGAGCGAGCATGGAGGGTCCTGTGAAAAGGGCGGCCGAAAGGGCGAAACCACCACAACGCGGGGTCGGGTGGTCGGTTCCATTCGGCTTTGCCCTGGCAGCGATGAACCCGGACGATCCTGCCGCCGTCTAAGAAACGAGCCGCTCCGGCGCGGGGTGCCTTCGCGGCGGCCTCGGAGCCAGGAGCGACGATGCTGCACCTGACGATCAGGTCGCCCTGATCCGGATGTGTTCAAGGGACGAGGTTGCGGATGATGCGCATCTTGCTGAAATTTGTTGTCGCCGCCGTGCTGATGGGGCCGGGGCTGGCCGTGGCGCAAGCGCCAAAGAAGGCGGCTCCCGCCGTGCAGGCCGAATTCGATGGCTTCATCGCGAAATTTCAGGCCGCCTTGAAGGCGAACGATTCAGCCGCGGTCGCCGGCATGACCAGGCTGCCTTTCATGGGTGACAAGACTTATTCCAATGCCGCGCAATTTGGCGCCAAGGGTTATCAGGAATTCTTCACCCCGAAAGATCGCGCCTGCGTTCAGCGCAAGAAAGCGATCTACGACCGCGATGGCGAGAACAACGACACTTATCATGTCCTTTGTTCCGGAACGATTTTCACTTTCACCAGAACGCCGGCAGGATTTTTTTTCACGGATGTTGGCGTGAACGATTGATCGGGCGTCGTCGGGTCGTGCGGGAGCACCTTCGCTAGTCCCGTGCGAACAGTGCATTGAGATCGCCATGACCGATGCCGATGCGGGCGAAGTCCAGCGTTCCGCGGTCGCGGATTTCGCGGGCGCTCTCCCGCAAGTAACCGAGCGCGGCGCGGGCCAGCGAACCGCCGAGGCTGATGCGCTGCACGCCGGCCTCGATCAGCGCCAGTGCATTCCCCTGCGTGGTGCCGAGCCCCATGACGACATTCAGCGGGCCGGTGATCTCCTTCGCCAGCGTCGCGTGGGTCGCGAGGTCGCTTGGCCCCGGCGCATAGGCGCAATCGGCGCCCGCCGCGAGAAACAGGTTCGAACGTTCGATCGCCGCCGTGATCGCGCCATCGCGCATGGTCTGAAACACGTCGGTGCGTGCGGTTAGAACGAAATCCGATTTGAGCGCCGCGATCCGCTCACGTGCGGCGGCGATGCGCTCCACCGCGAGGCTTTGGTCATATAACGCATTGGTCAAAGGGCGCTTGTCTTCGATGTTGCCGCCGGCGAGGCCTGCCGCGATGGCATCCTCGATGGTTTGCGCGACGTCTTCGGGCCGGTCGCCGTAACCGGCCTCCAGATCGCCGTTGACCGGCAGCGCAACCGCGTTCGCGATCATTCTCATCCGGTCGAAGGTTTCGCGCCGCGACACCGCGAAGCGGCTGTCGGCAACGTGATAATCCTGCCGGCCGAGCGAGAACGCGATCCCCGCGCTGGTGGTCGCGATGGCCTTGAATCCCATCGATGCCAACACGGCGGCGCTGCCCGCGTCCCACGCATTCGGCATGATGAAGCCGGGTGCGCCGGTGTGAAGCGCGCGGAAGTCGCGAGCGAAAGCAGCCTGTGTCGCGGTCGTCATGATCGATGCCTCTCGCAGGTAGAATGTCGCGGTCTCGTAGAGCTTTTTCCCAAGCGAAGTGGATACCGGTTCGCGTGAAGAAAACGCGTCAAACAAGATTCTGGAGCCGCGTTCCGATTTGATCGGAACGGAAACGGCTCTAGGCGTCGGTTGGCATGTCGTCAAATGCATAATATAATCCGCCATCATCAGTTTTTTGCATCACGGCGAATGCCATGGATTCCGAAGCGCTCGCGACCTTTATTGCCGTCCATCGCGATGGCGGGATTTCGAAAGCGGCGGCGCGGCTGCGTCGCTCGCAGCCGGCGATCAGCCGTCGCATCGCCCTGCTTGAGCAGCAGTTGAAAATGCCGCTGTTCGATCGCGCCGGCGGCGGCTTCGTACTGACGGAGGGCGGGCGTATGCTGTTGCCGTTCGCCGAGCGCTCGGTTGCGGCGCTTCGGGATGCGACCGAAGCGATGGCGTCGTTCTCGGCCTCAAATAGCGGCTCGGTGTCGGTTGCGGTGGTCGGGACGCTGGCCGACGCCAAACTCACCCGGGTGTTGAAGCGCTTTCAACGCGCCGCGCCCGGCGCCGAAGTGAAGTTGCAAACGGCGTCGAGCGCGGAGGTCAGCGCACTGGTGCGACGCGGTGAGGCCTCGATCGGCCTGCGCTACCTCAAGGATACCTCGGCCGATATCGACAATCTTGCGCTCAAGCCTGAAAGCCTTGTCGTTGCGTGCGGCAGCAAGCACCGTCTCGCCGGGCGCCGCCTCCGCTCGATCGCTGCGCTGCGTGCCGAGCGATGGCTGGCGTTTCCGCGCAGGCCGGCAAGACTGGATGACGCCGAGGCGATCGTCGCGGCGCATTTTGTCACGCACGGCATCTTTGACGTCGCGTTTACGCCGGTCGATAGCCTCACTGCCCACAAGCGGCTGGTCGAAGCGGATTACGGCATCGCGCTGTTGTCCGAAAGCGCGATCCGCGAGGAGCGGGCGCGCGGCACCATCGCGGTGATCTCGGTCGACGGCTTCAAGCCGACGAACGCCGTCATGCTGATAACGCGTAAGCGCGGCTACCTCGGCCCCGTCTCCCGCCGCTTCATGGATTTCGTCACGCGCGAATTTTGAGTGGCGGGCGATCTGCGAGGTGCGCGCTGGACCAGCGTGGCTCACTTCGCCCTCGCTTGTTGCGGGATGCTGCTCGCGCGATCCGCCAAACAAAAACAGCCGGATCTTTCGATCCGGCTGCTTCTGTCTTGCAGCGATGAACTTTTATCAGAAGGCGATCAGGCCGCGGCGCTCGCGGTCTCGGACTTCTTCTTCTCGATCTGGCGCTTCAACTCGGCGGCCTTCAGCGACAGATTGTCGATGTTGGCCTTGAGCAGGAAGGCATCGAGACCACCGTTGTGGTCGACGCTCTTGAGCGCGTTGGTCGAGACGCGCAGCCGCACCGAACGGCCCAGCGCATCCGACAGGAAGGTGACGTTGACCAGGTTGGGCAGGAAGCGCCGCTTGGTCTTGATGTTCGAGTGGCTCACCCGGTGACCGACCTGGGGACCCTTGGCGGTCAGTTCGCAGCGGCGGGACATTGAAAAATTCCTCTCTCGTCCCCGAAGCTGGCCAATGCGCGTTGAATGGCACGCTGTGCGGCCGCGGGGATTACAAAATTGCGTCCATGTTCTGGATGCGCGCACGTATAGAGGCGAGGACGCATCAGGTCAAGCGCGCAACGGACTGCGGCGGCGGGAGCGAGGCATTCCCCGCTGCCGCAGGCGTGCCCGATTTCGCGTTCGATCTCAATCATATAAAGGTCTTATTCGGCCCCGACATGGGGAGCCCGGCGATTTTCCGTTATGTCCGCCGGGAGGCGTGCGAAGGATGAAATCGCCGGTGGCTAAGGTTCCAATGGTGAGCAGATTGGCTGAAGTCCCATCCCGGCGGATCGGGCGGGCATCGGCCGCCTTGGGCAGCGGCGCCGTCCTCGCCGCGGCGCTGGCGTCGCTCCCGGCCGGTCCTGCCTCGGCTCAGGGCAAGCTTGATGCGCGCTATGAGGTGACGCTCGCCGGTATTCAAGTAGGTCGCGGGGCCTGGACCATCGAGATCGCCGAGGATCACTACAGCGCCACGGTGAGTGGCGCGACGGTGGGCCTGCTCAAGGCGATTTCCGGCGGTCACGGCAACGGCGGGGTGCAGGGCCGCCTCGCCAATGGCCAGTTCGCGCCGGTCGATTATACCGCGACCAGTGAGACCTCGAAGAAATCCGAGACCATTCGCATTGTCTTCAATGGCGGCAACGTCACCGAATCCAGCATTACCCCGGAGCCGCCGGTCGATGATGCCCGCATTCCGGTCACCGACGCGCACCGGCGCGGCGTGCTCGATCCGATGACCGGCAGCATGATTCGTGTTCCGGGTAACGGTGATCCGCTCGGCCCCGAAGCCTGCAAACCGGCGGCGGCGATCTTCGACGGCCGGATGCGCTACGATCTGCGGCTCGAATACAAGCGCGTGGACACCGTGAAGGCCGCGAAGGGCTATCACGGCCCGGCGGTGGTCTGCGCGATCTATTTTACGCCGGTGTCCGGTTACGTGCCGGATCGTGCCGCGATCAAATACCTCGCCGCGCAGAAAGCGATGGAGGTCTGGCTGGCTCCGATCGCCGGCACGCGGGTGCTGGTTCCGTTCAAGCTGTCGATCCCGACGCCGCTCGGCCATGGCGTGATGCTGGCCACCCAGTTCAATGCCACCGCCGTCCCGCCGCGAGCCGCCTCGCGCTGAGCGTGGGACAAAAAATCCCGTGGCAAGCGCCGGCGCAATCCCGCCACGGGTTTGCCGCAAGAATCCCGACGAAGAATTCGTTTGACTCTTGGGGCAATCCCGTCCCGCATGGGTGTTAATGATTGCGCCGCATTCCTATCTCTTCCAAGACAGGCATTCTCTCGATGTAGTGATCTACGCCGCCCAATGCCGCGAGATGTTGCGGTCTCTCCGCGACGAACGAGGCGAGTCAGCGATTCGGGCGCGATTCGTTCCGGACTCGTTCCAAAGTTTAAGCCGCGGCTCCGAAGGCGTCGCATTGTGAAACAGACTCTGGCGTTTTCCTTGCTTTTGCAGAGCCTGTGATTTCGGAAGTCCTTAACGATATGGTTGTTTCATCTGCCTCGCCGTTCTCGACGCCGGTGTTCGAGCGTGCTCCCGGAAGCGGCGTCACCGCGGTGCTCGGCCCCACCAATACCGGCAAGACGCACCTCGCGATCGAGCGGATGCTCGCGCATTCGTCCGGCATCATCGGTCTGCCGCTGCGTCTCTTGGCGCGCGAGGTCTACAACAAGATTGTCGCGCGCGTTGGCGTCGACGCGGTGGCGCTGATCACCGGCGAGGAGAAGATCAAGCCGTCGAAGCCGCGCTTCTGGGTCTCGACGGTGGAAGCGATGCCGCGCGACATCGACGTCGCGTTCCTCGCGGTTGACGAAATCCAGATCGCCGCCGATCTGGAGCGCGGCCATGTCTTCACGGATCGCATTTTGAATCGCCGTGGCCGCGACGAAACGCTGCTGCTCGGCGCGGCGACGATGCGGCCGGTGATCGAGAAGCTGTTGCCCGGCGCCAATATCCTGACGCGGCCGCGTCTGTCGCAGCTTGAATTCGTCGGCGATCGCAAGATCACGCGACAGCCGCGCCGCACCGCGATCGTCGCGTTTTCCGCCGATGAAGTCTACGCCATCGCCGAATTGATCCGTCGTCAGCATGGCGGCGCGGCGGTGGTGCTGGGTTCGCTGTCGCCGCGCACACGCAACGCACAAGTGGCGCTGTTCGAATCCGGTGATGTCGATTATCTCGTCGCCACCGACGCGATCGGGATGGGCCTCAATCTCGACGTCGATCACGTCGCCTTCGCGTCCGATCGCAAGTTCGACGGCTATCAGTTTCGCCGTCTCACGCCGGCCGAATTCGCGCAGATTGCCGGCCGCGCCGGTCGTGCGACTCGTAACGGCACCTTCGGTACCACCGGCCGCTGCGCGCCGTTCGAGCCCGAACTCGTCAATGCGTTGCAGAACCACACCTTTGACAGCGTCAAGACGCTGCAATGGCGCAACGCTCAGCTCGATTTCCTTTCGCTCGACCGGCTGCAGGTGTCGCTGGCGCACACGCCCGACCACGCCGCGCTCACGCGCGCACCGATTGCCGAGGACCTGCGCGTGCTCGACCACGCCGCGCGCGACGCCGATGTGCGCGACATGGCGCAAGGTGCGGGCGCTGTGGAACGGCTGTGGGAAGCGTGCCAGGTTCCGGATTATCGCAAGCTGTCGTCCGCCGCTCACGCCGAACTGGTGACGACGCTTTATACCTTCCTGATGCGCCGGGGTCGGATTCCGGATGCCTGGTTCGCGGCGCAAATCGCGCAAGCGGACCGGATCGATGGCGATATCGACACGTTATCCGGGCGGATCGCCCATATTCGAACCTGGACCTTCGTGGCGAATCGCCCGGATTGGCTGGCTGATCCGCTCCATTGGCAGGGAATTTCGCACGAACTTGAGAATAAATTGTCCGATGCCCTGCATGAACGGCTAACTCAGCGTTTCGTTGATCGCCGGACCAGTGTATTGATGCGCCGCTTGCGGGAAAACACCATGCTGAAC
>CAUJJN010000058.1 GCA_963204905.1 Pseudomonadota bacterium
CACGTGCAGCGGAACGCTGACGCGAATCTTCGACCCCTGGCCGAGCCGCAGGAAGTCAACATGCAGCGGGAAATCACGCACCGGATCGAGGCTGAAGTCGCGCGGAATCACGCGGTGCTTCTTGCCGTCCAGCACGATGTCGTAAACCGTGGTGAGGAAACGGCCGGCCTGCAAGCGCAGGCGCAGTTCCTGATCGTCGAGCGAGATGGTCAGCGGGGCTTCGTTGTTGCCGTAGATCACGGCCGGAACCCGGCCTGCGCGACGTTCTGCCCGAGCGGCCCCCTTGCCGGCCTTCGGACGAGCGGTCGCCTTCAATTCCTTGACGGTCGCCATCGTGTAAATCCTTGTTTTCTAAAAGTTAAAGGCCGCGATGCGGCCCGTTTTGCTGTCGCGGCAAGCCTCCAGGGGTGCAGGGGCCACGGACATGCCGGGGCTTGTAGCGCCAAAGCCCCGAAAACACAAGGAAATGGCCGGACTTTTCTCGTCCGGCCAGGGACCTCCGGCCAGCGCTCGGGGCAAGGATCGCCGCGTATAAAGGTTCGCGGCCTGCCTCTTAGCTACCGATCTTCGCCTCAAGCGCAGCGATCCGCGCTTTCAGCGCCTCGTTCTCCTCACGCGCCAGCCGCGCCATGTCCTTCACGGCCTCGAAGTCTTCACGCTTGACGATGTCGAGGTCGCGCAAAATCCGTTCCGCCTGGTTGCGGACAACCGTATCGACCTCACGCTTGACGCCCTGCGCGGCACCGGCGGCGTCGTTCATCAGGCGGCCGATCTCATCGAAGAAGCGATTGCTGGTCTGGGTCATGTCAAAGGTCTCCCGCGATCCGCGAAGGGCATTGTGCAAGGAATGTTCTGCCCTTCACAATGGCGATCACGCGCGTTCACTTCAAGCCTCACGGCCATCGATTGTCGACAGCTCGCGCCTTGCCACGGTCGGCTTTCCTTGCGATCTTGCCGCAATCACATTCCTCCCGAGACAAAGAATCTATCATGATCGACCAGCAGATCGACATCGCAACCCAGGATGGAGGGATGACGACGTTCATCACTCATCCCGAACGCGACGGTCCATATCCGGTGGTGCTGTTCTTCATGGATGCGCCCGGCATCCGCGAGGAATTGCGCGACATGGCGCGCCGGCTCGCCACCGCCGGTTACTATGTGATGTTGCCGAATCTCTATTACCGCTCCGGCGAAATGGAGCTGGGTCCGATCCCGCGCGACGAGGAAGCCCCGCTCCGCAAGAAAATGTTCGATCTGATGTACTCGATCGACATTGCGCGGGTGATGCAGGATACCCGCGCGCTGCTGGACTTCGCCGCTACCCAAAAGGCTGCCAGCAAAGGTCCGGCCGGCGCTATGGGCTATTGCATGAGCGGCCGCTACGCGATCAACGCCGCCGCCAATTTCCCCGACCGCATCGCTGCCGCTGCGTCGCTCTACGGCACGCACCTGATGACGGACCAGCCGGATAGCCCGCATGTCGTCGCCAGGAAGGCCAATGCCGAACTGTATTTCGCCTGCGCCGAGGTGGATCGCTGGGCGCCGATGGAAATGATCGCACCGTTGCGCGAGGCGCTCGCGGCCGATGGCGTCAAAGCCGAGGTCGAGCTCTATCCCGGCACGCATCACGGCTTCGCGTTCCCGGCGCGGCCGGATTATCACAAGATCGCCGCCGAACGGCACTGGGAACGGCTGCACGCGCTGTTCCGCCGCCATCTGCTATCCTGACCGACGCGTCGATGCCTTCGCTGACCATCGCCTTTCCCGTTTTCGATCCGATCGCAATCTCGATTGGGCCGTTTGCCATCCGTTGGTACGCGCTGGCCTATATCGGCGGCATCGTGCTCGGCTGGATCTACGCCCGCGCGGTGATCCGCCGCCCGCGACTGTGGGGCGGGCAATCGCCGATCACGCTGGTGCAACTCGACGACTTCATCCTGTGGGTGACGCTCGGCATCATTCTCGGCGGCCGCACCGGCTACGTGCTGTTCTACAACCTCGATTTCTTCATGCAGCATCCGTTGAAGATTTTCGAATTGTGGGAAGGCGGCATGTCGTTCCATGGCGGCTTCCTCGGCTGCGTCGTCGCGGTGATGGCGTTCGGCTGGAAGCGCAACGTCTCGATCCTGTCGCTTGGCGACATCACCTGCGCGGTGGGGCCGATCGGACTGTTTCTCGGACGCATCGCCAACTTCATCAACAGCGAGTTGTGGGGCCGCACCGCCGACCCGAGCCTGCCGTGGGCGATGGTGTTTCCCAACGGTGGACCGCTGCCACGCCATCCAAGCCAACTCTATGAAGCCGGGCTTGAAGGCCTCGCGCTGTTCGTCCTTCTCGCGCTGATGATCCGCGCCGGCGCGCTGAAGCGGCCGGGCCTGATCCTCGGCAGTTTCATCGCGCTCTATGGCCTCGCGCGCATCACTGGAGAATTCTTCCGCGAACCCGATCCGCAACTCGGCTTCCTGTGGGGCGGTATGACCATGGGCATGTTGCTGTCGGTGCCGATGGTGCTGGCCGGCGTTGCCATCATTGCAACCGCGTTGCGGCGCAAGCCGGCCATGCAAACCGCCGCGCGAGGTGCACCGTGATCGACGGGTCTCCGCTACACCATGAGATTGCAAAACTGATCGCGACGGCCGGGCCCATGCCGGTGTGGCGCTACATGCAGCTTTGCCTGACGCATCCCCGTTACGGTTACTACATCGCCCACGATCCGCTCGGCCGCGAGGGTGATTTCATCACCGCGCCGGAAGTCAGCCAGATGTTCGGTGAGCTGGTCGGCCTGTGGGCGGCTTCGGTGTGGCGCGAGATGGGCTCGCCGCCGGCGTTGCACCTGATCGAACTCGGACCCGGCCGCGGCACGATGATGGCGGACGCTCTGCGCGCGTTGAGGGTGCTGCCGCCGCTTTATCAGGCGCTCAGCGTCCATCTGGTCGAGATCAATCCGGTGTTGCGCGACAAGCAGCACGAAACACTGGTCGGGATGCGCAACGTGCACTGGCACACCAGCCTTGACGATGTACCGCGCGGCGCCTCGATCATTCTCGCCAACGAATATTTCGACGTGCTGCCGATCCATCAGATGGTGAAGCGTGAGGACGGCTGGCACGAGCGCACCGTCGAACTCGATGCCGCGGGCAAGCTGATGTTCGGCGTCGCGCCGGAGCCCGTGCCGCAATTCGACGTGCTGCTGCCACCTTTGGTGCGCGCCGCGCCAGTGGGAGCCATCTTCGAATGGCGACCCGACAGCGAGATCATGTCGCTGGCAACGCGGCTGCGCGAAACGCGCGGCGCGGCGCTGATCATCGACTACGGCCATGTCCGCAGCGATGCCGGCGATACGTTGCAAGCCATCGCGCGGCATTCCTTCGCCGATCCGTTGCAGAACGCAGGTGAGGCCGACGTCACTGCCCATGTCGATTTTCAGGCCCTGGCGCGTGCAGCCGAGGACGTCGGCGCCTGCGTCCACGGTCCGGTGACGCAGGGCGAATTCCTGCAACGGCTGGGGATCGACGCGCGTGCCAATTCGTTGATGGCCAAGGCCAGCGAAGAGGTGGCCGAAGGTATCAAGGCCGCGAAAGCCCGCTTGATCAGCGGCGGGCGCGGCGGCATGGGCGCGATGTTCAAGGTGCTCGGGATCTCCGATCCATCGCTGCCCATGCTGGTCGGATTCGCCGACGAAGATCCTGCCGCCGGAGCCGCCTCATGATGCTTGCCTCACCACTGCTCGCCGCCGTTCCGAATTTGCGCCACGCCTTTTTCACCCGCGAGGGCGGCGTCTCGGAAGGAATCTACGCCAGCCTCAATGGCGGCCTCGGTTCGCGGGACGACGCAAACCACGTCCGCGAAAACCGCGCGCGCATGGCTTCCACAATGAATGTCGCGCCGGAGAACCTCCTGACTGCCTATCAGGTGCATTCGCCGGACGTCGCCATCGCCGAGAGTGCTTGGGATTCGACCACTCGCCCCCATGCCGATGCTATCGTGACCCGCATGCCGGATCTCGCCATTGGCATCACCACAGCCGACTGCGGGCCGGTGCTGTTCGCCGATCCGAAGGCGGGCGTGATCGGCGCGGCTCACGCCGGCTGGAAGGGCGCGCTGACCGGCGTGCTGGAATCAACCGTCGCCGCGATGGAAAAACTCGGGGCCGAACGCAACGGCATCATCGCCGCGGTCGGCCCGCTGATCCGTCAGCGCAGCTACGAGGTCGGCGCGGAGTTCGTCGACCGCTTCACCGCCGCCGATCCCGGCTACGCGACGTACTTCATCACGTCCGAACGCGACGGCCACGCGATGTTCGATCTCGCGGGCTTCATCCGAGCCCGACTGGAACAGGCCGGCGTCCTGATGATCGACGATCTCGGCAACGACACCTATGCCGACGACCGCTTCTTCAGCTACCGGCGCTCGGTGCACCGCAAGGAACCGGACTACGGCCGGCACGTCCACGCCATCGCTTTGGCCCGCGACTGACACTGCCCGTTTCAATTTGACGCAAATCGCGCCGGCGACAGGGTGAACTCACTTACCCTGTGTGGCCTCGGGCGGCCTCTGCCCTAGACCTTAACGGATTTTAACGATATCGGTTCTGAGCCCCGCCCCGATCCGGCGGACGACGTCGCGAACCAGGATACCGGTGCCGATTCCGATGCCTCTTGCCCGTACCCTCTCAGCCAGCCCCCTCTGGCGCACCGCGCTGGTTCTGGCGCTCGGAAGTGTCGTCGCCGGCTGCGTCAGCGATGGTCAGGGGCCGGTCGCTTCGCAATCCATGCCGAGCGGCGCAACGGTGGCATTCGAATCCATCGACGGGCCGCCGCCGCAGGTGTTCGACCGCATGGTCAATATCCTCGACAGCGAATCGCAACTGCGCAACGTCGCCATCGTTTCCCGCCAGACCCAGGCTGCCTACCGCGTGCGCAGCTATCTGGCTGCCCAGACCATTCGCGGCCAGACCTCGATTGATTGGGTCTGGGACGTCTATGACCGCGACCAACGCCGCGCACTGCGCCTCGCCGGCACCGAACCGGTGGCAAAAGCCGGGGGTGACGCCTGGGCCGCCGCCGACGACGTGACGCTCCGGCGGATCGCGCAAGCCGGCCTCAGCGGCCTCAGCGCGGTGACCGGCGGCCGTGCCGTGCCGGCCGAGCCGACGCCAACCGCGGCTCCGCCCTCGCGCTCCGACGGGCCGGCCATCGCGACGAATGACGTCCCGAACACTCCGGCGCGCGGCGCACTGAGCTTCGCCAGCATGGATGACGCCGCATCGGCGCCCCAGCGCTGATTTAACCCCCGAAAAGCGTCAGCGACGGGTTGCCATCGCCGGGGGCGCCTTGATATCACCACGCCGTCACCCGTGCGCCGAATGTCCAGGGCGTCAGTTCGATAGGTAGCCGATATGCTCAACGTTGTGTCCACCAAGACCGGGGGAAAAGCGACGATGTCGGCCAAGAACGGGTCCATCAAGTTGGTCGCCGGCAACTCCAATCCCGCGCTGGCGCAGCAGGTTTCCGCAGCCCTCGAAATTCCGCTGACAAAGGCCAGCGTGCGGCGCTTCGCCGACATGGAAATCTTCGTCGAGATTCTTGAGAACGTGCGCGGCTCCGACGTCTTCGTGATCCAGTCGACCTCCTATCCGGCCAACGATCACCTGATGGAGCTGCTGATCATCATCGACGCGCTGCGCCGCGCTTCGGCACGACGCATCACCGCGGTGGTTCCGTATTTCGGCTACGCCCGGCAGGATCGCAAGGTCGGTTCGCGCGCGCCGATATCCGCCAAACTCGTCGCCAACCTGATCACCCACGCCGGCGCCGATCGCGTGATGACGCTCGACCTGCACGCCGGGCAGATTCAAGGCTTCTTCGATATTCCGACCGACAACCTTTACGCATCACCGGTGATGGTGCGCGACATCCGTGAGAAGTTCGACCTCGCGAACGTGATGGTGGTGTCACCTGACGTCGGCGGCGTGGTGCGCGCGCGCAGCCTCGCCAAGCGCATCAACGCGCCGCTCGCCATCATCGACAAGCGCCGCGAGCGCGCCGGCGAATCCGAAGTGATGAACGTGATCGGCGACGTCGCCGGCTTCACCTGCATCCTGATCGACGACATCGTCGATTCCGGCGGCACGCTGGTGAACGCGGCCGATGCGCTGCTCGCCAACGGCGCCAAGGAAGTCTACGCCTACCTTACCCACGGCGTTCTCTCGGGCGGCGCCACCGCGCGCGTCGCCAACTCGCGGCTGAAGGAGATGGTGATCACCGACTCCATCCAGCCGACCGATGCGGTGCGCGCGGTGAAGAACATTCGCGTGCTGCCGATCGCGCCGCTGATCGCTGAAGCCATCAGCCGCACCGCCGCCGAAGAATCGGTCTCCAGCCTGTTCGACTGACCCGGCATCAAGTCCCGCGACGCGTCGAAACGCGCCACGGAATCTTGCGGCAAACTTATGGCATCCCCGCCGCGACCTGCCCGCGCAGCCGCTCCAGCGCATGCAGCGTGTTGGCGCAGGCTTCCGCAACCTCGATTCCCTTGATGGCGAAGTGCTTGCGGAAGAATTCGAAGTGCGTGGCGTGCTCGTGAAATTGTTGCGGCGTCAAAACCGCCGAGAACACCGGGACCTCGGTGCGCAACTGCACATCCATCAGCGCATTGATGACGGTGCCCGCGACGAAGTCGTGCCGATAGATGCCGCCATCAACCACGAGGCCGGCCGCGACGATGGCGGTGTAACGCCGGGTCTTTGCCAGAAGCTGTATGTGCAGCGGAATCTCGAATGCGCCCGGCACTTCGAACAGATCGACCTGCGACGGCGCGATGCCGCGCACTTCGATCTCCTGAAGGAACGCGACGCGGCATTCGCCGACGATCTCGCGATGCCAGCACGATTGCACGAAGGCGACACGCTGCGGCTTGGCGAAGCGGATCGGCTCCGGTGTAACGCCCGGCGGCACGCCGGGAGCAGTGACATCGGGAGTGGCGGTCGTGGCAGGGGTGGGGTCAGACAACATCTGATTCATGGCTTTCCTCGTTAAGGACCAGAATCAGGGCATACGGATCGCAGGCCACGCGCAAACGCGGCCTTCGGGTACCCGCTCTCTTTCATCCGGACTATAACCGTCGGCTTCGGGATCGCACCGAATCTGCTGACCCTTCCTCGCCGAGGCGAGAGAGGCGCTCGCGGGCTCGAGGCACATATTCCCTTTTAAGGAACGTGGGCCTCTTACCGCCGGTGGGGACTTTCACCCCGCCCTGAGAACTACCGCCCCGGCGGGGCGGCGCACCAAATATGCCGGACGCGCCCTGCCGCTGCAAGACGC
>CAUJJN010000059.1 GCA_963204905.1 Pseudomonadota bacterium
CTTGACCGGTCAGGTCGGGTTTATGCGTTCCGGCAGCACGTATCGGCTGGCATCAGGGCGCTTTTACGGCGTCGGGCGTGCGAAAGGAGTCATACAGCAGCGCGGCGACGCCGACAACGATGGCCGCGTCGGCGATGTTAAATACATACCAATTCAAGGTTTTTCCGCCCCATTGGACATGGAACAGGGCGAAATCGACCACCGCGCCGTAGGCCGCGCGGTCGATGGCGTTGCCGATCGCGCCGCCGATGATCAGGCCGAGGCCAATGGTCGCAAGCCGGGTTTTCGCGCGCGCCATCCAGATCGCCAGCGCGATCACCGCGACCACCTTGAAGCCGAGCAGCACCGCCGCCCCCACAGGGCCGTCCTGCTGGAACCAGCCGTAGCTGATGCCTGTGTTCCAGGCCAGCACCAGATCGAAGAACGGCGTCACCGCGACCGCGCCCTTCCGGCCCAGCTCGAACACGAACAGGAGCCACAGCTTGGTCGCCTGATCGAGCACCAGCGCGATCACGGCTGCGACGATGCCGGCGCGGAGAGGGGAGGTCATGTGTCGGCAGCTCCTTCCTTTCTCCCTTTGCGGGAGAAGGCGCCCTCGCGAAACGAAGGCGAATGAGGGGTCCGTTGCGCCTGACGTGATAACAGCGTCGTCCCCGCGCAGGCGGGAATCCTTACGCCGTGTCGCTGCGATTTGGCCGGAGCGGTCAACATAGGTGGGGAGCGTGCCTTTCCACCGAGAGGCCAGGGGAGATGGGTCCCCGCCTGCGCGGGGACGACCAAGCAATAATTACACCGTCACCCCCAGCGCCTTCCACTCGTGCAGCGCCTGCGCGTCGCGCGGGGTGACGTCGGGATACTCCTTGTCGTCGCCGACCTCCGGAGAAATCTTCCACGAGCGGGCGCATTTGGTGCCGACCGCCTTCTCGATCACCACGGCGACGCCCTCGATCGCCGGCAGGCGGAACGCTTCGGCCGGCGCCTCGCCCTCGCGCACCTCATAATTCGAAGTGATGCAGACTTCGGCCAGGTCGACATCAAACAGCGTCGCCAGCACGGCGCGGTCGGCGACGTAGATCACCGGAGATGCCTCGAGCGAGGAGCCGATGCGTTTGGCAGCGCGTTCCAGCTCCAGAGCGCCGGTCACGACGCGGCGGACATCGCGAATCGTCTGCCACTTTTCCGCCAGCTTGCCGTCACGGTATTGCTGCAAGAATCCCGGGAACAATGTGAGGTGCACCGAGGGCTCCGCATCGGGCCGGAAGAGCTGCCACGCTTCCTCCGCGGTGAATGACAGCGCCGGCGCCAGCCACTTCAGAATCGTATCGCAAAGAATATCGATTGCCGTCAGCGCCGCCTTGCGCGCGTTCGACGACGGCGGATCGCAATACAGCGTGTCCTTGCGGATGTCGAAGTAGAACGCCGACAGTTCGGAGTTCATGAAGGTCGCGAGAGAAGCGATCACCGTCTTGTAGTCGAACGCCGCATAAGCCTTACGCACCACCTCGTCCTGCTCGGCGAGTTCGTGCAGCATCAGCCGCTCAAGCTCGGGCATGTCTTCGACCGCGACCGCATCCTCACGCCTGAAGTGATGCAGCGTGCCGAGCATCCAGCGGATCGAATTACGCAGCTTGCGATAGGTCTCGATGGTGTTCTTGAGAATCTCCGGACCGATGCGCTGATCGTCGGCGTAGTCGGTGGCGCACACCCACAGCCGCAAAATATCCGCGCCCGATTGCGCGATCACCTTTTGCGGCTCGACGGTGTTTCCGAGCGACTTTGACATCTTGCGGCCGTTCTCGTCGAGCGTGAAGCCGTGCGTCAGCACGACGTCATAAGGCGCGCGACCGCGCGTGCCGCAGCTTTCCAATAGCGACGAGTGAAACCAGCCGCGATGCTGATCGCTGCCTTCGAGATACATCACCGAGTCCTGACCGCCATCGACCTTGCGCTTGATGCCCTTGAGGCCGGGGAAGTGCACCGGGTCTTCCAGCACGAAGGCGTGGGTCGAACCGGAGTCGAACCAGACGTCGAGAATGTCGTCGACCTTCTGCCAGTCTTCGTTGGCGCGCGAGCCGAGGAAGCGTTCGCGTGCGCCTTCCATGTACCAGGCGTCGGCGCCTTCCTTCTCGAATGCTTCACCGATGCGCGCGTTGACGGCATCGTCGATCAGTACTTCGGCGGAGCCGTCGCCGGTCTCGCGCACGAACACCGCGATCGGCACGCCCCACGCGCGCTGCCGCGAGATCACCCAGTCGGGGCGGCCTGCGATCATGCCAGTGATGCGGTTTTGTCCCTGCGGCGGCACCCATTGCGTGACGTTGATGGCCTGCAACGCGCGAGCGCGCAGCGTGTCACCGGGCTTTGCCTTGCCGTCGTCCGCGATGTTCTTGTCCATCGCGATGAACCATTGCGGCGTGTTGCGGAAGATCACCGGCTTCTTCGAGCGCCACGAATGTGGATACTGGTGCTTAAGTCGGCCGCGCGCCAGCAGCATGCCGCGTTCGATCAACGCCTTGATGACGGCTTCGTTGGCGTCGCCTTTCTCGCCCTTGTCGGTGAGCACGCGCTTGCCCTCGAAGCCGGGTGCCTGCGCGGTGAGCGCGCCGTTTTCGTCCACGGTGTAGGGGATCGCGGTTGAGATGCCGCGCGCGTCGAGATCGCGCGCACTCGCGGTCCAGATATCGAAGTCCTCGCGGCCGTGGCCCGGCGCGGTATGCACGAAACCGGTGCCGGTGTCGTCGGTGACGTGATCGCCATCCAGCAGCGGCACCGTAAATTCATAACCGCCGTCGAGCCCCTTCAGCGGATGCGCGCATTCGATCGCGTCCATGGTGTCGGCCGGAACGTCGCGTACTTTCTCGTAAGCCGTCACGCGCGCCTGCTTGAAGATGTCTTCGGCGAGCTTGTCAGCGAGGATCAGCATGTCGCCGGTCTTCGCCCAGTTGTCGGCGGGCGCGTCGGTGACTTTGTAAAGGCCATAGCCGATCTTCGAGGAGAAGCTGATGGCGCGGTTGCCCGGCAGCGTCCATGGCGTGGTGGTCCAGATCACGACACTCGCATTCGCGAGCGCGCCGTGCGCGGGCGAGGTGACGGGGAATTTCACCCACACTGTATCCGAGGTGTGATCCTCGTATTCGACTTCCGCTTCGGCCAGCGCGGTCTTCTCGACCACGCTCCACATCACCGGCTTGGAGCCGCGATAGAGCGTGCCGTTGGCGGCGAATTTTATCAGTTCGCGCGCGATTTGCGCCTCGGCGAAATAATCCATCGTCGCGTAGCGGCCGCCCCAGTCGCCGATGATGCCGAGCCGCTTGAATTCCTCGCGCTGGATGTCGAGCCATTTGTTGGCATAGGCACGGCATTCCTTGCGGAACGCGACCATCGCGGCGGAGTCCTTGAAGTTCGGTTTCTGCTTGCCTTTGGAGCGATAGTTCTCTTCCTCGATCTTCCATTCGATCGGAAGACCGTGGCAGTCCCAGCCCGGCACGTAATTGGAATCGTGGCCGAGCATCTGCTGGCTCTTGGTCACCACGTCCTTGAGGATCTTGTTGAGCGCGTGGCCGATATGGATGTTGCCGTTGGCGTAGGGCGGGCCGTCATGCAGCACGAACTTCGCGCGGCCCTTCCCGCTCTCGCGCAACTTGTCGTAAAGATCGATCTCATTCCAACGCTTCAGGATATCCGGCTCGCGCTGCGGCAAGCCGGCGCGCATCGGAAACTCGGTCTGCGGCAGGAATAAAGTCTTGGAGTAGTCGGGCCCATCGGATTTCGGGGCGGCGGATTTTTGCGGCTTGTCGGACATGAGTCTCTGGCTTGGCTAGGATCCAATCCAACTGCGTTGGATCAGACCCGTCGTTTTACATATGTTCTCTTGGGCATGATCTTGTCCGAAAACCGGTTTCCCCTTTTCGGGATCATGCTCGAAGGGTGCGAATAACGAAGCTATCCCGGTCTTGCGCCGAGCGAAGCTCAGGCGGAAGCCGGGCCGATAATGATTACGATGCACCGCGCCAACATGGCGCTTTCCATAGCAGGCGGCGGCGCGAACGCAAAGGCCGTGATCCCGGCAGAGCTTATGTCAGTTTGCGCCAGCGATGTGGCGGGCCGGATTGCCCGCCACGGTTGCTCCCGCTTCGATGTTTCGGGTGACGACGCTGCCGGCGCCGATCACCGCGTTGTCGCCGATGCTGACACCGGGCAGGATGATCGCGCCGCCGCCGATCCAGACATCGCGACCGATATGTACCGGACGGCCGAATTCGACGCCCGAGCGCCGCGTGGCGGCATCGCGCGGGTGATCGGCCGCATAAATCTGGACCGCCGGGCCAATCTGGGTGCGATCGCCGATCGTCACCGTGACGACGTCGAGGATCACACAGTTGAAGTTGAGAAAGACGCCGTTGCCGAGCCGGATATTGCTGCCGTAGTCGCAAAAGAACGGCGGTCGGATGGTCACATTCTGACCAAGCTGCGGAATGCGCTCGGCGAGAATTTTGCGCAGCGCCTCCGGCGATGATCCCGCCGCGGCATTGTAGCGCGGGAGCCAGCGTGCAGTCTCGGCTTGATCCGCGATGATTTCAGGGTCGTCGGGCCGATACAGTTCGCCGGCCAGCATCTTCTGCTTTTCGGTTCTGTTCAGTCGATCGTCCCCAGCTTTGGAAAGGCGTCCGGCGCGGCGGCGAGCACGGCGCGGGCCTTGACGCTGTCGTCGTCCATCTGACGGACCAACGCCTCGATGCCGTCGAATTTCCGTTCGTCGCGGATGTAGGCGATGAAGGCGACGTCCAGCGTCTTGCCATAGAGGTCGCCCATGAAATCGAACAGGAAGATTTCCAGAAGCGGCGCGCCGTTATCGAAGGTCGGGCGGCGGCCGAAACTGGCCACGCCGTCGATGCGGCGACCATCGAGGCCGATGCGCACCGCATAGATGCCGTGGCGCAGGCCGCAATACGGGTCGAGCCGGATATTTGCGGTCGGGTAACCAAGATCGCGCCCGCGCTTTTCGCCGTGGATCACTTCTCCGCTGATAAACCAGGGACCGTCGAGCATTTCGGTCGCCTGGGCGATCTGGCCTTCCGCCAGCGCCATGCGGATCGCGCTCGAGGAAACCGGACGCTCGTCGATGTCGACATGAGGTTGCACATGCACCTCGATGCCCAACTGCGGCGCTTCTTTTTGCAAAAGCGCCGGTGAGCCGACACGACCTTTGCCGAAATGGAAATCATATCCGATTGACATTCCGCTGATACCAAGACGCCCGATCAGATCCTTCTCGATGAAATTCTGAGCGCTGGTTCCGGCGCGTGCGGCATCGAACGTCATAATCACAGCGCCGTTGAGGCCGGTCCCCGCCAGCAGGCGCAGTTTGCTGGTTTCGTCTGTCAGGCGGAATTGCGGGGTGTTTGGGCTGAAAAAGCTGCGTGGGTGAGGTTCGAACGTCACCGCCAGCGCCGGGCGACCGAGCCGCCTCGCCATCGTCAGCGCCGCCTCGATCACCTTGCGATGGCCGCGATGCACGCCATCGAAATTGCCCATGGCGACTACCGCGCCCCTGGGAATGGCGGTCGCCGGCGTCTGGTCGCGGATAACGGAAAAGCTGGAAGGCATTGATGAATTCGCGATTGCCCGGGTTGCCGATGGAAGTGACGTATAGCGGCGCTTGAAGTCAAGCGGGCTCTTGCGACCGAAGCACCCAATGGGAAGGTTGTAGTGCGTAGTTTTCGCGCGTTCCGATTAACGCGCTGTTTAAGCCGCGATGGTATCTGTCGGCGCTGATCGGGAACGAACGGGGCTCGCCGTCACCGTTTGTCATGCGTCAGTCAGATGTGAGGCAGGGAGCTTAATATGGCGGTTGATCTATCGATGCCGGTTTTGGTGGTGGATGACTACAACACCATGATCCGCATTATCCGCAATCTTCTCAAGCAATTAGGCTTCCAGAATATCGATGATGCCAGCGACGGTTCGGCTGCCCTGGCCAAGATGCGCGGTAAAAAATACGGGCTGGTGATCTCCGACTGGAACATGGAGCCGATGACCGGGTACGATCTGCTCAAGGAAGTGCGGGCCGACCCCAACTTCGCGACCACGCCCTTCATCATGATCACAGCCGAGTCGAAGACCGAGAACGTGATCGCGGCGAAGAAGGCCGGGGTCAACAACTACATCGTCAAGCCGTTCAACGCGGCGACGCTGAAGACCAAGATCGAAGCCGTCTTCCCGGACATCGTTGCGGCGTAAACGCGCCTGCAATCTCAGCATTTACCATTTTCGTCATGGCCGGACTTGTTCCGGCCATCCACGTCTTCGGGCGTGAAGACGTATAGCGTTTCATGTCGTGATGGAAACGCCATTGCCGGGCATAGCCGTTCAAGAACGGCGTCGCTTCGCGCGCCGACGAGCCGCCAATCCATCATTTTTGGAGAAGATGGATGCGCGGATCGAGTCCGCGGATGACGGCGAATGATTGGTCAAAAGCGAAAAAGCTATAAGATGTGGATGCCCGCGACATAGGTGAGCACAGCGGCGCTGTTCTTCACGTGGCCATGCGCGAATGCGCTATGGAAACTCTTACCAGCGCAGTTCGCGGGTCAGGGCCAGCGGCGGATGCCCGAACAGTTCCTTGACGGCGTCCGCATCCAGCGCATCGACGCCCTGGAATTCGCCGGCATGAATGCCGCGCGTGACGAACAGCAAGTTGATCCCGAAGCCGTGGGCGCCGGTGAGATCCGTACGAACGGAATCGCCGATTGCCAGTACGCGGCGGAGCGGGATTTTCGCTTTGCGTCGTTCTTCCGCGATCGACATGGCGCGCTCGTAGATCGGGCGATGGGGCTTGCCGTAGAAGATTACCTCGCCGCCCAATTCGCGATAAAGCTCTGCAATAGCACCGGCGCAGTAGATCAACCGGTCTCCGCGCTCGACGACGATATCGGGATTGGCGCAGATCAGCGGCAGGTTTCGCGCGCGCGCCTGTTCCATCATGGCGCGGTAGTCTTCCGGTGTTTCGGTTTCGTCGTCAAATGGTCCGGTGCAGACGATGTAGTCGGCGCTCTCGATCGGCGCGAACGTGGCTTCCAGTCCGCGATGGATCGAGTTGTCGCGTTCCGGCCCAAGCCAGAACAAGGTCTTTCCGGGGTGGTCCGCGACGAAGTGGCGGGTCAGGTCGCCTGAACTGACGATGGCGTCATAGGTCGCGTCTGCGACGCCGAGCTTGCGCAATTGCCGTTGCACCGAGTCTGCCGGGCGCGGTGCATTGGTGATGAGCACCACGGTGCCGCCGCGCGCGCGGAAGGTGTGAAGGGCTTCGCAGGCGTCGGGAAAGGCTTCCAGCCCGTTATGGACGACGCCCCAGATGTCGCTCAGCACGACGTCGACCTCGGCAACGAGGTCACGCATGTTTTCGATGAAACGAAGGCTCGTCATGGATGGTATCGCTGCCGATCAGTGAGGGCGCACGGCGCGCCGCGCCAACGAGGCGTTGCCGCTGGTGCGCGATGAATCCGCCCGCCGGGACTCGATCTTCTGAGGAACAACGGGAGCCTCTTGCCTTGGCTTGCCCGGCAACGCCGGAGAGGAGGAATCGCCCTGGGAGGCGGATGCCGTCTCGGGCCGCAGCGGCTTTGGCGCCGCGAAGAGAAAACCTTGCCCGAACCGGACATTATAGTCCAGCAGATCGACGACGGCGCGTTCGCCTTCGATGCGCTCCGCGATCAGATCGATGCCAAAGCGCCCCAACAGATCCGACAGGTCGGCGGCGTGGATATCGGCGCCTGACCCCTGCTTCTGGTCGAGCAGCAAGGCCGCTGAAATCTTGATGAAGCGTACGCCGCGATCGGCGAGCTCGCGCGGCTCCATGCGCAAATCCTCGACATGGTCGAGCGAGAAGCGGTAGCCGCGCTGCGCCAGCGCCGCCAGATGCTCACGCTCCACCGGGCCGAGGCGGTCGAACTCATTCTGCTTGAATTCGAGAACGAACGAAGCGGCGATGGCGCGATTGGCATCGAGGAAATCGAGACATTGCGCGAAACTGGTCGGGTCGGCGAGCGTCGCCGGAGCGAGGTTGCAGAACACGCCGACGTCCTTGTTGCGAACCATAAGCCGGCGCAGCACCTGAACGCTGCGCAGGATCACGCTGTGGTCGATGCGGCCCATCAGCCCAGCCGCTTCGGCGGATTCGATGAAGTCCTCGGCCGCGATGATCTCCTCATTGTTATCGCGCAGCCGTGTCACGGCTTCGTAGAAACGTACCTTACGCTGAGGCAGGGTAACGATGGGTTGCAGATAGATATCGATGCGGTTGCCGTCGACCGCATCCCTGACAATGTCGATCAGCGCCTGGTCGCCCGTCGGTTGCGGAGCATCAATGTCGAGATAGTCATCGTCGCTTATGGTCTTGGCGCGTTGAGGCCGGGCCTGATGCGGCAGTGGGGGTGCGGGTGGGACCGGCGCAGGCGGTTGCTCCATCATGTCCAGGGCGCGCGAAGCAGGTAGCGTCGGCACAGCGATCATGCCATCGGCGAGCTGGTCGTCGTGCACCGCGACGGCCTCCGCCAACTGACTGACCAGACTTCCCAGTTCGCTGATCTCGTCGTGCATCGCCTTGAAACGATCCTGCGATGCCGAAGTGGCCGAGACCAGACGGCCCTCAATGGCGCTGAGACGGCGCCCGAATTCGCCGACCTGCCGCGCCAGATCCGCCGTGCCTTGCGAGAGGTCGGAGATCTGATGGCCGATCTTCGGACGGTCGCCGAGGCGCATCGAAACGGCGTTGTAGAGGATCATGAAGGTCAACGCGGCGAGCGCGACAATAGCGGACTGCCAACTGTCGATCCCCGCGACGGCATAAAGAACCAGTCCGAGGGACGCGGCGATCAAGGCCATGCAGATCGCGACGAAAATCGTGGATACCCGAATCATGCTCCGTGCGTCTTTCCCGGCGCGCTGGCGGCCATGGCCATTGACCCGCCGACCAGATCATCAGGTCACGGCCCATTCTGTACCATTAGACCTGATTCGAGCACACGTCTTGCGGGTGATTCGGAACCCGGGACCTCTCCACAAGGCAGTTCCCGGAAAAACCGGGCGTCGGAGCAGGACGGCCAGGCACAACTCACAGGCTCCGCCGACAGGACAGCGTCGGCGGAACCGGATTGGCAATCAGGCGACTGCGCGGATGATCTTGGCGACTTTCTCGATCACTTCGCCGACCTGAGCCTCGCTGATGATCAGCGGGGGGGTCAGGGCGATGGTGTCGCCAGCGACGCGGACCATGATGTCGTTATCATGGAAGCCGCTTTGCAAAGCTTCGAAGCCGCGCTTGCCCGGCCCCTCCTTGTTCGGCGACAACTCGATGCCGGCGGTGAGGCCGACAGTGCGGATGTCGACGACGTTCGGCTCGTTGCGCAGGCTCATCACGGCGTCGGCGAATTTCGGCTCGAGCTTGTTGGCGCGCTCGAACAGCTTTTCGTCGCGATAGATATCCAGCGTCGCGAGACCGGCCGCGCAGGCCAGCGGATGCGCCGAATAGGTGTAGCCGTGGCAGAGTTCGATAACGTGCTCGGGGCCAGCCATGAAGGCCTCGTAGATGGTGTCGCGAACGATCACGCCGCCCATAGGGGCCGCTCCGTTGGTAACGCCCTTGGCGAAGGTGATCATGTCCGGCAGCACCCCATAGCGCTCGGCGGCGAAGGCGAAGCCGAGGCGGCCGAAGCCGGTGATGACTTCGTCGAAGATCAGCAGGATGCCGTGCTTTTGGGTGATCTCCCGCAGTCGCTTGAGATAGCCCTTCGGCGCGGGAATCACGCCGGTCGATCCGGCCATCGGCTCGACGATGACGGCGGCGATGGTATTGGCGCCGTGCAGATTCACGAGACGCTCCAGTTCATCGGCAAGATCCGCGCCCCATTCCGGTTCGCCCTTGCTGAACGCCTGCTTGTCGCGATTGTAGGTGGATTGCAGATGATCAACGCCGGTGAGCAGCGTGCCGAACATCTTGCGGTTACCGACGATGCCGCCGACCGACGTGCCGCCGAAGCCGACGCCGTGATAACCACGCTCGCGGCCGATCAGGCGGCAGCGCCCGCCCTGTCCGTTGATCTGATGATAGGCCAGCGCGATCTTCAGCGCGGTGTCGGCGGCTTCCGATCCGGAGTTGCAGAAGAATACCTGCTCCAGGCCTTTCGGCGCCAGCTCGGCGATACGGCTGGCCAGTTCGAATGCCTGCGGAATGCCGAACTGAAACGGCGGCGCATAGTCGAGCGCCTCGGCCTGCTTGCTGATCGCGGCGGCGATCTCCTTGCGGCCGTGACCAGCATTGCTGCACCACATGCCGGCGGCGGCGTCGAGCACATGACGGCCGTCGGTGGTGATGTAGTGCATGTCCTTGGCACCGGCCAGCAGACGCGGAGCCTTCTTGAAAGCGCGGTTCGCGGTGAACGGCATCCAGAACGCGGCGAGATCGTTGGGGACATTGACGCTACGCTGGTTTGGGCTCTTGTCTAACATCGGTCCCTCTGCTGCTTGTCGGCGGGTTGTTGGCGACCCTCAACCTAGATCGTTTTCGCTGCGAGTGGAAACGTAGCAACGCCGCAGGAGCAGTATTTTTAACGAGGTGAACACGGCTCTGCGAGGCGTCACGCGGTGGGGAGAACTTACGCAGTTCTCCTGATGCGTGGAGAAATGACATGCAACCTAAAATTGATAATACGAGATATAAATACAATTAACGGTTGTGTGATTGAGTTGGGCGCATGACATGGCTTGCTCATCACTCCCATCGGTTTATCGGATGTCGCTCCGCTGCGTCCGCGATTGAATTTGCGATCCTCTCGCCGGTGTTCCTGCTGCTGGTGTTCGGCATCGTCGTTTTCGGCTCGTACCTGACGATGGTGCACGGCGTCCAACAACTCGCCGCCGAAGCCGCGCGAAGCTCGATCGCGGGCCTGAGCGACGCCGAGCGGGCGAGCCTTGCCGCCGGCTATGTCAGCGCCAATGCGGCCTCTTATCCGCTGATTGAGGCAAATCGCCTGACCGTCGCCAGTGGCACACCGCGTGCCAGCGTTTTCGTGGTCACCGTCGACTACGACGCCTCGCAGAGCTTCATCTTCACTCTGCCAACGTTTGTGCCGATGCCGCCGTCGCGGATCGAGCGCTCGGCGGCGATTCCCTTCGGCGGATTTTGAGTGACACGGAGATCGCTGATGTCGAACCTGCTGCACCGTTTCCGCGCCGATCAGAGGGGCAATATCGCTATCATGGGCGCAGGCTGCATGATGCTGGTAATCGGTTGCGCCGCGCTGGGCGTCGATGTCGGCACCGTCTTCGCCGACCGCCGCAGGACTCAAAGCGCGGCCGATCTTGCCGCGATCGTCGCTGCCAGCAATCTGTCGAAGGCCGAGAGCGCCGCGCGGGCGACCGTGGTGGACAACGCCTATCCGGCGAGTGCGCTGGTGTCTGTCCAACTGGGCACCTACACGCCTTCGGCGGCAGTGTCTCCGCAGGCGCGTTTCGTAACGCCGGCGACGGGCCTCGCCAACGCCGCGCGGGTGACGGTGCGAACACAGACACCGCTCTTCTTCGGGCGAGTGTTCACCGGGGCGGATCAATTGACCATCACCACCACGGCGACTGCCGCGAGCACCGCGGTGGCGTCGTTTGCGATCGGATCGCGGCTGTTGGCGCTGAATGACGGGTTGCTCAATGCCGTACTCGGCAGTCTGTTGGGGACCTCGCTGTCGCTTTCGGTCATGGACTATCAGGCCCTGGCCAACGCGAAGATCGATGCGCTGGATTTTTTGTCGGCTCTTGCGACAAAGGCGAATCTGACGGCGGGCACTTATAACGACGTGCTCGATAGCAAGGTGAAGATCGGTGATGCCGTCAGCGCGTTGTTGACGGCGCAGCAGGCCGCGGGCGGTGTCAATGCCGCAACCGGAGCGTTGCAACAGGTCTCCCAGGCGTTGGCAGGCGTCACGACCAAGATCACGCCGGGCAAGCTGATCGACATCGGCCCGTATCGTGATCTCCCTACCGGGCAGAAGCCGCAGGCCGGCGTGAATCTCTCCGCTCTCGACATTTTGAACGCCGCCGCCGCCGTCGCCAACGGCGCGCATCAGATCGCCACTGGTGCGAACCTCAATCTGCCGGGCATCGCCAGCGTGTCGCTGACTGCGACCGTGGGTGAGCAGCCCGTCGGCTCGAGCTGGATCACCGTCGGCACGCAGGGCGCGAGTGTTCACACCGCGCAGACCCGTGTCCTGTTGCTGATGAAACTCATCGGCAGCGGCAGCGTGTCGGCGGTGAACCTGCCGATCTATGTCGAGGTGGCTTCCGGCGCAGCGACCCTCGACGCGGTGAGTTGCGGCTATCCGAACGTGAGCAGTTCAACGGTGAGGCTCGGCGTGACGCCCGGCATCGTCGATGCCTGGATCGGGAACGTGTCGACGGCGGAGTTGAACAATTTCACCAGCAAGCCCAATCCCGGCCCCGCGACTCTGGTTGACCTCGGCGCGGTGAAGGTCGCCGGCAAGGCTCATGCCGGCATCGGCAACACCGCGCCGACATCGGTGGCGTTCAGCTATGCCGAGATTCAGGCGATGACGAAGAAGACCGTCACCACTACCAACTTCACCCAGTCGTTGACCGCGAGCCTGCTCGGCGATCTCTCGCTCAACGTGCAGGTCGGCCCGCTGGGCCTTCCGATCCCGGGACTTGGCGGCCTGGTGACCGGCATCATCGGAGGCGCTACCGGCTCGATCGACCAGTTGCTGGCGCAGGTGCTGGCGACGCTCGGCGTCGGCATCGGGCAGGCCGACGTCTGGGTTACGGGCGTGCGCTGCGACCGCGCCGTGCTGGTGAATTGACCGGCACGCTTGCCGGTTGGCGTCGTGGCTGGTACCACCCGCGCCATGGCTGACAAACCGAAAAAACCGCAAAAACTGAAGGCTCGCCTGCCGCGCGGGCTGGTGGACCGCACCGCCTCCGAGATTGCCGCCACAAGGCGCATGACCGAGGTGATCCGCGAGGTCTATGAGCGTTACGGCTTCGAGCCGGTGGAAACCCCGGCGATGGAATACACCGACGCGCTCGGCAAATTCCTGCCGGATCAGGATCGGCCCAACGAGGGCGTGTTCTCGTTCCAGGACGACGACGAACAGTGGGTCTCGCTGCGCTACGATCTCACCGCGCCGCTCGCCCGCTACGTCGCGGAAAATTTCGACGCGCTGCCGAAACCCTATCGCAGCTACCGCGCCGGCTACGTCTATCGCAATGAGAAGCCGGGCCCCGGCCGCTTCCGCCAGTTCATGCAGTTCGATGCGGACACGGTCGGCTCAGCCTCGCCGGCCGCCGACGCCGAGATGTGCATGATGGCCGCCGACGCCATGGAGGCGCTCGGCATTCTGCGGGGCAGTTATGTCGTGAAGGTCAACAACCGCAAGGTGCTCGACGGCGTACTGGAAAGCATCGGCCTTGGCGGTGAGGAGAATGCGGGGCGCCGGCTCACGGTGCTGCGGGCAATTGATAAGCTGGACAAGTTCCCAGTCGACGAAATTAGAAAACTCCTTGGCCCCGGCCGATGGGATGGTGGCGAAGAAGGGAAGGGAGACTTCACGAAGGGTGCTGCGCTCGATTCAGAGTCGATTGAATATATCCTTTCCACTGTTCAGCGTCGGCAAGTGATGGAAATGGGGCCAAGCTCCGTCGTCGATGAAATAAATTCCAAAGTTAGTCAGAACGCAACTCTTGCGGAAGGATTTGCAGAGCTTACGGAAATTGAGCGATTGGTGAGAGCCTCTGGATATTCGGTCGATAAAATTGTCATCGATCCTTCCGTGGTGCGCGGCCTCGAATATTACACTGGCCCTGTTTACGAGGTCGAACTTCTGCTCGAGACGAAGGACGAAAAGGGCCGCCCGGTGCGCTTCGGTTCGGTCGGTGGCGGCGGGCGTTATGACGGGCTGGTGTCGCGCTTTCGCGGCGAGCCGGTGCCGGCGACGGGTTTTTCCATCGGCGTCTCGCGCTTGCAGGCGGCGCTCACCATGCTTGGCAAGATCGACACGAAGCCGGATTTCGGCCCCGTGGTGGTGACGGTGTTCGACCGTGATCGCGTCGCGGATTATCAGAAGATGGTTGCGATCTTGCGCAACGCCAACATCCGCGCCGAACTCTATCTTGGCAATCCGAAGAACATGGGCAACCAGCTCAAATATGCCGACAAGCGCAATTCGCCTTGCGTCATCATTCAGGGCTCGGACGAGAAGGCGCGCGGCGAGGTGCAGATCAAGGATCTGATCGAGGGTGCGAAAGCCGCTGCCGCCATCGCTTCCAACGCCGAGTGGCGCGAGACGCGGCCGGCGCAGTTTTCCTGCGCCGAGAGTGATCTTGTCGCGAAAGTGCGTGAGGTTCTGGCGCGGCATGACGTGAATTGGAGCAATTGAAATCGCAGCGTCATGCCCGGCCTTGTGCCGGGCATCCACGGCTTGTTTGACCTTCAGATGGAAGAAAGACATGGATGGCCGGGACGAGCCCGGCCATGACCATCGGCCACTGCGGCGACAAGAAAATGGACGCAAACAAAAAGGAAACTAAAATGCCCGAGATCACCATCAGCATGGTCGCAGGCCGCACCGACGAACAGAAGGCCGGCATGATGCGCGATATCACGCAGGCGCTGGTCAAGAACCTCGGCGTCGATGCCGAAGCCGTCGTCATTCAGATCAACGAAGCGCCGCTGCACCACAAGATGAAGGGCGGAAAGACTTACGCCGAACGTAATCCGGCGGCGAAGGGCAAGTAGGCGCGAATCTGCCTCAGCCGAACACCGCGACGTTCTGCCGGCTGGTCATCACCGCTTCACCGCGCGCGTTCCAGACCATCATGACCTGGCTGGTGTAACCGTCGGCGGCGGCATCGGCTTCGGTGCGGATCAGCCACCAGCCGTCGGTGGTGTCAATGGTGTCGGTCAACAGATCGATCGACCACGTCATGGTGCTGATGAGGCCGGGCGCGGTCAGCGTTGCGACGATGGCGGGCGGCGGCGCGTCCGCGAGCGCCAGCAGCGGCACCAGCGAGGGTTTCAGGGATGTATCGCGATGGCGCAGCCACAGCGTCATCATAGGCTCCGTGGCGCCGCTGAACGGGAACGCGCCGCCGGCGTTGCGGCCCTCGATGTGGCGCAGGAAACGCAAATGCGCCGGAGCGTTGTCGAAGAAGGTCGGGCAGGATTCGGGCTTCCTGAGCTGAGTTGCCGGCTTTGCGGCGAACGCAACCTTCGATGTCCTGCCGGCACCGAAGCAGAACGTCACCCGCGTGGCGAGGCCCGCTTCGCCGAACAGATCGACGCCGACAAACACAGTGGACTTGCCCTTGCGCAATTCGACCGCCGTAAGTTTCAGCGCGCCCGTCGCGGGACCGATGAAGGATATTTGTGCGGAGCGCAGCGGTGGCAGATCGCCGAACTGGCGCTGCGCGGCTTCAAGACAGAGTGCGGCGGCGAGCCCGCCATAGACCGTTCGTCCCTGCAACCAGTCGTCGCTGACAGTGATGGTGTACCCGTCGGACGCCTGCGTCAGGCCGTCCATGAGTTGGCGGAAATCTGTCATTCCCATATCCCAGTTTGTCACGATCGTAAGTTTAGATGATTATCATCATATATAGCCGACGTTGGGAAGCCCCGGCGACAATGAAGCGAAAGGATGGGGGTAAGCCGAAGGAAAGAGGACTCGACGTGAATCCAATCGGGCTTTAAGGATCAAGTATGGATGCACGCGATTTTATCAAGATCGGCATGAGCGCCGAGCGGCTGCTGACGGTGACGCACGATCTCACCGTTCAACATGTCGTGCCGGCGATGCCGGCCGTTTACGGCACGCCGATGATGATCCTCGAAATGGAATTGACGTCGGGTGACGCCATCGCGCCATATCTGCCTGAGGGCTGGGTGACGGTCGGTACGGAGGTCAACATTCGGCATCTCGCCGCGACCCCGATGGAGCGCGTGGTGCGCACCACCGCGCGCGTTATCGATGTCCAGCGGCGCGTTGTGCGTTTCGATGTCGAAGCGTTCGATGGTAATCGCAAGATTGGCGATGGCCAGCATGGCCGGGGTTTCGTCGACGCTGCGGATTTCAGCAAGCGCTTTGGCGTGACGTGAGCCGGTCAATGCTCCGCGCCCTCACTTCGGGAGCAGTCCCTTCAGTTTCTGCATGTCGGTGATGTTGATCCTGAAGCCGCCCGGCATCACGATATTGCCGGGCTTCTGATCCGGTTTGCAGGCGCCAAGCCATTTGGCTTCCACCATCATCGTCGTTTCACGCGGAACGCCTGCGGGCGCACCGCTCATTTTCGACACCACGGTCATCGTATAGGCGGAATCGAAATCGCCGGTAATGTCGGAGTGCGAGGTCATCGACATGCCGTTCACGGTGCACACCGCGTCGCTCATGTATCCGGCGGCGGTTTTCCGCACATCGTTTTTCGAGCAGGTCTGCTTCGCCATGGGCGACAGATTCGCGGTGAGGTCCTTGTCGGTCGCGGCGTCGGTGCATTGCTGCATGGTCATACCGGCCGCCTTCGTGGCGGTATCGATCAGCCGAATTTCCCAAAGGCCTGGCTTACGCGCCGGCAGGTCATCGGCAACTGCCGACGAAGTTGCGGCGATACAGGCCAGCGTGACCCCTGCTATCAGCGGTACGGCGCATACCGACCTTGCCGGAGGCGCTGCCATGTTCATCGGTGACGCCTCCTGTCGGTTCCAGGCCGAGCCGAGGGGAAGATCAATAGCGGACGCGCAACGGCCGCTCGTAACTGCCGTAACGGGTCCAGCGGCAGGCGAACGAACTGTAGCTGCCATAAGTCTTCTGGATCGACAGCCATTTCACGACTTTGCCGTACTGCGCGCAATGGTTCGCCGCCAGCGCCCGGATATCGGTCTGGCCGATCAGCGATGCGGATACGATGCCGCCGGTGTCGTTGCCCTTGAAAGGCGGCACGAAATCGGCCCGGGCGCTGCCGCAGGCCAGAATTGCCGTCGCCGCCGCGATGGCAGCCATACCGATCGTTCGCATGGTCATCTCCGATTCTGTCGCGTCCAATTTATGCGGCCGAGGCTGCCAAGGAAAGGACCGCCGTGGCGCTAATCTTCGGTTGTCTGCGGGTGTTGCCACGCCGCACTTGACCTCGCGCGGCGATCGCGGCACCGTCCCCGCCGCAATTTCAGAATGGATGAAGCGATGACCGGCCTTGTCATGCCTTTCGGGAAACGTGGTGTCGGCGCCGTGCTGGGCGCGCTGTTGGGCGTATTGGCGTTTTCGCCGGCGGCGAACGCCGCCAATCCACTCGAGATGAATTTCGGATTATTCGGTCCGCGCTACGATGGTGCATTACCGTCTTGTGAATGGGCTCTGGGCGCCATTTCTTCGCAGTTCGCCGAGAAAGAAAGCACCTTCTGGAATTCGGCCTTGCAGATCACCGGTTATGACCGGGTGCGCGAGACCGGTTTCCGGCCCTGGACGTCAGATAATATCCCGCGCCGCTATTGCAGCGCCCGTGCCATGCTCAACGACGGCAAACCGCGCACGGTGGACTATTCGATCAGCGAGGATGGCGGTTTCGCGGGTTACGGCCCCGGCGTCGAATGGTGCGTGAACGGGCTTGATCGCAACTGGGCCTATAACCCACGTTGCAAGGCCGCACGCCGCTGAAACGCATCGCCATGGCTCAAGTCCCGCTTTTCTCCCATGTTCGCCGTCTGCTGAAATTGCCGCTTGTCGCGGCCGCGTTGTTGTTCGGGACGATGCCGGCATCCGCGCAGGATCGTCGCCAGAACGCGCCCGGCGAGTTTGATTTCTATGTGTTGTCGCTATCCTGGTCGCCGTCGTTCTGCGAGGCGGCGCGGGAGCGTGGCACCACTGGCCGCTCGCAACAGACGCAATGCGGCGGCAGGCCGTTTTCGTTCGTGGTGCATGGCCTATGGCCGCAATATGAGCGCGGCTTCCCGAACTACTGTGAACGGCCGTCGCCCCGGTTGCCGCGCAACATCATGACATCGATGCTTGATATCATGCCGGCGCCGGGACTGATCTACAACGAATGGGACAAGCACGGCACCTGTTCCGGTCTCGGCCCGCGTGGCTATTTTGAAGCCATCCGCAAAGCGCGCGCGGTGGTGAAGATTCCGCCCGAATATCTCGAATTGACGCAGATGAAGACGGTCGCGCCCGCAGCCGTCGAGGCCGCATTCATCAAGGCTAACCCCGGTCTCAGTGAAGCGGCCATCGCCGTCACTTGCGACCGCACCCGGTTGAGCGAAGTGCGAATCTGCATGACCAAGAGCTTGCAATTCCGGGCTTGCGATGAGATCGACCGTCGCGCGTGCCGCCGCGGGACTGTTTCGATGCCGCCGATGCGCGGCGGGTGATTGCCGCCGATCGTCCTGGGCATTCCTGATCGGAACTGCCGGTGCATCCATGCGTTGCGATTGAATCCGCAACAACATGGACGATGATCATGCCACGCGGCGATAAGTCGAGTTACACCGAGAAGCAAAAGCGCAAGGCCGACCATATCGAGGAAGGCTATGAGCGCCATGGCGTCAAGAAGAAGGAAGCCGAACGGCGCGCCTGGGCTACGGTGAACAAGGAAAGTGGCGGTGGCAACAAGAGCGGCTCCGGCCGCGGCGTGAAGGACACCAAGGTTGCGGCGAAGAAAGGCGGGCGGGTGGTCCGCGCGGCGGCAAGGCGGCCGCGCATCGTCCGGCGTCGGCGCGCTCTGCGTCCGCCAAAAAGGCGGCTGCGACCCGAAAACGCCATTCCGCCACGCGCTCGGCGGCCGCGAAGAAAGCCGCGACGACGCGCAAGCGCAACGTCGCCGCACGCGCAGGCACCGCCATCAAGCGATCGACGAAGCAGGCCGCGAAGAAAAAGTAAGGGTGAAATGACGGGCGACGGGATGGCCAGCACCATGGCCGTCGCCCGCACATTGTTGAAGGCGAGCGCGGCGCGAGAAGCCGCCGCACTCTGTCGCTTAGCGGCGCGCCTTCTTGCCGGGCTTTGCGGCCTTCTTTGCCTTCGTTACTTTCTTCGTCTTCGCGGGCTTCGGCGTGGCCGTAGCCGGCTTGGCTTTCGAGATATCATCGACGGCAGCGGTGGTGACGTGCTTCACGATCGACTTGATGGTGCTCTTGGCTGACGC
>CAUJJN010000060.1 GCA_963204905.1 Pseudomonadota bacterium
CCGCCGCAGCGATATCGAGATTGACGGTCTGCGCCTCTTCCATCAGCGAGGTCAGTTCGCGCGATTTGAACCCGCGCCACCAGTCGATCTGCGGCGTGGCGGCGGTTGCGTTGGTCCGGCCGGCATCCTTGTAGGCAGCCGGCACCTGCAACGCCGGATCGGGAATATCGCTCGTGAGGATGCAGCCCGACAGGCCGAACGCGACGAACGCCACCGCCAGTCCCCTCGCCACGGCACACGCCGGTTTATGCCGCGCGGACGCGCTCACATCCCGCTCCGGCAGCCATATCGAGGGCAGCCATATCGAGCCGACAGGCGCAGCTGGCCGATGCACCTGTCACGGCGCCCGGCGGCGATCGGCGGTACCACGCTCAACTGACGAATCCCTGTTGCCCAAACTCGGCCATTTTAGCGGCCCTCATCGATAGCGGACAGGCCCGTTAAGGCTTTCCAACGCCATATTGCTTCGAATTAATCCAGAGATGTCGAAGCCGCCACAGTGCGAACAAGGGCCGATTTCATTGACGAAGTCGTGAACCGTCACGGTCAGGCGACGCGTGGCTTACGAAGGTTTCATGTTGATGAAGCCGTCGTTCATCTGGATTTTCGGCTCATCGGGGCAAGCGAATCGCGCCGCCGCCGCTCGCCAACGGCAGAAGTGATGATCTTCTCCAGCCGGCCACCTTCGAAGAAGAATCACCTCGCATCGGGCCGAAATGCGGAAAATGCCCCGCCTCACCTTGCTTGTGCGACCTTGCACCGTCGAATAGGTTTGAAACCATCATCCGCAACCGTCGCAAGAACCGTAAATCCATGAAAATCAACAATGATGTGGTCGATGCCATCGGCCGTACGCCGCTCATCCGCCTCAATCATGCCTCGGAAGCGACCGGCTGCACCATTCTCGGCAAGGCCGAGTTCATGAACCCGGGCCAGTCGGTTAAGGACCGCGCCGCGCTGTTCATCATCCGCGACGCGATCAAGCGCGGCCAGCTTCGTCCCGGCGGAACAGTCGTGGAAGGCACCGCCGGCAATACCGGCATCGGATTGGCGCTGGTGGCGAACGCGCTCGGCTTCCGCACCGTGATCGTGATCCCGCAGACCCAAAGCCAGGAAAAGAAGGACATGCTGCGGCTGTGCGGCGCGCAGCTGATCGAGGTGCCGGCGGTGCCCTACGCCAATCCGAACAATTACGTGAAGCTGTCGGGACGGCTGGCGCAGCAACTCGCGGCCACCGAACCGAACGGCGCGATCTGGGCCAACCAGTTCGACAACGTCGCCAACCGGCAGGCGCATATCGAGACCACCGCTCCCGAGATCTGGGAGCAGACGGCCGGCAAGGTCGATGGCTTCGTCGCCTCGGTCGGCTCCGGCGGCACGCTCGCCGGCGTTTCGATCGGCCTGAAGAAATACAATCCGAGGATTCAGATCTATCTCGCGGACCCGATGGGCTCAGCGCTGTATAACTATTACACCAAGGGCGAGTTGAAGTCGGAAGGCTCCTCGATCACCGAAGGCATCGGCCAGGGCCGGGTCACCGCCAACCTCGAAGGCGCGACCATCGACGGCGCGTTCCAGATCACCGACGAGGAAGCCGTGCCGATCATCTTCGACCTGCTCGAACATGAAGGGCTGTGCCTCGGCGGCTCGACAGGCATCAACGTCGCCGGCGCGTTGCGGCTGGCGAAGAAACTGGGCCCCGGCCACACCATCGTGACCATCCTGTGCGACTACGGCACGCGCTATCAATCGAAGCTGTTCAATCCCGAGTTCATGCGGGCGAAGAACCTGCCGGTGCCGGAGTGGCTGGAAGCCAAGGCCGACATCGCCGTGCCGTTCGAGAAGGTGTGAGCGCCGCGTCCCCAAATCCATGAAGCCGTCATTGCGAGCGAAGCGAAGCAATCCAGAAAGCTACAAAGCAAGATCTGGATTGCTTCGTCGCGGGCGCTCCTCGCAATGACGATGGCGTGAGCGTGGGCCAGCTCACACCTTCTCGAACGGCACCGCGATATTGGTCTTGGCTTCCAGCCACTCCGGCACCGGCAGGTTCTTCGCCCGCATGAAGTCCGGATTGAACAACTTCGATTGATAGCGCGTGCCGTAGTCGCACAGGATGGTCACGATGGTGTGGCCGGGGCCGAGCTTCTTCGCCAGCCGCATTGCGCCGGCGACGTTGATGCCGGTCGAGCCGCCGAGGCACAGCCCTTCATGTTCGAGCAGATCGAAGATGATGGGCACCGCTTCCTCATCGGTGATCTGGAACGCGCCGTCGATGGTTGCGCCTTCGAGGTTCGCGGTGACCCGGCCCTGACCGATGCCTTCGGTGATCGACGAGCCTTCCGACTTCAACTCGCCCTTGGTGTAGTAATTGTATAGAGCCGACCCCATCGGATCGGCGAGATAGACCTGAATTTTCGGGTTGAATTTCTTCAGGCCCATGGAGACGCCGGCGAGCGTGCCGCCGGAGCCGACCGAGGCGACGAAGCCGTCGACCTTGCCCGCCGTCTGCTCCCAGATTTCTGGCGCGGTGGTCTCGATGTGCGCCTGCCGGTTGGCGACGTTGTCGAACTGGTTGGCCCAGATCGCGCCGTTCGGCTCGGTGGCCGCGAGTTGCTGCGCCAGCCGGCCGGACAGCTTCACGTAATTGTTCGGGTTCGCGTAGGGGACCGCCGGCACCTCGATCAACTGCGCGCCGCACAGCCGTAGCATGTCCTTCTTTTCCTGGCTCTGGGTCTGCGGAATGACGATCACGGTGCGGAAGCCGAGCGCGTTCGCGACCAACGCCAATCCGATGCCGGTATTGCCGGCGGTGCCTTCCACGACGGTTCCGCCGGGACGCAGCTGGCCGCGTTTGACGGCGTCGCGGATGATGAACAGCGCGGCGCGGTCCTTCACCGACTGGCCCGGGTTCATGAACTCGGCCTTGCCGAGAATGGTGCAGCCGGTCGCTTCCGAGGCATGATTGAGGCGGATGAGCGGCGTATGGCCGATGGCATCGACCACATCATTGTTGATTTTCATGGAATGTCGGTTCTTGCGACGGTTGCGGATGATGGTTCCAAACCTATTCGACGGGGCGAAGCCGCACAAGCAAGGCGAGGCGAGGCATTTTCTGCATTTCCCCCCGATGCGAGGCGTTTCTTCTTCGAAAAAGTCTGAATGGAGAAGATCATCATTTCTGCCCTCAACGGGCGGCCTCGGCGCGATTGGGTTGCTCCGATGAGCCAAAAATCCAGATGAACGAAGGCTTCATCAACATGAAACCTTCGTAAGCCGGGCGTCGCTCGACCGTGACGGTTCACGACTTCGTCAATGGAATCGGCCCTTGTTCGCACTGTGGCGGCTTCGACATCGCTGGATTAATTCGAGGCAATATGGCGTTGGAAAGTCGTCACGGCCCTGTCCGCTGTCGAAGGGGGCGGCTAAAATGGCCGAGTCTGGGCAACAGGGATTCGTCAGTTGAGCATGGTACCGCCGATCGCCGCCGGGCACCGTGACAGGTGCATCGGCCAGCAGCGCCTGTCGGCTCGACATGGCTGCCGGAGCGCGATGTGAGCGCGTCGGCGCGGCATAAAGCGGTATGCGCCGCGGTGCGGGGACTGGTGGTGGCGTCGGTCGCGCTCGGCCTGTCGGGCTGCATCCTCACGACCGATATTCCCGATCCGGCGTTGCAGGTGCCGTCTGCCTACAAGGATGCCGGGCGGACCAGCGCAACCGCCGCCACGCCGCAGATCGACTGGTGGCGCGGGTTCAAATCGCGCGAACTGACCTCGCTGATGGAAGAGGCGCAGACCGTCAACCTCGATATCGCGGCGGCAGTGGCGCGCATCGTACAGGCCGACGCGCAGGCGCGGATCACCGGCGCGGCGTTGCTGCCGACGCTGAGCGCGGGCGATCAGGCCAGCCGATCGAAATCCTCGGGGTCGAGTTCGAGCGGCCTGACCAACAGCGGCCGCGAGATCACCAACTTCTCGTCATCCCTCTCGGCCAGCTACGAGATCGACTTCTGGGGCAAGAACCGCGACGCCGCGCTCGCGGCCAGCGAAACCGCCACCGCAAGCCGTTTCGATCGCGATGTGGTTGCGCTGACGACGATGGCCGCGGTCGCCAACGCCTATTTTCAGGTCGTGGCGGCGCAGGACCGCATCCGCACCGCCAATCGCAATATCGCCAGCGCCGAGCGAATTCTTGACGCCATCAGGCAACGCCTGAATGCCGGCACCGGGACCGATCTCGATCTGGCGCAGCAGCAGAGCGTTCTGGCCAATCAGCGCGCGGCGGTGCCGCCGTTGCGGCAGACCCTGGCGCAGAATGTCCATGCGCTTGCAACGCTGGTGGGACGTCCGCCGGAAATGGTCCGCATCGCTGGCGGCTCTCTCAACAATATCGCCGCGCCACGCGTGACGCCGGGGCTGCCCTCGGAGCTGCTGATCCAGCGTCCTGACATTCGTCGTCAGGAAGTTCGCCTCGCGGCGGCGACCGCCAATGTCGGCAGCGCCCGCGCCCAGTTCTTTCCCAGTATCCAGCTGACCGGGCAGGGTGGCTATCAGAGCGCCGCGCTGGCCGCGCTGTTCACGCCGCATGCCGCGTTCTTCAGCCTTGCCGCCGGTTTGACCCAGCCGATTTTCGACGGCGGTCGCATTCAGGGCAACTTCGATCTGACCAAGGCGCAACAGGACGAATTGCTGCAAACCTATCGCAAGACCGTGGTGTCGGCTTTTGCCGACGTTGACAATGCGCTGGTCGCGGTGAAGCAGAGCAACGAGAAACTGCGCTTGCAGCGCGAAGTCGTCGCCGCGTCGCGGCGGGCGTTTCAGCTCGCCGAGCAACAGCTCCGGGCCGGCACGGCGGACATCGTCACCGTGCTCAACACGCAATTGACGTTATTTCAGGCTGAGGATTCGCTGTCGCAGGCCCAATTGGCGCGGCTGCAAGCCATCGTGAGCCTTTACCAGGCGCTTGGCGGCGGCTGGGGACCGACAGCAGCAAGGACGACCGATGCTCTTTAAGCCCGACGAAACGGGGAAGCCGGCCGATGCGCAGGCCGCGGCGCCGGCGCACAAACGGCGCCGTGTGCTCCCGTGGCTGATCACGCTTCTGATCCTGGCCGGGCTGGGATACGTCGGCTGGAGCGCGTTTCAGTCGAAGCAGCCGACCCGCGGCGGGCGCTTCCAGGGACCGACGAACGCGGCGGTGCCCGTGCTGGCGGCAACCCCGCGCATCGAGGATGTCCCGGTCTATCTCGACGGCGTCGGCACGGTGCGCGCCCTCAACACCGTGACCGTTCGCGCGCAGGTCGATGGAAAGCTGCTCAGCGTCAATTTCACCGAGGGACAGGACGTCAAGAAGGGCGACGTGCTGGCCGAGATCGATCCGGCGATCTATCAGGCCCAGTACGATCAGGCGCTCGCCAAGAAGGCGCAGGACGAAGCACAACTCGCCAACGCGCGCATCGATCTGGCGCGCTATCAGCAACTGGCGGCGTCCAACGCCGGCTCCAAGCAGCAGGCCGACACCCAGAAGGCGACGGTCGCCCAGCTCGAAGCGCTGGTGCGCTCCGATCAGGCGGCGATCGACAATGCCCAGACCACGCTTGGCTACACCAAGATCGTCGCGCCGCTGGCCGGACGCGCAGGCCTGCGCCAGATCGATCAGGGCAACATCATCCACGCCTCCGACGCGACCGGCCTCGTCGTCATCACCCAGTTGCAGCCGATCGCGGTGCAATTCAGCCTGCCGCAGCAGGAGATCGTGCGCGTCAACACGGCCTTCGCCAAGGGGCCGCTCGTCGTCCAGGTGTTCGGCAACGATGGCAAGACCGTTGTCGATACCGGCACGCTGAAGGGCCTCGACAATCAGGTGGACCCGACCACTGGCACCGTGAAGCTGAAAGCGGAATTTCCCAATCCGAACTACCAGCTCTGGCCCGGACAGTTCGTCAGCGTCCGCCTCAAGGTTGAAACGCTGTCGCAGGTGCTGGTGGTTCCGACCTCAGCAGTGCAGCGCGGCCCGGCCGGCACCTTCAGCTATGTGATCGGCGAGGGCGACATTGTCCACGCGCGGCCGATCACGGTGACGCAGCAGAACGAGAAGGATGCGGTGATCGCCAAAGGGCTTGAGCCGTCCGACCGGGTGGTGACCACCGGGTTCGCCAATCTGGCCGACGGCGCCAAGGTCAGCGTCGGCAGTGGAGACCAGGTCATCACGCCGGATCTCGCGCCGCGCAAGCGCGAACGCCGCGGCGAGAAGGGCCAGCGCGGGCAGGGTGAACACGCCGGCGAGAAGAAGGGCCGTTCCGGTGACCGCACGAAGGGGCCGGATGACGGGGCCGCGAAAGCTCCCGCGAACGGCGGCAAGAACGACAGCAAGGCGCAGCCGTAAGGCTGCATCGGCCGCCTCGATATTTGGACGTGCAGCATTGAGTGCGCAGCGATGAGCGTTTCCGAACCATTCATTCGTCGCCCCATCGCGACGTCCTTGCTCGGCGTTGCCCTCATGATCGGCGGCGCGCTGGGTTACTGGGCGATGCCGGTGTCGGCGCTGCCGCAGGTCGATTTCCCAACCGTTCAGGTGACGACGCGGCTGCCGGGCGCGAGTCCCGAGGTGGTGGCGTCGTTGCTCACCGCGCCGCTGGAGCGGCAGTTGGGACAGATACCGTCGCTGACGACGATGACGTCGGACAGTTCGTTCGGCGTCAGCCAGATATCGCTGCAGTTCGACCTCAACCGCGATATCGACGGGGCGACGCAGGATGTGCAGGCGGCGATCAATGCCGCCGCTGGCGTGCTGCCGAAGAACCTGCCGTATCCGCCGACCTACGCCAAGGTGAACCCGGCCGACGCGCCGGTGATGACGCTGGCGCTGACCTCGCCGACCATCTCGCTGCGCGCGATGAGCGATCTCGCCGATACCCTGCTGACGCAGCGGCTGAGCCAGCTCACCGGCGTCGGCCGCGTATCGGTGCTCGGCGGTCTGAAGCCGGCGGTGCGGGTGCAGGCGGACCTGTCGCGGCTGGCGTCCTACGGCATCGCCATGGAGGATCTGCGCACCGCCATCGCCAACGCCAACGTCTCCGGCCCCAAGGGATCGCTCGACGGCGCGCAGCAGGCCTACACCATCGCCGCCAACGACCAGATTACCGCGGCCGCGGCCTACAAGCCGATCATCATCGCCTATCGCAACGGCGCTCCGGTCACCATCGGCGACGTCGCCCGCATCGTCGATGGACTGGAGAACGATCGCACCGGCGGCTGGTATCAAGGCACGCCCGCCGTCATCATCGATATCCAGCGCCAGCCGGGCGCCAACGTCATCGATGTCGTCAACCAGATTCAGGCGCAGATACCCAAGCTGCAACAGGCGATCCCGGCCGGCGTCAAGCTCACCGTCGTCAGCGACCGCACCGTGACGATCCGCGCCTCGGTGCGGGACGTGCAGTTCACGCTGATCCTCAGCGTTATTCTGGTGACGCTGGTGGTGCTGCTGTTCCTGCGCTCGATGCGGGCGACCCTGATCGCCGGGGTGGCGCTGCCGCTGTCGCTGATCACCAGTTTCGGCATCATGTATTTCGCCGGGTTCAGCCTCGACAATCTTTCATTGATGGCGCTGACCATCGGCACCGGTTTCGTGGTCGACGACGCCATCGTCATGATCGAGAACATCGTCCGTCACATGGAGAACGGCGAGAACGCGATGCAGGCGGCGCTGAGCGGTGCGCG